>CAVKBP010000086.1:0-10802 GCA_963654395.1 Ruminococcus sp. CAG:382
GTCACCACCAGCCAATATTTCTATCGCTTCATCTCCCAGCTTACGCTGTTCCCAAGCTTCTGTAAATCCTGAAAATCTAATTTCTGGAATCAGCTTACCATTTTGTGGAAACATCTTTTGAAGCATGTATTTCTTCAATTTTTTTGTTGCTTCACACTTTCTCTGGTGAAGAGTGATGAGGTAGTCGAGGTTGGAGAAATACTCTCCGATTTTCTGCTGTTCTTCTATACCTGGATAAGTAATTTTTAATGAAGTCATTATGCCAAAATTTATAGCTGGCATAGCCGAAGAACCATTACTTAAATTGAGATAATTATACATTTTCTTCTGCTTCATATATGTGTATAAATACTCTTTATTCAGCCCTTCTAATGGGTTTATAGTGAACATATTATTTGCAATAATCCCAGTAATACCGCGGCCTACAAAGCCTGCTGATGCACCGTATCTTACAACTACAACATCTTTCTCATCTACATAATTTGCATTGTCGGTTTTATCAATATAGCGTATATCCTCTGTGCTCTGGGTATAGTCGACAATTCTGATAAAGCGCTCTCTGCCATCTGCATTTTCAGTATATTGTCTTTCCAGATCCACCTGAATTCCCTGCTTGAATTTCGCCACATCCCCCAGCTTACGCTGTTCCCAAGCTTCTGTATAACCTTTAAATCTTATTTGGGGTTTTCCCATACTCATCAGCCCTCCATTTTTCCAATCAAATTGTTTAATGAAGCTGCGACCTTCTCATCAGTTGATGTGAGTTCTTTCAGAAGCGTTATGAACTCTGCCTGTGTCTTTTCAAGCTCAGTGTCAGTATTAGACATATTTGTTAAAAGCTCGTCTAAGTCAAGCTCTTCTTCCTCCTCGAGATTATCAACATAACGGGGAATATTGAGATTGAAATCATTCTTTTCAATATCTTCAAAGCTCGCAAGGTAGGCTTCCCTGTCTACTGTCTGTCGGTTATTGTAAAGCTCCATAACAGCTTCGATATGCTCATCTGTCATGGCATTCTGCTTTTTACCCTTTTCAAATTTCTGTGATGCATCGATAAACAGGACATCCCTGTCATCTCTTTGTTTCTTTAATACCACTATGCAGGTCGGAATAGATGTATTGTAGAAAAGATTGGCAGGCAGACCAATTACCGCATATATGTTACCCAAGCGGAGGAGTTTTTCTCTGATTTTTCCTTCTGCAGCACCTCGGAAAAGCACCCCATGGGGTAATACAATCGCCATTGTTCCGTTGCTTTTAAGATGATAAAGACCATGAAGTATAAATGCATAATCCGCTTTTGTCTTTGGTGCAAGTACACCATAATCACTAAATCTTTCGTCTTGTAAAAATTCTGCCGCTGCAGACCATTTTGCAGAATATGGCGGATTCATAAGTACCATGTTAAAATCTTTCTCTTCTCCTGTTGGCCAGTCCCCATCAAGTGTATCACCATTATGGAGTACCTGGTTTTCAGGGATAATTCCATGCAGAAACATATTCATACGCGCCAGATTATATGTGGATGTATTGAGTTCCTGTCCATAATATTTGATATAATCAGGCTCTGCCGCATATTTCTTCGCATTCAGAAGAAGCGAGCCTGAACCCATACATGGATCATATACTGACAAACCTTTTTTATCTTCCTGTCCAGCTATAGCAATTCTAGTTAAAATTTTAGACACAGCCTGAGGCGTGTAGAATTCTCCTGCCTTCTTACCTGTTTCTGATGCAAATTGTCCGATTAAATACTCATATGCATTTCCTAGAATTTCTGCATCAGAATTAAGCAGATAAGCCTTATCTATCTCCTTTACCAGGCTGGCAATAGTATCACTCTGTTTCTGTTCTCCAGTTCCAAGACGATTAGAATAAAGGTCAATATCTGTAAATAAATCTGCAAAAAGAGAATTGCTCTGCTCGATATTATTGAATGCCTTCTGCAGTTGTTCACGATTAAATGCATTATTTCTGGCTGCATCAGCAAAGCTTGTATAAGTCAGTTCCGGTTCAATCACATAATGGCACTCTGCCTTAATCTGCTCCTTTAATTCCTCTGCA
Organism: Ruminococcus sp. CAG:382; assembly: GCA_963654395.1. Taxonomy (GTDB): domain Bacteria; phylum Bacillota; class Clostridia; order Lachnospirales; family Lachnospiraceae; genus Lachnospira. The sequence goes on from CAVKBP010000086.1 coordinate 2,065, forward strand.
CTCTCATCTTTAAGTGCTTCCTTGTAAGCCTCAAGAGCTGTCTTTAAACTATCCGGCTTCTCATCATGAATCAGGTCATATACCTTAATCAGAAAAGAATCTGATAAATACTTGTAGAATACAATTCCGAGCAGATAATCCTTGTATTCATTCGCATCCATTTTAGAACGGAGAATATCTGCTCCACTCCATAACACACTAATCAAATCTTTGCTGTTTTCAACCTCTGCCATAAACACTCCTTTGTTTTATTTTCATTTCTTAATATAATCTCATATTGATTGTTCATAAATCTAATTTCGTTATCTTTTCATTTTAATAAGTGCAGTTGGTGACTTTGGTTTACCATCTCTATAAATTTCTCCAGATTCCATGAGTGGATTTATAACTTCATTTAAAAATCTACTTCTACTTCGATAGTTAAGAGACATCTGCAGTTCTTTTACTGATTTTGGTCCTTCCATCTTTAGAATGGCTTTAACCTTTTCTTTACTAGTAAGACTCCCAAAATCTAATTCTATATCTTCATCCTTATATAACATATCAAATAATCTTAGATTCAAAAATCCCGGGTATATAGATACTACTGGTTGTATTTCCACTGGACTAGATTTGTAAGACTCAATCATTGTTTGAAAACCTGTTCCTCCTCGCTCCATCAGGTTTGCCACATCTAAACAAGCCGCTATAATAGCATTTCGCCTGATAGATGGTATTGAGCCAGACGGATACTCATTATAATCTTTAGGTAGAAGCCATGATCCCGGTGAAACTATTTCTATCCTATCTGAATATATGTCAACATCAATTTGTGTTCCAGAAATAGAATAATCTCTATGTGCAATAGCGTTTACCAATGCCTCTCTTACAGCTTCCTTTGGGTATGATCTAATTTCGTCTCTCCCTCCATTTTCCGTTTTTACCCAGCCAGTTTTGGTATTCCGTTCAATGAAACTGAGTGCATTTTCAAAAACTCTTGCAATTGAGCCTCTTAATCTGTTGCTATCCAAAACAGTTCCAGTCTTATTTTTACCTTTCCACAATCGACAACATATCATTGTATCGTCTTTATCATAATTGTCAGAAAACATGATAAATCCTGATTTCGCATATCCGTCTTTTGAAACAATTTCTTCATTCTGCAATTCCTTCACTGTTGGCATTGATTTATCTTGTCTGTATTCCTTACAGAGGCTAAGATATTCTGACCATTGACCATCAGTATATATGACCTCACTTGTCTCATTATCTACTCCATATTTTCTCTTTGAAAGAGCGATAATTTCTTCTGGTGTTGCAGGAGTAGCATTACCATCTCCCTTCACAAATACAGTTTCATTGTAATCTCCTTCTCTATATCTTATTACAGAATCTGCCGGAGCAACTTTAACTGCCAATACGAAATGTTCCGCATTATCATCAACACTTCTCATCATATAAGAAATCTTAATATGTGGAAAAATATGCCTATCGTTAATTCTTGAGATTAATAGTTTCGTCTTGTCGACTTCATCGAGATTAATTCCAAAGGCTTCTCCGTTATTTGATACTCCCACAAATAGCGTTCCACCCTTATCATTTGCATACCCAATAAGAGTTTTTGCCCATTTAATAGGGCTATCATTATTTAATACAGCTTTATATTCATAACATAAATCTTCTGTTATAACATCGGGATATAATTCTTTGATTCTCATACATCTCCTCCAACAATAATGTTCTTAACATAACTTTATCAAACATTGCACAACATTACAATAACATTACAGCCCAGTAAAATCACACATTTGCGCTTATTATCAAATGCTCTATAGATCTGAAACATTAGCCAACATTGCTAAAACATTATCTTAACATTACTACAACATTATCCATCAAAAATTTAATTATCTCTATCTCCCAGTAGCGCTAAAGCCCCCTGTAAATAACAATAACAACGCATGAATATGTCGAAAATAAAAAAGAAGCTGATTCAGACTCACCATCCAAACCAGCTCCCATTTCATTCTAATCTCCATTCTTGCCTGCTTTTCAAGGCATCTCATTGCGTGTGAAAAATCTTTGATTTTTCACACTATTTTCTTATATCTTCCAAGGCTGAACCTTAGACACATCACCATTAAATTCATACACAGCTATGCCATACTGGTGCAGGTCAACTAGCAGCGACTGTTGGTATCCGTCGCAGTCACCCGGAACTGCTGTAAGGAACTTCTTCTGATGAGATTCGTCATCACCAAGCACAAGCTTATACTTAGTCTTGAATGGAACTCCAATTCTGAAGCTGTCTCTTTCAACCGGTGTAAAGTTGAGTACAAAGAGCAGATTCCTCTTTCCATCAGGACTGATTCTCATGAATGAGAATACGCTGTTGTCCTTGTCGTTAGCATTAATCCATCTGAAGCCGCCGTCGTTGTAGTCGGTAGCATACAGGCAAGGATAATTCTTGTTAAGCTTAAGACATTTCTTAGTGAAGTTCTTAAGCTCCTTGTGGCTCTCATCCTCTAACAGATACCAGTCAAGCTCGCGGCTCTCGCTCCATTCATTCCACTGACCGAATTCCTGTCCCATAAACAGAAGCTTCTTGCCGGGATGTCCGCACATATATGCATATGCCAGCTTGAGATTCTTGAACTTGTCCTCTCTGTCGCCCGGCATCTTTCCAAGCATTGAACACTTAAGATGTACCACCTCATCATGTGAAAGCACAAGAATAAAATTCTCGCTGTAAGCGTACATAAGTGAAAATGTCATCTTGCCATGATTGAATTTTCTGAAATATGGATCAAGCTTCATATATTCAAGGAAGTCATGCATCCATCCCATGTTCCACTTGAATGTGAATCCAAGACACTCGCCGTTGTCCGGATCACCACTTACCATAGGCCATGCTGTAGATTCCTCGGCTATAGTAATTGCCTGTGGAAATCTCTTCTTCAGCATACTGTTAAAATGCTTCAAGAAGCTGATAGCTTCAAGATTACCGTTGTCACCATATTTGTTAGGAACCCAGTTGCCATCAGATCTGCCATAATCAAGATAAAGCATAGAAGCAACTGCATCTACTCTCAAACCATCAATGTGGAACTTGTCCACCCAGAACATTCCGTTAGCAATTAAGAAGTTAGACACTTCATTCTTCGCATAATCAAATACCTTGGTTCCCCAATCCGGATGCTCGCCCTTTCTAGGATCTGCGTACTCATATACACAGCTTCCGTCGAAGTTGGCAAGTCCATGTGCGTCCTTTGGAAAATGTGCTGGTACCCAGTCAAGAATAACACCGATTCCTTTCTCATGCATATAATCAACGAAATACATGAAATCCTTAGGTGTTCCATATCTTGCTGTAGGGGCATAGTAGCCTGTTACCTGATATCCCCATGATCCGTCAAATGGGTACTCTGCAATTCCCATAATCTCAATATGAGTGTAACCCATATCCTTAACATACTTGGCAAGCTCTGGTGCTAATTCCCTGTATGTATAGAAACCATCCTCTGTTCCGTCATCCTTCTTCTTCCATGAACCAAGGTGGCACTCATAGATAGAAAGCGGTGCCTTGAGGTGATCCTCTTTCTTCTTCTTGTCCACCCATGCAGCATCCTTCCACTCATATCCTGAAAGGTCAGCGACAATAGATGCTGTCTCTGGTCTTAGCTGTGCCTGGTTCGCATACGGATCAGCCTTGTAAAGCGCATCCCCGCTCTGTGAAATAATAAGATACTTGTACATATCCCCAGCCTTAGCTCCCGGTATGAACAGCTCATATATTCCACCCTCTGAAATTTTCTTCATGTCATAGCCATAGGCATTCCATTCATTGAACTCTCCTATAACATAGACCTCTCTTGCTGCAGGTGCCCACACAGCAAAATACACTCCTGCCTTTCCATTCTTTACTGCAACATGCGCACCCATCTTATTATATATTTCATAATGAGTTCCCTGTCCAAAAAGATATGCATCCAGCTCTGTGATTGCAACCTGCTCGTATTCTGGCATATTCTTCATAAAATCCTCCGCTATATTATTGTTATCCTACACGACACACATGGGGTCCCTCAGATATCCCATTAATTAATAGTATATTACCACATTAACCAATTAATTACTACATTTCCTTAGCAAAAAAAATGTTCAATTCACATATATTATGTTATACTGTAAACCGCATTGGAATAAATGCGTCTATATCAGTTAGAAAGATGAAAGGGAGTATTAAATTCTTATGATATACTACATTGTCAACAGCAGTTATACCAACATCATCGCATTTGTAAGCATCATCTTTGCATTTGCATTAACAATCGCTGCAATTGTGCTGGGAAAAAATCTTCTTCCAAGAGATGCCGGAAGAGCTTATGCAATCAACGGAAGTAAATCAGTCGGAAAGCCAAGGGGCGCCGGCATAATTTTCATTCTGACATTCACTGTCACATGTGTCCTGTTCGTGCGCTTAAGCGCAGAGCTTATCATTTATCTGATACTTGTGCTTGCTACAATGCTCAGCGGCTACCTTGATGACAGCGCCTCATCACCATGGGGCAATTTAAAGAAAGGTCTTATCGACTTTGCCATATCAATAATGGCGGCAGTTACTTACCTGCATTATAATCCGAACACATTTGACATTGCATTCCTTGGAAAGACGGTTACACTCAATCCGGTTATATATGCAATACTTATAATCATACTCATATGGGTAAGCATCAATGTTACCAACTGCTCAGACGGTGTTGACGGCTTATGCGGCACACTTTCAGTTGTAACACTTGCCTCTGTGTATGTGCTTTTTAAATCGTTCAATATCGAAGCAGTTTACAGCCACACCGTACTTATCATGATTGTGTGTATCTTAGGTTATCTGTGGTTCAACGCTTCACCAAGCAGGCTTTTAATGGGTGATGCCGGTTCGCGTGCTATAGGAATATTCATCGCATTTACATTCTTAAAGCTCCATGCACCGCTGCTCTACATCCCGATGGCGCTTGTGATTATCCTTGACGGCGGACTTGGTCTTATCAAGGTTTCGTTCTTAAGATTCCTTCACATCAGCCTGATGAAGAATCTGAGGACACCAATCCATGACCACATGAGAAAGAACAAGGACTGGTCAGATACACAGGTAGTATTCAGATTCACGATAGTCCAGATAATACTTGGTCTGGCAGTAATCTACGGACTAATGTTTTAAATGTGTAAATGTTATGAAATTTATTGACGGCTACACCACACCAACAAAATGCATAGCTTTCGGAGTTTGTCTCCAAGCAGTTATCTTGTACTAAAAAAGGCATGTCAGTTTTATCGCTGACATGCCTTTTTCTTATTTCTAATACAGCATTCTTAATAACTAGTACATCAAAAATAAAAGAAACGCTGTAACTATCCCAAGTTCTTCTCCGCCTGACGCCTTCTGCGCCTGTGCTCCCGCTCTTTTATCTGCTTTTCGTATATCTTAAGCGCACCCTTCTCGTCAGTGCGCTTCATAATCCTTATGGCGAAGTATCTGCCATCATCACACTGCTTAATCCTGAATCTTCCCTTGACAAGTCCATGCTCATCACATGTGAAGAGTCCGTAATAGCTCTTGGAATTAGTGGCGAACCACTTCACCGTTCTTGTCATAGGCTTTCCGCATAAGAAGCACCGGCAGGAGCGTACAGTTCTGTCGCCTGCCGCCTTATCCCTCGTGGCAAAGCCCTTGGATACATACTTTTCATATGTCCCGAAATTAAGGTAGACCTCGTCCTTCCTTGAGTCAGGAATTGTAAATGTGTCTATGCTGCAGAACTTCTTAACCCTGTCAAAATCAAGCTTCTTCATAATCATGGCTGTGTATCTTGCATCACTCATGGCTGAATGGTAATGCTCATCACCCTTAATGCCCTGCTCGTCGATAGCTGACTTAAGATTCATCCGTGTCTTTCCGTCCGAGAAATTAATGCTGTAAAGCTTCTGGAGGTCATAATACAGAAGCGGCTTCGGAAAATGCTCCGGGACATCATAGTATTTCATATTTCTTCTTAATTCAGTAATATCCATGCTTCCCCATGTAACAAATGCGTAATCATCTCCACACCATTCAAGGAATTCAGAAACACCTGACACGAAATCAGTTCCGTTATCAAGGTCTTTCTCTGTAATTCCAAGAATCTTCTTAACTGTGTTCTGCAGCTTCGTGTACACCTGTGGCTTAATTATACACTGCCACTCGTCCACAATATCAAACTGTTCATTGACCTTAGCTGCACCTATCTGGATAATCTCGAAAGGAAAATGTTCCTCAGAAAATTGTTTTCCATTAGCACTCTGATTCCACTCAAGATCCATAACAATATAATTCATAAACATTTTCCTCTTCTATACAATACTAATCTCGTAAATTACGCATTAATCAATCCATTTTCAGATTAACCGTCTTCCCCCCCCGCCCAGAACATATGTTTTGAATCGTTCTTTTAAGGGCTTTCATGTCCACCGGTTTAGAAACATGTGCATTCATTCCTGCAACAAGTGATGCCTGTATATCCTCTGAAAATGCATTGGCAGTCATCGCGATAATCGGAATACTCTTCGCCAGCTCATGCTGACTGCTACGGATTGCCTTAGTTGCCTCATAGCCATTCATCACAGGCATCTGCACATCCATAAGAATCATGTCATATTCGCCAGGCTTTGAATGTCCGAATTCTTCAAAAACCTTTTCGCCATTCTCACAGATTGTACACTCTGCACCTTCCACCTTAAGCAGCTCCCTTAGGATTTCTGCATTCAGCTCATTATCCTCCGCGCATAAGAACCTCATTCCCTGAAGCACAATCTCATCCTGTGTATCGTCAATGCCATTCTGCTTAGGCAGTGCTGTCTTTTCTTCTGCAATCTTTAAGTCAAGCAGGATTTCAAAGCAGCTTCCCCTGCCTTTCTCACTGTCTACATCAATAGTTCCACCCATGATATCTATAAGATTCTTGGTAATCGCCATTCCAAGTCCGGTTCCCTGAATCTTATTTGTCAGCGAGCTTTCTTCCCTTGTAAATGCGTCAAATATCTTTTCTTTGAAGTCTGCCTCCATGCCGATTCCATCATCCTTTACAAGGAATCTGAATCTTGTGTAGGCTGACAGCTTCACAGGGATTTCTTCAATATAGAATTGTATCCTGCCACCATCCTGCGTATATTTCACCGCATTTGACAAAAGGTTACTGAATATCTGGACAAGGCGTACATTGTCGCCGTTCAGCCATTCATGCTGTATGTTCTCTGTGATTATCTCTAATGTCTGGTTCTTCTCGTCTGCCTGCGGCCTGAACAGGACTTCGATATCGTGAATAAACTCATAGATTGAAAAATCCGCATAGTTAAGCGTTGTCTTTCCGGCTTCTATCTTATTCATATCAAGTACATCGTTGATTATTCCAAGAAGATTCTGTGAGGATACTTCTATCTTCCTGATGTATTCTAACACCTTAGCCTCATTGCCTGCATCGTGCTTAATCAGTGAAGTGATACCGATAATGGCATTCATAGGTGTCCTTATGTCGTGTGACATATTTGACAGGAAATCTGTCTTTGCCTTATTCGCTGTCTCAGCCGCCTGCAGAGCCTGCGTTGTGACAGACTGTGCTTCCTTAAGCTCTTTATTCAGGTTCTCAAGCTCCTGCATATTCTTCTTCTGCTGCTCAAGATTTTTCTTCTCGTATCTTGCCTTCTGATTGGCAATGCTGATTCTTGACATAGAAAAGAACAGCCCTGCAAATAACAGAAGTATGACTATTACCATAACCATTGTAGTCAATAGTACCATTCTCTGATAAGCAAGCAGTGTGTTATCTACAGTTCTTTTAGGAACTATGCAGACAAGCATTGAGTTATTGTTGGCAATCGGACAATATCCGAGATAATATGCCATATCTCCGCCAAGCAGCTCTATACCATTATTCTGTTCCTTGAATTCATTCTGTAAGAATTCTGCCTCCTCTGCCGATAATGCATTATCCTTCTTAAGATGCTTAAGCAGTGAGTAATTCTGGAACAGCTTGTCATCCTGCTGGTTCGTATAGATAACATCTCCGTCTGCATCCAGCATAAACAGGTATGCCTCTCCACCATACGCATACAGCTTTAATATTGAATCCATCTTTGAACGGTCAACTATCGCTCCGATTGCCGCATAGACATCACCGTCAATCTCATATTCCTGACAAGGTATTGCCATGAGGAATCCGCTTTCCGTCTTCGTTCCGTCATTGTAGGATATCAGCTTGGCAATGTTCTGGTTCTTTTTCAAATCCATAAGAAGTGTGCTTGGTATCTCAAGCCTGCTGCCCTTCTTATCAACAGATATCGCTGCTCCGTTAGATTTAATAAAGAAAATCTGCGCTCCGGTTTCTTCCTGCCAGCTCTTAAGGAAATTCCTTATATCCTCATTTCCAAGAACCTCACTATTCCCCTGCGCCACATAGTCATCAATCACACGCAGGCGGCTGTAATAGCTTTCAACCTGAAGCTCATATGTCTGCTGTATCTGTTCAACGACAGCCTCCATGCTCAGCTTTCCATTTTCTTCAATAGTACTGTCCATTTTAGTAACAAGTATTCTTGCGGTACCTGCCGCACTTAATACAAGCAGCACCAGAAAGACCAGTATTAATATTTTTCTTTTCTTCATAATATCATCCATTCCGCAGGCACAAAGTGCCGGAGGAATCGCGAGCCAAATGTCAGATTTGGCT
>CAVKBP010000087.1:0-10681 GCA_963654395.1 Ruminococcus sp. CAG:382
GGCACCACCCTGAATAGCGTCAACTATGAACTGGTCATCAAATTGGTGGTTTATAACCTCATCACATGCCTGGGAGATTGCTCTGGCTGCATCTTTGTCAAGTCTGCCTGAATTGCAGTTAGTAATTGCAGCAGCTTTTTTTATCATTGCCAGATTTTTGATAAATGTTTTATTCATTGTGATACCAGTTATAGGAAAATTTTCCTTTGCGCGTAAGCTTTGAACACCATAGTATGCATCTGCTGGTACTTCCAATGTTCCAATTGAGTCTGATTCTAAGCGTGTTGTCTTTAACATATTAATCCTCCATTTTTGCTCGTTCTTAAGAGCATCTCAAGTTTGTGCGCAAGCACAAATCTTGCGTGTGAAAAATTAAAGATTTTTCACACTATCCTTTTTCTGCCCTTGGCTGTTGATTTTCTGGTTATAAATGTTTTGTGTTCCAAGTCGTCTCTCGTATTTGATTCCTTAAAACGGTGCTAAGAATAACACCATGGTCGCCAAAAGTAAATAATATTAATTGAAATGCGAACAAAGTCAGAGATATGAGTGAATTGACTTTATATAATTAAGAAAAATTGATGACATAACTTTAAATTGGATGGCAGATTTATATGCGGATGCCTTGATTATGTTAATTGATGGATAAGGTGAGTAAAAATTAATTTATAACTTGATTTTTACTCATTAGAGAATGTAAAATTAAGGAAGTTGCATTCGGAAGAATCAGAATATTATTACGAGGAGCTGCAAAATGGAAATTTATGAAATGATTGATTTACAGGATTGTCCGAGGTGTTTTGGACCATCTATACTAGAAGAGGAAGATCATTCTTATTATGTAATGTGCATGGATTGTGGATGTGAGTCTACACCGGTTAATTTTAATAATGATGATGAAAGGCTGGCAGCAGCTAAGAAAACAGCAGAATTGTGGAACACTGGTAAAGTGATATTTACAGGGCGTTCAGAATAAATGTGGATAGGAGGAGTAAGTTTATGGATATCAATAACATTGTAATTGCGGGTGCAGGAACCATGGGCTCTTCAATGGCGCAGATTTATGCAAAGTATTTTAACAAGGTAACCTTGTATAATCACAGGGAAGAGAGCCTTAAGAAGGCAGAAGCAAGGATTAAAGAAAATGTTGATACGCTTGTTAAATCAGGCAACATGACAGAGGAGCAAGCAGATAAGCTGCTTGGTTCATTGTCATATACAACATCTATGGACTGCTTTAAGGACTGTGATTTCGTGGCAGAGAATCTTACTGAAAATGTAGAGATTAAGGACACATTTTACAAGGAATTATCGGCTGTTGTGAGCGATAGTGCAATTATAACAACCAACACATCAGGGCTTTCAATTAACAGACTTGCACAAGCTGTAAAGAAGCCGGAGCGCTTCATAGGCATGCACTGGTTTAATCCGCCGCATCTTGTCCCGCTTATCGAGATTATCAAAGGTGATGTGACAACAGATGAGGTTGCGAAGGACATATATGAGCTGAGCTTAAAGATTGAAAAGAAACCGGTAATTGTTAATAAGGATGTACCGGGATTTGCAGCAAACAGGCTTCAGTTCGCGGTTTTAAGAGAGGCACTTGACCTTGTCAAGAAGGGCGTTGTTTCAGCGGAAGGAATCGATGATGTCATGAAATACGGATTAGGTTTCCGGTATGCCTGCTTAGGACCATTAGAGGTATCTGATTTTGGCGGACTTGACACATTCTATCATATAAGCGAGTATCTTATGAAAGATCTGTGTGATGATAAAGAACCACCAGAACTTCTTAAGGAACATTTCGAGGCAGGCGAATATGGCGTTAAGAGCGCAAAAGGATTCTATGATTATTCAGATGGCAGGGATAAGACTGCAACCAAAGACAGAGATGAGAAATATCTTAAGGTCTATCATGCGCTGTATGGGGATTAATTGGAAAAGCCTGTTGACAATTCACACCTAATCCCTTACAATACACATGCGCGTTCGGAGGGTTAAGTCATTCGATAAAAGATGATAAGCTGGATAAGGCGGCAAGTAAAATTGCCCCTTACCCAGCTTTTTTTGCGCGAGTAGCGATGAGAATATTCCCAAGAAATTAACAACCATGCTTGCATGAGTTGCTAATTTCTTGAGGATATTCGAGGAGCACCGCGACAATGCCAGAACAGAGTTCTGGCATCTGAGCTACTCGCGCAAAAAAGAGCGATGAGAATAGACGCAAGAAATTTAACAACCATGCTTGCACAAAGAACCGCAAAAGGATGAGAATCAGGAGGAGACAGACATGGAGAAGTCGAGAAGTTTAACCAGTGGAAATGTATTTAAAAGCCTGCTTTATTTTGCAATTCCAGTATTTTTCAGCCTGTTTTTACAGGCATTGTATGGCGGGGCAGACCTGCTTATTGTCGGAAGATTTGCAGGGACTAATGATGTATCAGGTGTAGCGTCAGGAAGCCTTTTGCTTCAGACGGTTACGAATATTGTAACAGGACTTTCAATGGGAATCACAATCTTAGTCGGTGAAAAGATTGGAGAGAGAAAGCCGCAGGAAGCAGGAAAGGTTATCGGAAGCGGGATATGCCTGTTTGCAGTTGTCGGCGTTATTCTGATGGTAATTATGATAACGCTTACTGCGCCTATTGCAAATGTACTTCATACACCAAAAGAAGCATTTGCACAGACATGTGCTTACATCAGGATATGCGGTGGCGGCGCGTTATTTATTGTTGCTTATAATGTGCTGAGCGCCATATTCAGGGGAATCGGAGACTCAAGAACGCCGCTTATTACGGTGCTTATTGCATGTATAACTAATATTGTGGCAGACCTTGTTCTTGTGGGAGTGTTCGGAATGGGAGCAGCCGGTGCGGCAATTGCTACTGTATTTGCACAGGCGTTAAGCGTTGTTATATCGCTTGTGATAATAAGCAGAAAAGAGCTTCCATTTGTTATGAAAAAATGTGATGTACATTTTAATAAAAATATAGTCCTTAAGGAGTTAAAGCTTGGAACACCTGTAGGACTGCAGGAATTTCTTGTGGGAACCTCATTTCTCGTGATACAGGCGATAGTCAATTCATTTGGGGTGACCGCCTCGGCTGGTGTTGGCGTTGCAGAAAAGGTGTGCGTATTTATTATGCTTATACCATCTGCATATATGCAGTCTATGTCAGCATTTACAGCGCAGAACATGGGCGCAGGGAAGCCGGAGAGGGCGAGAAAGGCACTGTTTACCGGAATAATCACAGCATTTATTGTAGGAGTGGTAATGGCGTGGCTTGCGTTCTTCCATGGTAATCTGATAAGCAGCATATTCTCTAAGGATGCCGGAGTTATCACAGAGGCGCACAGCTATCTTAAGGCATATGGAATTGACTGCATGCTTACGCCATTTCTTTTCTGCATGACTGGATATTTTAATGGCTGCGAAAAGACGCTGTTTGTTATGATTCAGGGGCTGGTGGGGGCATTCTGCGTAAGAATTCCGATTGCGTATGTGGTGAGCCGTATCAGTGGGGCAACACTTTTCCAGATAGGACTTGCTACGCCGTCTTCATCGGCTGTGCAGATTGTGCTGTGTCTGGGGATGCTTGTGTATATGAGAAGGAAGAGAAAAAATATTGGTGGAATTCGGATTTGAAATATGCATAGATATATTGATAAAAAATAATATAACTTGAATATTGATAACGATATAGATTTATGATATATTTTAAATGTACATAAAGAGATTATATGCGGTCATATGACAATAAAATATTGACAGCGCTACAGTTGAAGGTTATTATATATACGGAGGACATTATTGGGAAATATAGATGATATTAATAGGTTTTTACACGAAGCAAAGAAATTGGTATCTGAAGGAAGATATGATTTTGTTCCTAGAAGAAAGAACATGCAGTCATTAGCAAGATATGGAATAACAATTACTGATGCTAAGAGTGAAATTTTAGGTCTGGTTGTTGGCGATTATTATAAAGGTCCTAAGAAGGATTTTGATGTTAACAGACCGGGTGATATCTGGGAATTTAAGAGGATTGTTAATGGAGTACAGTTTTATATCAAACTTAAGATTGTTAAGGAAAACAATGCAGAAGTTCTTAAATGTCTTGGATTTCATGAAGATGAATATTGATATGGCAGGAGGTCATTGTGATGAGGAAGTTTTGCGATGAATGTGGAAAAGAAGTTGATACTAAGATTATAACAAAGAAGGAATCCTATGATGTCTGTGGGGAAAGGGTAGAAGTTGCAGCGAAAGTGCTTGTATGTGCAGATTGTGGAGAGGAGTTTTTTTGTGAGGAACTTGATAATGCCACTCTGGTTGAGGCATACAATGTATACAGAAGAAAGCATAAGCTTTTATTGCCAGAAGAAATCAAAGCAATCAGAGAACAGTATGGTTTAAGTCAAAGAGCTATGGCAAGACTGCTTAATTGGGGAGATAAGACCATATTCAGATATGAGAATGGCTCTATTCAGGATAAGGCGCATAACAGCATGCTGATGTTCTTAAAAAATCCTGAGAATATGAAGCAGTATATAATGGAGAATGAGGTTGGGCTTGACGACAAGCATAGAGATAAGCTGCTTAATATAATAGATGTGCTGCAGCAGAATGGAAAATGTCAGACAGGAAAACGAATAAGTGACATGATATTTTATAAAGCCCCATCAGAAGATAATGGATTTACAGAATTTAATTATGATAAAGTATGTGCAATGATTTTATATTTCGCCGGCAGGTCAAAGGAGCTTCTTAAAACTAAACTTATGAAGCTGCTTAATTATTCTGATATGCTGTATTACAAGGAAAATGGTGTGTCAATATCAGGAATGAGATATATACATCTGCCATATGGTCCTGTTCCGGAGAATTTCGATATGCTGCTTGGAACAGTGTCAGCAGATAATATTGCACATATCGAGATTGAATTTGACAATGGATATGAGAAACATAAGGTTGTACCAGATGTTAATATGCAATCGGGAGTTCTTTCGGATGATGAGATTAAAGTTTTGGACAGAATATATGAGAAGTTTAACGGATATGGTTCTGTAGATATATCTAATTATTCGCATAAAGAGAATGGATATATATCTACAAAGCAGGGAGAGATTATATCATACAGATATGCAAGAGATATTCACATTGATTGATAAGATTTAACATGGAATTAATTGATATCGTTGACGAGAATGGAAAGGTGCAGGATTGTAATGGAATATAAGATAAGATGTGCAGAACGGCATGACAAAGCGGTCATTATGGATATATATGCGTATGCGAGGAAATTCATGGCAGAGCATGGCAATCCGAATCAGTGGAAGAATAATAATCCATCAGAAGAGATTGTTAATGCAGACATTTCGAGTGGACAGCTTTATGTAATATACGAAAGCGGCAATGAAGACGCTGTGCACGGTGTGTTTTATTTTCATATAGGAGAGGATGCCACATATGCAGTTATAGAAGACGGGCACTGGCTTTCTGATGAAACTTACGGAACTATACACAGAGTTGCAAGTGATGGAACTGTACATGGTGTGTTGTCATTAGCAGTAGAATTCTGCGGGAAGAAGATAAAACATTTGCGGATAGATACTCACAAGGATAATGCGATAATGCAGCATGTAATAGAGAAGAATGGTTTTGTAAAATGTGGAACTATATATGTAAAAGATGGCACGCCAAGAATTGCATATGAAAAAATGTGATGCTTGAAGTTAAGATTTATATGTGAGATAATGTCACAGGCCGGCTGGAGGAGCGTGCAGCTTACCGCATAATAAGATAAAATTGTAGCTGTCCGGAGCAGACCTCTAAAATGCTTTGCATTTTGCATGGTTCGGAATAGCTACAGAATATGGAGGATTGTTTTATGTCAGATATACATAGCGTAGATGTTGAGGATGATCAGTTTGCATATCGTTATGATACGCAGCTTCTTATTGACAGGAGAGATGAGGATTTAGATGAGGATGTTATCGCTGATTATATTACAGAGCATTTTGAGGGAAACTGCCTGATTGCAGCAGGTGATGAGGATCTTATCAAGATACATTTTCACACTAACGAGCCGTGGAAGGTGCTGGAGTACTGCAGCACAATCGGCGAGATATATGATATTGTTGTTGAGGATATGATACGCCAGTCAGCAGGACTTCATGGATGATAAGGATTGTTTAAGGAATAATCAGCTATCGGTTGTTATTTTGTCACCGGAGTAATGCACAGAATCAGCAGTATTATCTTCAGATTGAGGCTAAGAAGCGTCAAAAAAAGAAAAGAGCATAATAAATATTTAACAACAGCCCATGAGTGTGCCGGAAGAACATACTCATGGGCTGTTGTTTATTGGCAGAGAGATATGAAATACTCATGAAGCCTTGTATCCTCTGAAAGCTCAGGATGAAATGCCAGACCGAGCTGGTTGTTGTACTGCACTGCAACGATTCTGCCATCGACAGTTGCAAGAACATCAACATTATCATCGACAGACGAAATATAAGGCGCACGGATAAATGTCATGGGGAATTCACCGAAGCCCTTCAGGGGCGCTGTCCTTACAAAGCTGCCTAGTTGTCTGCCGTAGGCATTTCTTCTGACGGTGACAGGAAGCGTACCCAGATGTACACTGTCATCATTTTCGATGTGACTGGCCAATAGAATCAGACCAGCGCAGGTTGCAAGCACAGGAAGACTGTCTGATATCATAGCTTTAATGTCATCAAGCATGTCAAGCTTCCTTAGAAGCTGTCCCTGCACAGTGCTTTCCCCACCAGGCAGAATTATGCCGTCTATTCCTGTGAGGTCTTTTTTTTGGCGTACTTCGATTGCTTCATGTCCGATTTTTTCAATAATATGTTCGTGTTCAACAAATGCACCTTGTACGGCAAGTATACCTATTTTCATTCTATCTGCCTCTTTCTTCCATGATTAATCTGATTTCATCTGGATTAATGCCAACCATTGCCTCACCTAAATCCTCAGATAATTCAGCGATAAGTGCAGCGTCAGTGTAGTTAGTAACAGCCTGGACGATAGCAGAGGCTCTCTTTTCCGGATTTCCGGACTTGAATATGCCAGAACCCACGAATACACCCTCAGCGCCTAACTGCATCATAAGTGCTGCATCTGCAGGAGTTGCGACACCGCCGGCAGCAAAATTAACTACAGGGAGTTTTCCGGTAGTGTGGACATAGAGAACAAGGTCATACGGAACCTGTAACTGTTTAGCCTCTTCAAAAAGCTCGTCTGTACGCATAGCTGTAATCTTCCTGATTTCAGAGTTCATCCTTCTCATGTGGCGAACAGCCTGTACAACATCACCAGTTCCGGGCTCGCCCTTAGTCCTTATCATAGACGCACCTTCATTAATTCTCCTCAAAGCCTCACCCAAATCTCTCGCACCACATACAAAAGGCACTTTGAACTGTGTCTTATCAATATGATACATATCGTCAGCAGGAGACAATACCTCGGACTCGTCGATATAGTCAATCTCAATAGCCTGTAAAATCTGCGCCTCAACGAAATGACCGATACGGCATTTTGCCATAACAGGAATACTTACAGCCTCCTGGATACCCTTTATCATCTTAGGATCGCTCATACGCGAAACACCTCCGGCAGCCCTGATGTCGGCTGGAATTCTTTCAAGTGCCATAACAGCACATGCACCGGCTGCTTCGGCAATCCTTGCCTGCTCCGGAGTCGTAACATCCATGATAACTCCACCCTTTAACATCTGTGCAAGACCTTTATTTAACTCATACTGTGAATTAGCTGTCATACCTGACCTCCTTGTAATACTTTAGTTGTTCGTGATAATTCAGAACATTTGCATAATAATAAATAACTGGATATATTAAAATAGCCAATACAATAAAAGAATTACATGCCAGAATAAGGCCAGATGCAAAAAACATTCTGTGTTTTGGAGTCACTTATTCATGAAATGCTGTACTAGAAAATGCTTCCTAAGGAAATTCACTTCAAGCGAAATTAAAGCGAAATCAAAACGAAAATCCAAGTTGATTTATTTCGCTATGCGGGATATACTTACAATAGAATATCATTTGGAGGTGCGTTATGGAATATTTATCTTGCGCTGATACTGCTGAAAAATTGGGGATTACAATCCGTAGAGTACAACAGATGTGCAAACAGGGAGAGCTTGCGGGCGCTGTAAAAGATGGCAGAAACTGGAGAATTCCGGTAAATGCAGTTTCCGAAGATTTAGACGCCAAAAAGAAGCCTTTGCCAATCGGAGTCTCTGATTTTAAAGCTGCGACCACTGGCTACTACTATGTAGATAAAACTCTGCTAATCCGTGATTTTCTTGACACAAAGCCAATGGTGTCGCTTTTTACCCGCCCGCGGCGTTTTGGCAAAACGCTGAATATGGATATGCTTCGTGTCTTTTTTGAGAGAACAGAGGAAGATACTTCGGTTTATTTTAAGGATAAACAGATATGGAAATGCGGCGATTTTTATACACGGCATCAAGGAAAGTATCCAGTCATCTTTCTGACATTTAAAGATGTGAAATGTCTGACATGGGAAGAAACTTTTCAGAAAATCCGCATATTGATTTCTTTAGAATTCATGCGGCATAACGAACTGGAAAATAGTTCTGTATTGACCACATATGAAAAAGAACAGTATCATCGTCTTGCAGGTGACAGCGCAACAGAAGTCGATTGCCAGATGGGATTGCAGCTATTGTCACTGCTTTTGCATAAGCACTATGGCAAGGAGTGCATTATCATTATTGATGAGTATGATACGCCGATTCAGCAGGGGCATAATTGCAATTTCTACCCAGAAATCGTTAACTTTATGCGAAATTTCTTCTCAGGAGGTCTTAAAGATAATTCACATCTGGCTTTCGGATTTCTTACAGGAATTCTGCGCGTAGCTAAAGAAAGTATCTTTAGTGGCATGAATAATCTGAAAATCAATTCGATTTTGGACGAAAGCTATAGCGAATATTTTGGCTTTACGAAAGAAGAAGTGAAGAATATTCTGAGCTATTATGAAAAAAAAGAAAAATATCAGGAGATTTGCGATTGGTATGATGGGTATCAATTTGGTAATACTGAAATATTCAACCCGTGGTCAGTGATTAATTACATTGCAGATAAGTGCTTTCCCAAAGCATTTTGGCAGTCTACATGCAGCAACGAAATCATTGGAGAAATCATTTCGTCGGCTGCACCGGAAACCACAGAAGACCTTTATAAGCTGCTCTGCGGTGAGAAAATTACAACCTACATTGATACCAGTGTCATTTACCCTGAAATACAGAATAATCCCTATAGTATATATAGCTTCCTGCTTGTTGCAGGGTACTTGAAGGTTGCGGCAGTCTACCCACAAAATGATGGGAATTTTATGTGTGATGTAGCAATCCCTAATAAAGAAATTGCATTTGTGTACGAGAAAGAGATTTTAAACCGCACTAACCAGAACAATGCCGCTATCTCCATCAGTCAAGCCATTTTTTCGGGAGATACGCAAAAGCTGCAATTATCAAGGTCGGAATTGTATTCCGAGGGGAAAAAGCTGTAGTGAAAAGAGCATAATAAATAACAGCCCATGAGTGTGCCAGAAAAACATACTCATGGGCTGTTGTTTACTGGAAGAGTAAAATGTAACCACCATGAATGAAAGGAAGATACGATTATGGATAATACAAATGTACAGGAAAACAGAGAGATAACAGATGAGTTGATTGAAAAATACAGAGAAATCTTAGTACGTGATGAAAAAAGTAAACACACGGTTGAGAAATACTTAAGGGATATTAAAAAGCTGCAGAAATTCCTGGCAGGCAGAGAATTAACCAAGGAGCTGCTGATTGATTACAAGGCACAGCTTGAAGGCTGCGGCGGGTATAAATCGGGAAGTATTAACTCATTTCTCACAGTTGTTAATGGCTTCTGCGGACGGTTTGGCTGGCACGAGCTTCATATAAATGCAATAAAAATCCAACAGCAGGCATTCGAGACAGAGGATAAAGAGATTACATTTGACGAATATAAGAGACTGATAGATAAGGCATGGGAGAGTGGAAATGAGCGACTTGCGCTTATCATACAGACATTAGGAAGCACAGGAATCCGTATAAGCGAGCTAGTGTACATCACGGTAGAATCATTATTAAAGGGTTCAGCAGATGTGTATAACAAGGGGAAGGTACGCAAAATCATGTTCCCGACGGAGCTTATCAAGGTTCTGAAGCAGTATGCTAAGAAACATGAAATTACAACTGGACACATATTCCGTACAAGAACAGGAAAA
This sequence comes from Ruminococcus sp. CAG:382, assembly GCA_963654395.1. Taxonomy (GTDB): domain Bacteria; phylum Bacillota; class Clostridia; order Lachnospirales; family Lachnospiraceae; genus Lachnospira. The sequence continues at coordinate 10,319 of CAVKBP010000087.1, forward strand.
CCGGTAGACAGGAGCAACACATGGCGCGAAATAAATAATCTGTGTGAGGAAGCGAAAGTACCACAAGGTAAAGTTTTCCCACATAACCTGCGCCATCTCTTCGCAAGAAGCTTCTACAAAATCAAGAAAGACATAGCACTTCTAGCCGATGTACTTGGACATTCCAATCTGGCAACAACAAGAATCTATATAAAATCGACCGGCGAGGAACATCAGAGGCTGTTAGACATGATGGGAATGGTCATAGTTGGTTCGGATAAGATATGAAAATGTTAATGGGAAAGTGCTGTACTGGGATTAACAAGGCTGATACAGGGAATACTGCGCGTTTTACAACATAATAAACAGTATGTTGTAAATCTG
>CAVKBP010000088.1:0-10614 GCA_963654395.1 Ruminococcus sp. CAG:382
AAGATTAGTCTATACCATCGGTTTTTCATTGACAAGTTGACGAGTGAACTGTAACGAAAAATATGAGAAATTGTTACAACATTTGACAAAAGAATAACGCAATCCTATAATAAATGTAAATATTTTTAATTTAAGGAGAACGAATAATGAACGCAGTAATTGAAGAACTTAGTAAAATCGGTATCGTTCCGGTTATCGCACTTGATGATGCCAAGGATGCAGAGCCTCTTGCAAAGGCACTTATTGAGGGTGGTCTTCCATGTGCAGAGGTAACCTTCAGAACAGCAGCGGCAGAAGAATCTATTAAGATTATGGCAGAGAAGTTCCCAGAGCTTGTTGTTGGAGCAGGTACAGTACTTACCCCGGAGCAGGCTGACAGAGCCATGAATGCAGGTGCTAAATTTATCGTAAGTCCGGGACTTAACCCAAAGGTTGTTAAGCACTGCCTGGACAAGGGATATCCAATTGTTCCTGGAACAAGCAATCCTTCAGATGTTGAGGTTGCTATTGAGCTTGGACTTGATGTTGTTAAATTCTTCCCGGCTGAAGCAGCAGGTGGACTTAACATGATTAAGTCTATGGCAGCTCCATACACTAATATGAAGTTCATGCCTACAGGTGGAATTAATGCAGGAAATCTTAAGTCATACCTTGATTTCAACAAGATTGTATGTTGTGGTGGTTCATGGATGGTTAAGAAAGACATGGTTGCAGCAGGAGATTTTGAAGGAATTAAGAATCTCACAAGAGAAGCTGTTGACACAATGTTAGGCTTTGAGATGCGTCATATTGGTATGAATATGGCAGACGCTAAAGAGGCAGAAGAACTTGCTGACACATTAGAGAAAATGTTTGGCTTCCCTAAGAAAGTCGGAAACAGCTCAATCTTCTCAGGAACAGGCTTCGAAATCATGAAGAAGCAGGGACGCGGAACACACGGACACATTGCTATCGCAACTAACTATATCGAGAGAGCAATCTATCATCTTGAAAAGAGAGGCTTCGTATTCGACGAAGATTCAAGAGTAATCAAAGAAGGCAGATTAAAAGCAATCTACTTCAAAGACAGCTTCGGCGGCTTCGACATGCATTTAGTACAAAATTGATCGCGTAAGCTACGAGTAGATTATAAATAAAAAAATGCAGATTATGCGCAAGCTAGCTTGCAGCATAATCTGCATTTTTTTATTTATAAGCGGCGACAGCCGCGTGCTGGCTGTGCAGGGCGCAGACAGCTAATCTGCGAAAAAAATTTAAAAGGAAAATATTGTATATCGTATTGAAAAAATCTACTTTGGGTTGTAAAATTATGACATAAATAACTTTATTTTTATTAAATATTAAAAGTGGGGAATATATATGAAAAATATAAGAAAAATAAAGCAGATTACTATGCGGCTGAAATTACAATGGAAGATAGCAATAGCTGTGCTGGTCGCAGGAATTGCATGCGGAGGTGTACTTATATTTGCCAATGCGGATTCAAGCGTTTCGTTAAATCTGACGCCTGCACAGTCAAGCGTTGCACAGGGACAGACATCAACAGTAATCCATGCCAATCTTTCAGGTACAGATGAAGAGTATTATGATTCAGCTAATCCGTCCAATAATGGTATTGCCAGTCCGGTTAGACTTGAATGGACAATATCTGATGAGGATTATGATGTAGTAAAATTTGTAAATACAGGCAAGGGTGATGCATATCTGCAGAATATATCAGGTACAACTAATCCTATAGTATATGGTAATAAGGCAGGTGCGGCTACAATAACTGCAACATATCATTCCAAAAAGTTTTCTGATGATGGTGCAGTTGTATATGATAATCCTCTTGCAACATCAACAGCAGCAGTGTATGTTCCTATCAATGTTAATGTTGAAAGAAAAAGAGGGGACAAGACTCTTGAAGAGGCTGATTTAATGAAAGAAGGAGATCTTATTACAATCACAGCCAATACATGTGAAAGTAATAAGCTTTTCATAGAGACTTCTAATGATTCCAGTGGAGAGGTTAAATCCGACGGAGTTGTTGAAATGTATTACCGTGATTCATCAAAGGTAATACTTAAAGTAATTGGTGGTGGTTCTACAACGGTTACTGCAAGGACTGCTGATGGAAGCGGAATCAGCCCGCTTACTTACACATTTACAGTAAGGTCAGAGGTTGAATTTAAAGAGAATGTCACTAATACACAGGGACATTTTATAACACATCTGAACAGTGACGCTTCAACAAAATACATGGTTTTATCAGATAAGGATTATGAGGAATTCTCATACGAAGAGCTTCCATCTAATGTTGTATATCCTACAAAGTCTAATGTAGTATATAGAACAGAGGATACTAATATTGCAACTGTGGCTGCCGGTACAGTATGTGGTGCACATGCAGGTATAACTACTGTAAGTGCAGGACTCACAACATTAGATGTAGGCGGCAATGAATCGTGGTTTACAAGAGATACAGTTAATATTGTTGTTCCATTTAAGAAAATGGGAAATGAAGTGAGCAATATGAATGTAGGCGACCAATTACAGTTATCTACATCAGCCATTGCATCAGAGATTACATGGTCAACATCTGATAATACAGTTCTTCAGGTGGATTCAGCTACCGGACTTGTAAAGGCTGTAGGTGCTGGAACGGCGACTATATATGCAACAAGGGTGCAGGATGAATTATATTCGGTATATGGGCTTTCATGCCAGCTTGTTTATAAAATAACTGTAATTGACGGATTTGGATTAAATACGATTTCTACCTCTGTCAATATAGGTAGCTCTATTGACATAACAGCACTTGTAACTAACAATCCAACCAAGGATCAGATAACCTATACTGTTACTAACCAGCCTGATGCGGCAGGTGTTGTTCCTACATATAATTTAGTTGAAATATCACAATCTGATGATGGACGGGTACTTACAGTAACAGGCGTGGCTGCTGGTATAGTACATCTTAAGGTGTCACAGAATATTAATGGTGTGGTCAAATCAGAAACCTGTGTTATATATGTAACGACGCCTGTTGGAGAGGTGACTATTAATCCTTCTACTCTTTCAATTGACAGAGGAAGTACAGGAACAGTACAGTTGTTATTTAATCCTGCAGGACCTACTAATTCAAATGTATTATGGTCATCATCAGACACATCTGTCGCAACGGTTGAGGGTGACAGTTATACGGCAACGATTAAGGGAGTATCAGGTGGTAAGGCTGCAATCACAGTAATTACTGAAGATGGTCTTAAGGTAGCCACATGTGATGTCAATGTAAGGGAGCCGGTTACAGGAATTGTGCTTAATTCAACAACTGTGGAATCTACAATGGCAATCGGACAGTATCAGCTTGTGGCAACGGTACTGCCGTCTGGCAATGGAGTTAATAGAAATGTTACATGGTCATCATCAGATGAATCAATATGTAAGGTCGATGAGAACGGACTTGTTACATTTGTTGAACCGGGATTCTGTACAATTGTATGTAAGACAGAGGATGGTGCTTTTCTTGCAACATGTAACTTTGTCATAAGCATTCCTGTTGAGACAATTAAACTTGATTATACAGACGAGATAATGTCAAAAGGCGACAGGTTAAGAATAACAGCAGAGGTTCTTCCAATTACAGCTACTAACAGAACAGTAAGCTGGGAGTCATCTAATACTAATGTATGTATTGTCGATTCTAATGGTCTTGTTGAGGCTGTAGGAACTGGAAGCACAACAATTCTGTGCAAGACCTTAGATGGTGGCGTAACAGCAATGTGTAACATATATGTCAGACAGCCGGTTACATCTATTGTTCTTAATACTACAGATATAACAGTAAGAAAGGGACAGGTATTCTGGCTTAATGCAACATGCCTGCCGGAGAATGCTGATAATAAGATAGTAACATGGGAAAGCCGTGATACAGATATATGTAAGGTGGAAAATGACGGTAAGGTGACTGCTACAGGAGCCGGAACAACTTCCGTAATATGCACTAATACAGATACAGGACTTACAGCATATTGCGTTGTCACTGTTACACAGCCAGTTACAGGCATTAAGCTTAATTCGGATTATCAGGAGTTATGGGTAGGTGCCAAATATGCTGTCATACCAACAGTAGAGCCTTCAGATGCTGAGAATAAAAAGGTGACATATTTGTCCAGTGATACATCAGTTGCTACAATAGATGAAAATGGTGTGGTAACAGCGTTGAAGGGCGGAAGCTGTGTTATAGAGGTGACAACAGAGGAGTGCCAGCTTACAGCAGCCTGTACAATAGCTGTAAAAGAATATGTTTCAGATATTTCACTCAGTGAAACAGATAAGTTTATGAATGTAGGCGCAACCGGAACGCTTATTGCTACGGTATCAGCCGATACAGCAACGAACAGAAATGTTGTATGGTCATCCTCTGATAACAGTGTATGTTATGTAGATGGCAGTGGTAACATAAGTGCCCAGGGCGTTGGAAATGCAGTAATAACAGCAACAGCAGCGGATGGAAGCGGAGTCAGCGCAACATGTATCGTTAAGGTTGTTAATCCTGTAACTGGAATAGATGTAGAACCGGGTACGGTAAGACTGCTGGTCGGGGATTCACAGAAGATTACTGCAAATATTTATCCGGAGGATGCAACAGTGAAATCTGTCACATGGACTTCATCTAATGAATCAATAGCTACAGTAGATGAAGCTGGTGAGGTATTTGCATTAAGCAGCGGAAAGGTTAAGATAACAGCAACATCACAGGATGGCAATGACATAAAAGGTATATGCTGGGTTTATGTTACTCCTGGAGTGAATATATCTTCTCTAAGGATTAATTCCAAGGATATATACATGCTCACCGGAAGGTCAAGAAAATTGTCTGTTATAGTAAGACCGGCTGTTAATACCGATTCATATCAGTGGTATTCATCAGATACAGGTATTGTTACTGTAGATGACAATGGCGTTATCACAACAGTTGGTCCGGGAACAGCGGATGTATATGTCATAAGTGATGCTGCAGGTGTTGAATCAACTTGTACAGTACATTCACTTGCTATCAGCAGAGCCAATATAACGCTTGAACAGTACGATTCATATACACTTGATGTTATAGGAACAACGGATAGTATAACATGGAGAAGCAGCAATCCAAGGGTATGCACGGTTTCTTCATCCGGAGAAGTCATAGGAAGGAAGGCTGGTACAGCGACAGTAACGGCAGTCGTAAATGGCAAGACGCTCAGTTGTGTTGTAAGAGTAACAAGCCTCCGGTAATTGGATAGAATTGAATAGATATGAAAAAAGGAGATGCGGTCAAACATCTCCTTTTAAAATATGAGGGGGAGATAGAAAGAATTCTCTTTGCTATCTGTAAGATAATATACATTTTAATTGTGTGCAAAATGTGTACATTCAGTTAAACAAAAATAAAAATCATAAAAATCTATTTTGTTGATTAAAACATTTTAATATGGTAATATCAGAATGCTATATATAATCATGGAGGTCTACAATGGCAGACGATTTTAATAAGGACACAAGTCTGGAGGATGAAATAGCAGAGTCGTTACAGAAGCTGGCAGACGAAGAGACTACAGTTGCTAAAGCATTTGCTGGTGTTCCTGCCAATACCGGAGAGAAAAGGCAGAGCATTAATGATATAAACTATGGAAAGACACAGGTTGTTCCAGTTATTTCAGAGGAAATGCTTAAGCATGCTGACAATAATAAAAAAAATAATTATAATGAAGATGACATGTTATTAAAAGGTAACAAGTTATCGGAAGATAACAAGGTATCGGAAGATAACATATTATTGGAAGATGACAAGTTATTGGAATATAACAAGTTATCGAAAGATAAAATAATATCGAAAAGTAACCAGTTATCGAAAGATAACTTGTTATCTTCTGATAACTTAGTATCAGAGGATGACGAATTCTTAGGAACACAAAAAAAGGGTAAGTCAGAAGAGAAAAAGAATAATATTTCTGAGAAGAATATTGCTGAGAAGAATAATATCGAAAAGAATACTCCTGAAAAGAAGCATGCAGACAAAAAGCCTGTAATTATTATTGCTTCTGCTGTTGCGGCGGCTGTGGTTATTGCGATTATTATAATAATAGCTGTGGCTTCATCTAAGAAGAAAAAACAGACATATGACTATTATTATAATCACGGAATGAAGCTATATGAAGAAGGCAATTATGCAGATGCCGCAGATATGCTCTCCAAAGCATCTAAGGACGCTAAGGGCAAGACGAACCTTGAACTGAAATATACCCTGTTCAAATGCTATGAAAGTGCAGGAGATGAAAGTGACGCGGTTGACATATTAAAGGATATCCTTTCTTATGATGAAAATTATGAGAATGCTGTGAAATCGCTTGCTGGTATTTATTATAAAAATGAAGATGGCGATAGCTTAACTAAGCTTATAAGAAAATATGAAAATACTTCATGCGAAGATGCAATTGAGGAATATATGGTGGATGCACCGGTTCCATCGAAGGAGTCAGGTTCGTATGATGACAACATAAAGCTTAAGTTCACCTGTGACACTGATGCAGTTGTTTATTACACAACTGATGGCACAGAGCCGACGAAGAAAAGCACTTTATATGATGGTTCAGCCATAGATATCCAGAATGGAACTACTAAAATCAAAGCTGTGGCAATTGATTCAATCGGTGTGTGCAGTGATGTTGTAGAATTAGAATATATTATTGAATATGACGCACCGGACGCACCGGATGTCAGTCCGGCATCAGGTAAATATTCAGAAGGTGAGAAAATTACGATTAATAATATACCGGATAAATGTAAGGCATATTATACGACAGATGGTTCAACTCCTTCTGCATCATCGACAGAGTATACAGGCGAATTTGATATGCCAGTTGGAAATACAGTGGTTTCATTTATTATAATCAATGAACATAATCAGAGCAGTCCGGTTGTAAAGCGGAATTATAATGTTGAGGTTAAGAATAAATATACATTCAGCCAGGCAGAAAGCCAGCTTAAGTCTACATTAATAGAGAAAAGGGTGCTTAAATCAGAAAGCGTAGCAGCAGATGGTTCAAAGGCAAATTTTGTATATGAGACTAAGGCTTCAGTTGGCGACAAGGAAATGTATATAATCAGATATGATGTCATAAAGAATGGTTCAACTTCAACAGCAGGTCTTTATGGCGTTGATACATCAAGCGGTAAGGTGTATACTGTTACAGGTACTGCGGGCAGTTATTCTGCCACAGAATACTAATGGTTGATAGTGCTTACGCACTTCATAATATTACTTTTTGAAAGGAGAATTGTAATGTATAAAATTCTTAAGGCTGAGAAGTTAGCAGAGAAGATCTTCCTTATGGATGTTGAAGCTCCCAGAGTTGCTAAGCATTGTGAACCTGGCCAGTTCGTTATTGTAAAAATGGATGATTTGGGAGAAAGAATACCACTTACTATTTGTGATTATGACAGAGAAGCAGGAACTATAACAATAGTTGTTCAGATAGTTGGAGCGTCTACTGAGAAGATGTCACATCTTAAAGCAGGAGATGCATTTGAAGATTTTGTCGGACCTCTTGGATGTCCTTCAGAGCTTATCAGCAAGGATATTGAAGAATTAAAGAAGATGAATATTGTATTTATCGCCGGAGGTCTTGGAACAGCACCTGTATATCCACAGGTTAAGTGGATGCATGAGCATGGTGTAGATGTAGATGTTATCGTTGGTGCCAAGAATAAGGAGCTTATAATCTTAGAGGATGAGATGAAGGCTGTAGCCGGCAATCTTTACATAACAACAGACGATGGAAGCTATGTAAGAAAGGGCATGGGTACAGATGTGCTTAAAGACCTTGTTGCAGAGGGAAAGCATTATGATTTATGCGTAGCAATCGGACCTATGATTATGATGAAATTCGTATGCCTTCTTACTAAGGAGCTTGGAATTCCTACAATTGTCAGCATGAATCCAATTATGGTTGATGGAACAGGTATGTGTGGTGCATGCCGTCTCAAGGTTGGAGATGAGATTAAATTTGCATGTGTTGACGGACCAGAATTTGATGGACATCTTGTGGATTTTGACCAGGCTATGAAGAGAAGCGCCATGTACAGGACTGAAGAGGGAAGAGCAATGCTTAAGCTTCAGGAAGGCGATACACATCATGGCGGATGTGGACAGTGTAATTAGAAAGGAAGGATTTCAAAATGGACGTAATGAAGAAAGTGCCAGTCAGAGAGCAGGCTCCTGATGTAAGAAATAAGAATTTTGATGAAGTATGTCTTGGATATAATAAGGAAGAAGCTATGGAAGAGGCAACAAGATGCCTTAACTGTAAGAATGCAAAATGCGTTCAGGGCTGTCCGGTATCTATAGATATTCCAGCATTTGTTCATCAGGTAAAGGAAGGAAATATCGAGGAAGCATATAAGATTATTGGTAAGTCAAGTGCGCTTCCTGCTGTATGTGGCCGTGTATGTCCACAGGAGACACAGTGCGAAGGCCAGTGTATCAGAGGAATCAAGGGCGAGTCAGTTTCAATTGGCAAGCTTGAAAGATTCGTAGCTGACTGGGCAAGAGAAAATAATGTTGAGCCAGAAAAGCCAACAGAGAAGAAAAATAAGAAGGTTGCTGTTATCGGTTCTGGTCCTTCAGGACTTACATGTGCCGGAGACCTTGCAAAGCTGGGATATGATGTAACTATATTTGAGGCTTTACATGAGGCAGGCGGTGTATTAGTATACGGTATTCCAGAATTCCGTCTCCCTAAGTCAACAGTAGTTGCTCACGAAGTAGAGAATGTCAAGAAGTTAGGCGTTAAGATTGAGACTAATGTTGTTATTGGAAAGTCAATGACAATCGACCAGTTACTTGAAGAGGAAGGCTTTGATGCCGTATTTATCGGTTCTGGTGCAGGTCTTCCAAGATTCATGGGCATTCCTGGTGAAAATGCTAATGAAGTATTTTCAGCTAATGAGTATCTTACAAGAAGCAACCTTATGAAGGCTTTCAAGGATGAGTATGATACTCCAATTGCTAAATTTAAAAAGGTTGCTGTCGTTGGTGGCGGTAATGTTGCCATGGATGCAGCAAGAACAGCATTAAGACTTGGTGCAGAGACTCATATTGTATACAGAAGAAGTGAGGAGGAGCTTCCAGCAAGAGCTGAAGAAGTACATCACGCTAAGGAAGAGGGCATTATATTTGACCTTCTTACTAACCCGACAGAGATTCTTACAGATGACAAGGGTAATGTTACAGGTATGAAGTGTGTTAAGATGGAGCTTGGCGAGCCGGATGCTTCAGGAAGAAGAAGACCTGTAGAGATACTGGGTTCAGAGTTTGTTATGGAATTAGATGCAGTTATCATGTCACTTGGTACTTCACCTAATCCACTCATTTCTTCAACAACTAAGGGACTTGATATCAATAAGAGAAAATGTATTGTAGCAGAGGAAGAAACTGGTAAGACATCTAAGGAAGGTGTATATGCAGGAGGAGATGCTGTTACAGGTGCAGCTACAGTTATTCTTGCCATGGGTGCAGGAAAAGCCGGAGCTAAGGGAATTGATGAATTCCTTTCTAATAACTAATAGTAAATAAAAAAGGGTGTGTGAAAACAAAAATTTTTCACACGCCCTTTTTGCTTTAATTGAACATTTTTTCAACAAACTGTTCAGAGAAATTCTCAGCTTCTTCATCTGTCAGCTCTGTGAATTGTGCAGCTAACTGCTCTTTAACATAAGCTGTGCGGTTGAAATATTTCATTTCTTCCTGAATATCATCTGAATAAGAATTTTCAATATCTTCTGTTGTTATATTGTCATCAAGCCAGTTAAGCACATCTGTGGCTTTTTCGTTTTCCTTTTTTGCAATTGCTTTGATTCTGTTAGAATATTTTAAAGACCAGACACCTATTGCAATGAATCCTAAAAATAAAAGACCAAGGACAATGTTGATAAAAATAAATGATGGTGCAGATTTAGATATTATCCTGATTATGCCAACATCATTAAGAATCATAAGTAATATACCTATTCCACCGCATATGAAAAATGTGATTGCAGAAGATAAGTTGTCCTTGTATTTGTCTGTGTTGCTTTCATATAGATTGCCACCTGTAAGGAGAGAGTTTTCTTCAGGTGCTTCGTCAATAATATTGTCTGTGTTCTCAGGCATGATAGTCCTCCTTGTTTTGTATATGATATCAATTTCAGTATTATAAGTTATAATTGTGAAAAAAGAAAGAACAATCAGCAGCAGATGGAAAAAAATGTAATAATGATATATAATTTTATAACATTTATATCAGAGTGAGGAGCAGAATATGAAAACACTTATTGTAACAGGTGGAAGCCTTGACACAGGCTGGGCGGAAGAATTTATTAAGACGCTTAATGCGGAATATATAATTGCGGCGGACAGCGGACTTAAGTATATTAATGAGCTTGGGCTTGTACCGGACATGATTCTTGGCGATTATGATTCGGTGGAGGCTGTGCTGCTTGATAAATATAAAGACACAGATATTAAGACTTATCCGAGGGAAAAGGATTATACGGATACGCATATTGCTATTATAAATGCGTTGAAAGCCGGAGCTTCAGCCATATATATAC
>CAVKBP010000089.1:0-10505 GCA_963654395.1 Ruminococcus sp. CAG:382
ACTGCAACACCAGCAGAGACAACAACTGCAAAGCCAGCAGAGACAACAACTGCAACACCAGCAGAGACAACAACTGCAACACCAGCAGAGACAACAACTGCAAAGCCAGCAGAGACAACAACTGCAAAGCCAGCAGAGACGACAACTGCAACACCAGCAGAGACAACAACTGCAACACCAGCAGAGACAACAACTACAGCCACAGAAACAACGACAACAGCATCAGAGAATAAGACATCAATCAAGCCGGTTGTTTCAGAGGATGCTCCAAGTGTCAAGGCTGAGGCTGATATGGAAAAGCTCATTGAGAAATCACTGGATGAAAAGCAGAAGGAGATTGTCAATGATGGTGGTTCTGCAGACATTGTTTTATCAGTAAAGAAGGCAACAGATGATAATGAAGCAGATAAGAAGCTTATTGAGACTTCATTTAAGGCAGATGAAAAGATGGGAATGTGCTTAGACATTTCATTACTGCTGACAGTCAGGGATAAGAACGGAAATGTTGTTGGGAATGAAAAGAAAGTATCAGAAGCTAAGGAAGTAATTACGGTTACAATTAATATTCCATCAGAGCTTATATTGACTGATAACAACAAGAAGAGGGAATATAAGATTGTCCGTGTGCATAATGGTGTAGTAAAAACAGTTAACAGCAGATGGAATGCAGATGCTAAGACGATTACATTTGATACTGACGAGTTTTCAACATATGCAATTGTTTACACTGACAGTGATGCAGATAAGTCGGAAGTAAAGCCAGCCGATTCTGAGACTAAGTCTTTAGAAGATATTTCAAAAGCTTCTTCACAGGCTGTATCAGAGGCACAGAATACAGAGTCAGGTACATCTACTAAGACAGGAGATGCGACAAGACTTATGATGTGGATTATGATTGTTCTGTTAAGTGGAGCAGGAGTAGTTGGAATCATCAGCAAAAAGAGAAAATTAAATAATTAGTTATTAATAACAGCATGAACTGTGGTAAGGCTTTTAGCCTGCCACAGTTTTTTGCAATATGTATTTGCAGAAAGCACATTTGCATGTATAATGATGTCTATGCAAAAATATTTTAAGTGAGGATACTGATGAAACAGGTGTATAGTGTAAGGAGAATTGTTTTTGCAATTCTTGCAGTTACATGGATGATAGTTATATTTTCTTTTTCAGCAAAGCCGGGGAATGAATCAGAAGAGCAGAGCCTTAAAGCTGGAATGCTGGTGTGTCAGGTGTTCGTTCCGGGATTTGATGATTTAAGTGAGCAGCAGCAGCTTCACATGGCACAGGTGATTGACCATCCAGTGAGAAAGACGGCGCATGCTACAGAATATGCACTGCTTGCCGGTCTGGTGCTGGGGGCGGTTACGGTTAATGTGGTAAGATTAAAAAATGTTATTATTTCGGTATGTGTTGCTGCGTTATACGCTTCCACAGATGAATTCCATCAGCTTTTCGTGCCGGGAAGAAGCGCACAGGTAAAGGATGTGCTGATTGACAGCTCTGGAGCAATTATTGGAGCGCTTGTTATATATGGGATTTCACATCTGATAAAGCATTTCATAGATAAAAAGAAATGCAATGGGGATAATTAAGACAGAACAGGAAGGTGCACTTATGGAACAGCAGGAAGCATATAATAGCCAGAAAAAATTAAGCTCTCTTTCTTTTTTGACAGAGTTACCTAATCTTATAGCTGTGACGATTGCAGCCATGATGTCGCATTCTATTCTGACATGGCTGGATTTCGTTGATTCTCTTGGCAATATTGTAAGTGATGCAATTGTGGTTGTGCAGTCACGCAAGATGAGTAAGGAGCTGCGTTATGAATATAATTACGGAGTCGGAAAGCTTGAGGCAATGACAACATTTTTCTGCCAGAGCATAGAGATTGGTGGTCTGTTAGTTATTCTGGTTATCTCTATAATGCAGCTTATTAATTTGAAAAGACCAAGTGATCTGCTGATATATGTAGTCGTTCTTAAAGTAATAAATGTACTGGTAGATATCGCATTTGAACGCGAACAGCGAAAGATAAAGAATGCGAATCCGTCCAGTGTTGCTAATGGCGAATATCTTGCGACTGTAGGTGTGCTGTTTTTTGATATTACCACACTGGTATCAATTCTGATTGTATGGCTTTTAAGAGACAATCCGGTTTCCTGGTTCGTTTCTCCGTTATTCAGTATTGCGATTGCAATAGGGCTGCTTATGTACTGCCTAAGAAATGTAAGAAATGCTGTGAATGAGCTTACAGACCGTACACTTCCGGAAAAGGACCAGCTTGAAATCATGAAGGTATTAATAAAACACAGTGATGAATACAGCAGCTTTGAAAGTATTAAGTCACATTACAACGGGATGTATGCGGATATTGACATCACGGTTGCGTTCTTTCCTGACACTACATTTGAAGAAATCAGAAGCTTTCAGAGTGAGATACAGACTGAAATGGATAAAGATATCGAGCATTGCAGGGTTTCAATTATCATTGCAAATAATTGACGAATATGGATTTTATATTTTGCTATTTGAGTAAAAATATGATATAATTTTTACAATTTTTGGATGAAAGAAGGATTGCTATGTCTAAGATTATTTTAACAGGCGACAGACCGACAGGAAGACTTCACTTAGGTCATTATGTTGGTTCGCTGAAGCGCAGAGTTGAATTGCAGAATTCAGGCGAATTCGAGAAGATTTTTATTATGATTGCGGATGCACAGGCATTAACTGATAATGCTGATAATCCGGAGAAGGTAAGACAGAACATTATCGAGGTTGCACTCGATTATCTTTCAGTTGGTATTGATCCGGCTAAGTCTAATATATTTATCCAGTCACAGATTCCACAGCTTACAGAGCTTACATTTTATTATATGAACCTTGTTACAGTTTCAAGACTTCAGAGAAACCCGACGGTTAAGTCTGAAATCCAGATGCGTAATTTCGAGGCAAGTATTCCGGTAGGATTTTTCTGCTATCCTATAAGCCAGGCTGCGGATATTACTGCATTTAAGGCTACTACAGTTCCTGTAGGAGAGGATCAGGAGCCTATGATTGAGCAGTGCCGCGAGATTGTAAGGAAGTTTAATTCTGTATACGGAGAGGCTTTAGTTGAGCCACAGATTCTTCTTCCGGATAACAAGGCATGCTTAAGGCTTCCGGGCACTGATGGCAAGGCTAAGATGAGTAAGTCTTTAGGCAACTGTATCTACTTGTCTGATACTCCTGAGGAGGTTAAGAAGAAGGTTATGAGTATGTATACAGATCCTAACCATATCCAGGTATCTGATCCGGGACAGGTTGAGGGTAACACAGTATTTACTTATCTTGATGCCTTCAGCAGTGATGAGGATTTTGCTGAATTCCTTCCTGAGTATAAGAATCTTGATGAGTTAAAGGATCATTACAGAAGAGGCGGTCTTGGAGATGTCAAGGTTAAGAAGTTCCTTCTTAATGTCATCAACAAGGAGCTTGATCCAATCAGGGCAAGAAGACATGAATATGAAAAGGATATCCCAGAGGTTTACAATATCCTTAAGAGAGGCACTGAGGCTGCATTTGCTGTTGCACAGGAGACTCTTAATGATGTCAAGGCTGCCATGAAGATTGATTATTTTAATGATGAAGAGCTTATTAAGGTTCAGTCAGAGAAATACAGCAGAACAGAGTAGTTACATTTTTAATTAAATATACACACGGAGGCTTTTCTATTATGAGACATTTACTTAGTCCGCTTGATTTAAGCGTTGATGAACTGACAAGATTATTAGACCTTGCAAGAGATATTTCAAAGGATCCATCAAAGTATGGTCATGTATGTGATGGAAAGAAGATAGCCACATTGTTCTATGAACCTAGTACAAGAACAAGATTAAGCTTCGAGGCTGCCATGATTAACTTAGGTGGTCAGGTGTTAGGCTTTTCAGAGGCTTCTTCAAGCTCAGCTTCAAAGGGGGAAAGTGTAGCAGATACTATAAGGGTTATCTCATGCTATGCAGATATCTGTGCGATGCGTCATCCAAAGGAAGGTGCTCCGACGGTAGCTTCTGAATATTCACGCATCCCTATTATTAATGCAGGTGATGGTGGACATCAGCACCCTACACAGACTCTTACAGACCTTATGACAATAAGGGAACTTAGGGGTTCGCTTGATAACTTTACAATCGGATTATGCGGTGACCTTAAGTTCGGCAGAACAGTACACTCACTTATAAGCTCGCTGGTAAGGTATGAGAATGTGAAATTTGTTCTTATATCTCCTAAGGAATTAAGAATACCTGATTATATCAGGGATGATGTGCTTAAGGCTAATAACTGTGATTTCGTTGAGGTTGAAAATCTTGAGCAGGCTATGCCGGAGCTTGATATTCTTTACATGACAAGAGTACAGAGAGAGAGATTCTTCAGTGAGGATGAATATTTAAGAATGAAGGATTTCTATATTCTTGATGAGGATAAGATGGCACTTGGAAAACCTGATATGTATGTGCTTCATCCACTTCCAAGAGTTAATGAGATATCAGTTGAGGTTGATAATGATGAGAGAGCAGCATATTTCAAGCAGGTTCAGTTCAGTGTATATGTAAGAATGGCACTCATACTTACTTTACTTGGCTTGGATACTGTAGTTAATCCGTCATTAGCAAAGGTACTTGATTCATTGGACGCATAAGGAGGAGAATTGTATGTTAAATGTAGGTGAACTTAATGAGGGCTTTGTCCTTGACCATATCGAGGCAGGAAAGGCCATGATGATATATAATTACTTAGGTCTTGATAAGCTTGACTGTCAGGTTGCAATTATCAAGAATGCAAGAAGTAATAAGATGGGAAAGAAGGATATCATTAAGATTGAGGGTGGTCTTGACCTTGTTGATCTGGATGTGTTAGGCTTTGTTGACCATAACATTACAGTTAATATTATCAGGAATGGAGAGATAGCTGATAAGAAGACATTATCACTTCCTAAGCAGGTGACTAATATTATCAAATGCAAGAATCCAAGATGCATCACATCTATCGAGCAGGGCTTAAAGCAGGTATTCGTGCTTGCTGATGAGGAGAAGCAGGTATATAGATGTAAGTATTGTGAAGAGAAGTATTCTTAAAAATATAAGGGCTGCCGAAACTTATCGGCAGCCCTTTATTTTTATGAAATAGATGTGTAAGAATCAATAATTATAATTCTTTGATTATCATGTTGTTAGGTTTTGAAATCTTAAGCTCAGGACCATTCATTATTATAAGTCCCTTATCGTATTTTACTGTAAATATCGTGATTGAATTACCCTCGTTATTCATTGACATAACATGCTTGTCGTCTGGGAAAAGCTTTATGTATTTAGGATAATCACCGCTGACAGGCAGTGAATTAAGTGTTGAAAGCTTTCCTGTCTTAGTGTCAACCTTGTATATGGTGACAGTATTATCTCCGGCATTAGAGCAGAGCAGGTGCTTTCCTGTGCTGTCAAATGTTATATTAGCTGCTGCACTGTTAGACTTATGATCTCTTCTTACAGTAAATATATTCTGTACTAAGTCAAAACGGTCTTTATCTGAGTTCTTATCATAAGAATATACATTGATATAATTCTTCATCTCGCATACAACATAAGCAAACTTGCCATCCTGGCTGAATTCAATCTGTCTTGGAGCTGATTCCTGCTGTGAACGGATTATATCATATAACTTTAACTTACCTGTCACATGGTTGAATTCATAGAGCTTAATCTGATCAATTCCCGGATCGCATACACATAAAAGCTCTTCGTCAGGAGTGAAGCTGCTCCAGCTTATATGAGGACGGAAGTTTCTTTCAGCGACACTTCCAATTCCCTTATGAAATACTTCGTCAGCTATAAATCCGACTGAACCATCTGCATTGATGTGCATTACTGTAATCTTGCCATCATGATATCCTGATACTATAAGGAATCTGTTATCACTTGTGACACATATATGGCAGCCGCGCATTCCGTTGATTGAAGCTACATTCATAAGCTCAAGGCCGCCATCCTCTAATATTGCATATGCTGAAACGCCCTGGTCGCATATTGCATATAGAAAATTCTTATCAGATGAAAATGCAATGAAAGACGGGTTGTCTATTGTTACCTCTTCACGCTCTGTTATTCTTCCCTTAGCAACATCACAGTCATATATATGGATGCCCTTACTGCTTTCGTGTGTATAACTGCCAACATAAGCTACATATTTCTTGTTCATGATTCCGCCTCCGTAAAACATATATATTACTATTCTATAGCATTGGGGAGCGTTTTTCAATACTGCTTAGATACATTTTTGCTTAACCTTGTCAGGGCATACGCTTACAAGTATGATGTCAGGTCCGATTGTGCGGATGCATTTGAAAGGGATGACATATTCAAAGTCTCTTCCAAGCAGTCCGCATAATCTGGCAGGACCGGGGACTATGAGTGATATTATACAGCCTGATGAAGGATCAAAATCAATATCGACAACAAATCCTAAAATACAGCAGTCAGTATCATTAATGACGGTTTTGCCTTTAAGCTCACATAGACGCATGCTGGTATCCGCAGGTGTGTTTATATTATTATATGGCTGATATCAGCAAAGGTGCCTTTTCATGTCTTTAAGAGCACATTTTTCAAGGCGGCTCACCTGTGCCTGCGATATTCCCAAATCCCTTGCAATTTCTGTCTGGGTGAGGCAGTCGAAGAAGCGGAGTGTTATTATCTGCCGCTGCCTTGGTGAAAGGCGGTTAATTGCTTCCTTAAGGGCTATATTTCTTACCCAGCGGTCTTCTGTATTTTTCTTGTCCTTTACCTGGTCAATAACATAGAGAGTGTCGCCGCCATCATTGAATACAGGCTCATACAATGAAATTGAGGGCGTGACCGCTTCAAGGGCAATTACTATGTCAGCCTTTGAAATACCTATTTCCTTGGCAATCTCTGTTATGGAGGGGTCCTTCTGGTTTCTTTTTATCAGGGATTCTCGTGTTGTTATAGCCTTGTAAGCGGTGTCCTTTAAGGAACGGCTTACTCTTATGCTGCTGTTATCACGAAGAAAACGCTTTATCTCTCCAATAATCATTGGAACTGCATAAGTTGAAAACTGTACATTTAACGACATATCAAAATTGTCTATTGCTTTAATCATACCTATGCAGCCTATCTGGAAGAGGTCATCTAAGTTTTCGTCGCTTTGACCAAATCGCTGGACTATGCTAAGCACCAGTCTTAGGTTTCCTTTTATAAATGCTTCTCTGGCCTGTGTATCTCCTGATTTTGTCTTTAACAGCAGTTCTTTTGCCTGAGCCGGTTTGAGCAGAGGAAGTTCACCTGTGTTGACTCCGCATATTTCAACCTTGTATCCAGCCATAATGCCTCCTTGAACAGTTACTTTTCGATTTATCGACATTAAAAGGATTGACATTTTGGCGGGGCTTATTCATAATTATTGTAACTGTTCTGAACAGTTATTTTCCTAGGGACTAATTGTTAGGAGGTAGATAGCGTGAAATGTCCATTTTGTGGTAAAGATAACACTAAGGTAATAGATTCAAGACCGACTGATGACAGCTCTATAAGAAGGCGCCGTCAGTGTGACGAATGTGGTAAGCGTTTTACTACATATGAGAAGATTGAGTCTATGCCTCTTATTGTCATTAAGAAGGATAATAACAGGGAGCCATATGACAGAGAGAAGATAACAGCAGGCATTGTAAGATCCTGCCATAAGAGACCGGTATCCATTACACAGATTAATGGTATGGTGGATGAGATTGAGACTCAGATATTCAATATTGGTGAGAAGGAAATCTCTACTAAGACTATCGGTGAGATTGTAATGAACAGGCTCAAGACTGTTGATGAGGTTGCCTATGTAAGATTTGCATCGGTTTACAGGGAATTTAAGGATGTCGATTCATTTATGGAAGAGATTAAGAAAATCCTTAAGTAGATAGTAACTAAGAAAGGCAGCTTAAGGTTATGTTTAAGAGGTTTTATCCTGATATATATATTGATTCAGCTTATGATATAGATTATGAGGGGCTGTATAATAAGGGCTACAGGGGGATTATATTTGATATTGATAATACTCTTGTGGAGCATGGTGCACCGGTTACGAAGCGGTGCAGTGATTTATTCGACAGGTTAAGGGCGGCAGGCTTTGATACATGTATTATATCGAATAATAAAGAACCGCGCGTTAAGCCGCTTGCCAAAGCATGTGGTTCAAGGTATGTAAGCAAGGCAGGGAAACCGTCGCCTGTTAATTATATTAAGGCGATGGAGCTGATGGGTACAGATAGAAGCAATACATTTTTTGTCGGCGACCAGCTTTTTACAGATGTGTGGGGAGCTAACAGGGCAGGGATTATGTCTGTTCTTGTAAAGCCTATTGATAAGCATGAAGAGATTCAGATTATCTTAAAGAGAAGACTGGAATGGATTGTATTGTTTTTCTATAAGAGAAGAAAGCAGTAATTAAAGAATTACTTGAAGGAGCTTAAGTTATGGACATCAAAGGAACAACAAGGGTATGCGGGCTGATTGGTAATCCGGTAGGACATTCTGTGTCGCCGGCAATTCACAACAGCCTTGCAGAGCTTACCGGAAAAGATCTGGTATATACTACATTTAAAGTGGAAAAAGGTGATGTGGCGGCTGCGGTAAAGGGTGCTTACTGTCTTAATATTCTGGGGCTTAATGTCACAGTGCCACATAAGTCGGAGGTTATTGACACGCTTGTGGATATAGATCCGCTTGCCAAAGCTATAGGAGCTGTCAATACGCTTGTGAGGACTGACGGAGGGTTTAAGGGGTATAATACTGATATTCTTGGACTTGCAAGGGAGCTTGAGGATGAAGGCATTGAACTGGCAGGCTCTAAGGTTATTATTCTGGGAGCAGGAGGTGCAGCAAGAGCCATAACATTTTTATGTTCCAGCAAGGATGCACAGTGCGTATATCTGTTAAACAGGACAGTTGATAAGGCGCAGGCTATAGCAGAGGCTGTTAATACACATTTTAACAATGATAAGGTTATTCCTATGAATATCGCTGATTATGCAGATATTCCGGGAGAGGATTATGTTGTTATACAGACCACAAGTGTCGGACTTCATCCGGATGATTCGGCTGTTGTTATTGATGATGAGGCATTTTATAAGAAGGCAGCAGTCGGCGTTGATATTATATATAATCCGGCAGAAACTATGTTTATGAAGCTTGTCAAGGCACAGGGGAAAAAGGCTTATAACGGTCTTAAAATGCTTCTTTATCAGGGCGTCAGCGCTTATGAATTATGGAATGACTGCCAGATTACAAAAGCGGAAGCTGACGAGGTATATAGTCGTCTTAAAAAGGAGCTTGGAATCAATGGATAAGGGACATAATAATATTATTCTTATCGGGTTCATGGGAAGCGGCAAGACTACATTTGGCAGATGGATTGCAAATGCGCATTCTATGGAGTTTCTTGATACTGATGGGTACATAGAAAGGAAGCATAATAAGCTTATTAAGGATATATTCAGTGAATCGGGCGAGGATGTCTTCAGGGATATGGAGACACAGGCTGTAAGGGAGCTGGCGGATTCGTGCGATAACTGTGTTATATCTGTCGGCGGCGGGCTTCCAGTAAGGGATATTAACCGGAAGCTTCTTAAGGAGCTTGGAACGGTTGTATATCTTGAAACTGAGGTTGACGAGCTTGTAAAGAGATTATCTGATGATACGAGCAGACCGCTTCTTGCAGGCGGCAGCTTAAGGGAAAAGATTGAAGGACTTATGGCGGCGAGAGAAGACATTTATAAGGACGCTGCAGATGTTATTGTAAAGACTGATGGCAGACGATTTGAAGATATGTATGCAGATGTTGTGACAGCGGTCAATATGGGCATAATGGAGGATTGATATGAAGATACTTGTAATGAACGGACCTAACATTAATTTTCTTGGAATAAGGGAAAAGGGCATCTATGGAGAGCAGAATTATGAGGCACTGGTTTCTATGATTGAGAAGAAGGCAGAGGAGCTTGGCGTTGATGTTGAGGTGTTCCAGAGTAATCACGAGGGAGCTATAATTGATAAGCTTCAGGAAGCATATTTTAATGATGTTGACGGAATTGTAATTAATCCGGGAGCATTCACACATTACAGCTATGCAGTAAGGGATGCGCTGGCATCTGTTGCGGCTATCCCTAAGATTGAAGTCCATATATCTAATGTACATACAAGAGAAGAATTCAGACATACATCTGTGACAGCTCCTGTATGTAACGGACAGGTAGTGGGGCTTGGACTTAAGGGATATTTATACGCAATGGAAGCGGTTGTTGAGCTTGCGGTGAAAAAGCAGGTTTAAATTGCTGGCTGATGGTGTGAATCAGTAAAGGAATATGCAAAAGAGTGCACTGATGAGTGGGCTGTAACAAAAGTGATTCCTCATCCCAAAAGCCAGTCGATGACATTCACAACTTTTATGCCATCGTAATTTCCGAGTGA
>CAVKBP010000090.1:0-10473 GCA_963654395.1 Ruminococcus sp. CAG:382
GCACCGCGACAGTGACAGAACGAAGTTCTGGAACGCAAGCTGCGAGCGCAAGTAGAGGAGAGAGTGCAGGTGAGTATAATGCAATCATGCTTGCACAAATTCTGGATTATATAGCGAATGCCCATAATGAACAACGGAGGTCGAAAACCGGGAGTTGTGAATTATCAAGGCTCGGGAGTAGCGAAGCTACGGAGAGACTTGGCTTACAAAATGCGCGAGTAGCGATGAGAATGTTCATAGAAAGGCAACAGCCATGCTTGCATGAGCTGTTGCCTTTCTATGAACATTCGAGGAGCACCGCGACAGTGACAGAACGAAGTTCTGGAACGCAAGCTGCGAGCGCAAGTAGTGGAGAGAATGCGGGTAGCGGCGGGAATGCAGATGTGTTATAATGTCACAATCTCTTTAATTCACTGTACTGTTACATTGAATAAAATATAAGAGTATGGAGTTAGCTATGACACGGAAAGAACTTAATGAAATCAAATCACAATATACATTGGAAGACTGTGGGATACTTAGATTATGCGGCTGCTATGTTGACGGCGAGCGCAATAAGATAACACAGTTTAATGAGAATTTCCTTAATCTCCCAGAAGAAGAAAAACACAAATATTTCGACATTTTTAAGAAGACGCTTTCAGGTACACCGGGGAAGAACCTTGTTGATATGAAATTCAATGTTGACGCGTATGCTGATGAGGGTGCGAGAACATTTTTAATGAACCTAAGAGACAGCGGGCTTAAGGATGACAGGCTTTTAAATGAATTCTATGACAGGATTATCAATAATTACAGCTATGTTGGAAATTATCTGATTCTGCTGATTAATCAGGTATATGATATTCCGGCGGTTACGACTGACAACATTGAGATGGAAGATGCATCAGATGAGGTGTACAGTTACATTCTGTGCAGCATATGTCATGTAAATCTTTCCAAGCCGGGACTTGGTTACGATGAAGAGGATAACAATTTCCATGATAAGAAGCAGAATCATATGGTGGATGTGCCGGATGTGGGATTTCTGTTCCCGGCATTTAATAAAAGAAGCGCGGACGAGGATATGACGCTTTTATATACTAAGGATGTAAGCGAGTTTGAATATGGGCTGATTGACAGCCTGCTTGACTGTTCGGTTCCGCTTCCTGCAAAGCAGCAGAAGGAGACATTTACAACGCTGATAAGTGAGGCGCTTGGAGAAGAGGCTGACCTTGAGGTTGTGAAGAATATCCATGAGAATCTTGAGCAGATTATAGAAGAGAAGAAGCAGGAAAGTCCGGCACCGGTAATGCTTGACAAAACAGAAATGAAGGAGCTGCTTGAAAAGAGTGGTGTCAAAGAAGAAAAGCTTGAAAACTTCGAGGAGCATTTTGAAATGGCTGCGGGAGAGCATGGAAGGCTGGTTGCTTCCAATGTTTCATCAGGCAAGAAATTCGAGGTGAAGACACCGGATGTTGTGATTAAGATTAATTCAGATAAGACAGATATTGTAAGTACACAGATAATTGATGGAAGACAGTGCCTTGTAATACAGATTGATGAGAGGCTTGAGGTTAATGGGATTTCAGTCAACCCTGATACCGGAGAGGTTATAGACAGAACAGTTCTGGAATCAGAATAAATGTTAAGATACATTTGTAATTATTATGGGAAGAAAGGATTGGACCATATGACGCTTATGGGATTGATGCATAATTTTAACGGACACCTTCATACAGTGAATTCGCATAGAAGGCTTGTGAGAAAATACTGCTTTAAGCTTGGACTTTACAGGCAGGGAATTATGCATGACTGGTCAAAGTATTCGCCGTCGGAGTTCATACCGGGAGTCAGGTATTACCAGGATGGACACAGAAGTCCGAATAATGCACAGCGGGAGTATGAAGGAGTGTCAGAGGCATGGCTTCATCATAAGGGACGAAACAAGCACCATTTTGAATACTGGATAGATTACGATGTGGAGAAAAGGGGTTCTGTGCTTGCCGGAATGAAAATGCCGGTAAAATATGTGGTGGAAATGTTTTGTGACAGGATAGCTGCGAGCAGAATATATAATAAAGCTGCGTATAAGGATTCAGATCCGCTTGATTACTATATCAAGGGGCTTGGACATTACATTATGAATCCTGAAACAGATGCCCTGCTCCATAAGCTTCTCAAGCTGCTGGCAGATAAGGGAGAGGAGTACACATTTGCATATATAAGGGCAAATGTGCTTAAGAAAAAGAAGCATTTGTTTTTTGACAAGAAACATAAAAATAGTGTATAATTGGGGAATAATATGAACAGTGAAATGTTCTTGTGAATAACTACAATTAAATAATGAGACGAAAGGATGATCTTATCATGGGGAAAAAGCATACTAAGGCTGAAAGAGCTGAGAAGGTCAGGGAAATCAAGGCCGGTAATGAAAAGAGAGCAGAAGAGGTCAGAAAGGCTGTAGCCGAGGGTAAGAAAAGAAGAGCCGGCATTACCTTCAGGCTTGTGATACTTGCCATTGTGCCTGTAATTGTCATGGTGCTGGGGCTTACAGTGACTACAGTAACCAGCCTTAAGTCAGGACTGGAAGATGAGGCAATGGATGGTCTTGAGCTGTTAGGCAGGGCAGTACAGAGCTCTTATGAGGATATCAAGGGAAACTTTGAATATAAGAATGGCAAGCTGTATAAGGGCAGCGAGGAGCTGACAATTAAGCCGGCAGCGCTTGATATATATGTCAAGGAATCTGATAAGAATGCACAGGTTACACTTACATATGGAACTACGAGAGTACTTACAACACTTACAGATAAGAAGGGTGCGAGATTAACAGGAACTGACATATCTGACAAGGTATGGAATGTAGTCAAGACGGGCAAGGTATACAGGGATACTAATATCAAGATAGATGGAAAGAGCTATTGTGGAGTATATGTACCGCTTAAGGATAACAATCAGATTGTAGGCTGCGTATTTACAGGAGAACCTACATCAGAGATTACAAGCTATATAATGCAGAAGGTTGGAACAATGCTTATAGTTGCAGCGGTTCTTATTGTGATAATAGCAATTGCAGCAACATTTATTGCACAGAGCATTTCTAAGGCAATCAAGAAAGCAAGTGCTTCTGTTAACAGTGTTGCCGGTGGTGATCTTACTACACAGATAGACAAGACTGTACTTGAAAGACAGGATGAAATCGGAGACATGGGCAGAGATCTCGAGACTCTTATACTTAAGTTAAGAGAAATTGTCGGAAGCCTTGCACAGTCTGCGTCAAAGCTTGGTGAGTCAGGTAATTCAATTGATTCAATGGCATCACAGTCAAGCATAGCTGCCGGAGAAATCAGCACAGCAGTAGAAGAGATATCTAAGGGAGCGATTTCACAGGCAGAGGATATTGAGACTGCAACAAGTGAGATTATGACTATGGGTGAACAGATTACACAGATAGTCAGCAATATAGAGGAGCTTACGCAGACTTCTAAGAGTATGGAGGAAGCTGAAAGCGCTTCACAGAATACAATGGCTGAATTAAGTGAGGCTGTACAGAGAACTACTGATGCGGTCGCAAGGATTGCAAAGCAGATTGAGACAACTAACGAATCAGTTAATAATATAGGCAATGCTGCATCTCTTATTGCAGATATTGCAAGCCAGACAAGCCTGTTATCACTTAATGCTTCTATCGAGTCGGCAAGAGCTGGAGAGGCAGGAAAAGGCTTTGCGGTTGTTGCATCAGAGATTCAGAAGCTTTCTTCACAGTCTGACAGTACAGCAAGCAAGATTCAGGAAATCATTACAGACCTTCAGAATGACTCAAGAGAAACTCTTGAGGTTATGAGAAATACAGAAATCCTTGTAAGGGAACAGTATGAAAAGCTTACAGCTACCAAGGAAAGATTCAGAGAGGTAGGCGATGGAATAGATGTTTCAAGACAGGGAACAGATGTTATCAGAGGCAATGCAGAGGTATGTGATAATTCAAGAGTTGCAGTTGTTGATGTAATATCTAATCTTTCTGCTATATCAGAAGAAAATGCTGCATCTACAGAGCAGACAACATCTTCTATGCAGGAGCTTAATGCAACTATTAATGTTCTTGCTGAAACAGCAGCTAATGTTAAAGAGGTATCAGACAAGCTTAATGAGGATATGAAGTTCTTCAAAATGTAATATTTAAAATGTGATATTTAAGATGTAATAAAAATAAAGGGCGTGTGAAAAACGAAAGTTTTTCGCATGCCCCTTTTGATTTTGGAATTATTATTATTGTGCTTTTTCCAGTGTATTAATCAGCTCTATAAGCTGTGCGCGTATTTTTTTACGGTTGATATCGGCGTAACCAGCATCATTGGCAATATGATAAAGATATTCCTGAAAATTCCGTACAAGCTGCGGATGGCTGAAATCGAATACCATACATGGAAGCGCTGTCCGGATAAGAAGCGCCTCAGTGTCCTCGTTGACGATAATACATAGATTATCATCAGGGTTATAATCTATTGGAACAAAGAAATAATCCGGGTAGGTATCCATTATTTCGACGATATTCCTAAGGTGCAGAGCGTAGGTTATGGGCGTATAGTATATAGGAATCTCCTGTTTTACAACCGGAAATATTACAGGAACTCTTCCTGATATGACCTGCGCAGCGGTTGCAAGCGGGCATATGTCAATATTTCTGATATTGCCAAACATTTTATCTCGCTGGTATCTGGTTTTCATGCTTACACCAAGACTGTCAGGGTTGTAGTTAAGAAAACTGTTCATCAGCATTTCCGGCATGGTAGTAGGTGGAAGGCTTAAGCCCTTCTGGATATGGCTGACCGGAGCGCTTAATATGCGCTGGAAGCAGCCAGAAACCTCCTCCGCAGTTTCGTATGCATTCATTGTCGGATGGCAGTAGGATAAAAATGTTTTGAATTCAATTTCCTTAACAGAGACAATAGCGGATTCTGCCGTCAGTACAGTGAAAATCTTATCAGGAATTGAGGAAAGACTGTCGGAATATACTGCAGCGTAACCGGGATATACTACATTTATTCTGGAAAACAGGGTATCCCTCATCCGCGGATAATAGCATGATTTCACATGACCTGTAAGGTATGCCGGAACCCAGTAGAAGAGTTCCTCGAAAAACTGGGTGGTATTCGCCGGAGAGGGTGATATCTGGCATATGTCATAGCCGTAATCAATCAGGCTGAGAATGAGCTTCTGGAGCGAGGAAATGATATCCTTGTTGTCAGAAATGCTGTAAATATCATCATCAACCCACACATATACAACCTTCGGATCTTCAAGAGTCAGAAGGTAATTGACAAAGCTGAATATAGCCTGTAATTTCCCTTCCGGTCTGTATAGAACACTTGTGGCATTAGGCACAACATCAATTGTGCGGATTCCATGTATATATCCGGACGGTGACGGAGAAACATTTTCATTAAGAATACCATCAACCAAATCATTAGGCATAGGCAGCTCGTCTGTAAGCCACTGATAAAGCATATCTGAATATTCAGATACAGGCCTTGAGTGGTTAAAACGCGAGTAATCGGCAGCAAGTGCCAGTGCCTTTCTCTGATAGTTAAGCTTAACAGAGCCAGCAAAATAATCAGCCATTTTCCGCATAACATCCTTATTTCTCGGACATTTTCTTTTGCCGTTACGGTACAGGCTTACGGCAGAATTATCAATGCCGACAGCGCTGGCAAGAGCAGTGTTGCTGGTGTTAGTTATGTCCATCAGGAACTTAAATTTATCGTTAAAATTCATGAATTACTCCTTATTCAAATGAGTGGATGCCATCTATGATAAGTGTTGTGAGCGTGCGCGCCATTTCGTCAAGAGTGACGCCGTCAGGATTAGTCACCCATTCGTAATACACAGAAACCATTCCTCCTGCAACAAATGTGGAGATAAGAGGATACTGTGCAGGCGGAACCTTAAGCTTAATATCATTGTCAATAAGCTCTTTAAGAATAGATTCCTGTAAGGTCTTCTGGAGCCTGTTAAAAAGCAGGTTTCCATTGTCCGAAGCAAAGAGGTCTTTCGCAATATAGGCATCAGACATAATAGTATTAAGAAATGCAAATAAGGTCTGTGGGGAGAGCATGTTGTAATCTTCAGCCATAGCATACATAAGGTCTTTAAGTGACGAAATAAGCTCGCTGATGCCCTCGTCCAGAACATCATTTACAGAAGAGTAATAAGTGTAAAATGTTTTTCTGTTGATATTGGCTTTAGCTGCAAGCTCTGTAATAGTAATAGAGCTGATTTTTTTCTTCTGCATAAGCTCAACTAAGGCTTCATATATAGCTTTTTTAGTCTTTAAAATCCTGCGGTCAGGCTTAGAACCTGTATTAATGATTGCTGCTTTTTCCATAAACAAATGTCTCCTTCTTTATATACTAAAAACATTTTACAACATTTGCAGACAATGGTAAACAAAAAAAGATAAAATGTTACATAAGTGCCAAAAAAGAATCAATTGACCTTTGAAATTATGTCTTAAAACCCATACAATACAGCTTGGAAACAAAGTGTATAATAATGGAACATTTGTATATTAACTATTAGTCAATTAGTAATATGCATATGACAACGGGGGTGTCGGATGAAGAAGAAAAATGCATTTATTAATGTAACAGCCAGCATGGGCAGGGGGCTTTTGTACGCTTACCTGTATATTATGTTCAGACCTAAGATATGCTACCAGAGCAAAAAGGCAAAGGAAGAGATTGAAAAGGGCGGAGTCATATTTATTAGTAACCATGTGGGGCACAATGACGGGCAGATGTTTTATATGCTGTTTAAGAACAGTGTACTTATAATAGCCAAGGACTGGGCAGATAAGAAGATTCTTAAATGGCTTACAAGCGGCGGGAAATTTATTTCTGTGGACAGGTTTGGTACTGATATTACATGGATAAGGGGGGCGTCAGAGCATCTGCGCGCCGGGGACAACATGATTATATTCCCGGAAGGGCATACATCCAAGACAGGGGTTATGGATGAATTTAAGCCGGGCTTTGCAATGCTTTCAGTTATGTCAGGTGCAAAGATTGTTCCGGTATATAATGACGGTGAGTATCATAAGCTGTTTGGGAAGAGAGTCAGGCTGTATGTCGGGGAGGCGATGGAGCTTGGGGATGAAGGCAGGGGGCTCAATGCGGAGTATCTGGCTGGCGAGTGTGTGAGATTCCGGGAGGCTGTGGAGCAGCTCGGAAGGTAGTGACACACGTCCGGGGGCTGCGGCAGGCTGGGACGCGGGCGGCGGTGTGGGTGTGTAGCAGTTTGAAACCCGCTCCCGCTCGGTTCCGGACGCAGCGGTACTAAGCTCCTATGGAAGTAAGCGTGTGCTGTTGAAAGCAAGCTTTCACAGCCCCCGCTTACTCCCATACTCGCTAAGTGCCGGCGTCCTCCAACGGTTTCAAACTGCTACACACCCACCCCACCACCCACATCCCACCCAGCTCGCAGCCCCCTGCTTCTGCCAATACCTTCGGGCTGCCTCCTGCGGAGGGTGCGCCCGACCAGCCGGGGGTGAGAAGGTGTGGAGGGTGGCTGCCTCCTGCGGAGGTTCGCCTGAGTAGCTGGGGGAGAAGGTGTGGAGAGATGGTTGCTTCCTGCGGAGGGTGCGCCCGACCAGTTGGGGGAGAAGGTGTGAAGAGGTGGTTGCTTCCTGCGGAAGGTGCGCCCGACCAATTGGGGAGAAGGTGTAGCGAGGTGTTTGATTTCTGCGGAGGTTTGCCTGAGTAGCTGGAAGAGAAGGTGTAGCGAGGTGTTTGCATTTTGCAGAGGTGCGCCTGACCTGTTGGGGAGGAGGTGTAGCGAGGTGTTTGCCTTTTGCGGAGGTTCGCCTGAACTGCAGAGGAGAGAAGGTGTGGAGAGGTGGCTGCCTTCTGCGGAGGTTTGCCTGACTAGCTTGGGGAGAAGGTGTAGCGAGGTGTTTGATTTCTGCGGAGAATGCGCCCGACCAGTTGGGGAGAAGGTGTGAAGAGGAGGCTGTCTTTTGCGGCGATTCGCCCGCATAGCCGGAAGAGAAGATGTGGTGAGGGGGTGTCTCTGGCGGAGGTACGACCGCCAGTGGATAAGGAACAGCAGAGCGGCTGTCACACGGTGAAGACTCGCTCCATCTGGGGCGAGTGACGCCCAAAGAAGAGCTGTCCCAGACAGGGTGGGCAGCCAGCTCACGCTGGCGCACCCACATTTTAGTTGATTAAAATCTGTGAGGGAGAGTGTCAGTCGTAGGTGTACGGTTTTGGAAAGGGATTGCGGAAAAAACCGTTGGAGGACGCCGGCACTTGGTGAATTCGGGTGTTAGTGCATGCTGCTGAAAGCATGCTTTCGGCAGCATGCATTGACGCGCGGATGAACCTAGTACCGCTGCGTCCGGAACCGAGCGGGAGCGGGTTTTTTCCGCAATCTACTCCAAAACCGTGCACCGGCCGTCTTTCAACCTCCCCCACAGATTTCAATAAAGTAAAAGGAGAATATTTATTATGGTATTTGAAAAGTTAAAGGATATTTTTGCAAGGGTTATGCCACAGTGCGACCCGGAAACTATTAAGATGGACAGTGTTCTTACAACAGATTTGGGAGTTGATTCGCTCAATATGATGCTGCTTGCTATCACTGTTGAGGATGAATTTAAAATCAGGTTCAGTCCTGATGCAAAGCTGGAAACTGTTAAGGATATTGTTGATTATGTAGAAGCTAATGCGAAATAGAGGGCTCTTATGAGTAAGATAAAGACAGGACTTGTGCTGGAAGGTGGGGCTATGAGAGGCATTTTCTCAGCCGGGGTTCTTGATTACATGCTTAAGAAAGACATTTATTATGATTATGTTATTGGAGTGTCTGCCGGGGCAGGTAATGCTGTGAACTTTGTTTCCAGACAGGAAGGAAGAACTAAAAGAATTATTACCCATGAAAATGCTGAAAGCTATTATGGTGTCGGACAGCTTTTTGAGAATAAGAAGATTCTTAATCTGGAAATGCTGGTGGCAGAATATGCGCTTAAGGATATTCCTTATGATTTTGACACATTTTTTGCGTCTGAAACAGAGTGCGAGAGTGTCGTTGTGAATTGTGAGACTGGAAAGGCAGAGTACAAGGGTAATTTTAAGACTAAGGATGAATTCTTAAAATGTCAGATGGCAAGCTGCTCTGTGCCATTTATATGCGAACCTGTTGAAATTGATGGTTATCATTACCTTGATGGAAGCATCGTCGATTCGATACCGGTTGAGAGGGCTGTTGAGAAAGGCTGCGACAAGATTGTTGTTGTGCTTACCAAGCCGGAGGGCTCCAAGCCTACGGATTATTCCAAGGTAAAGAAGCTGATTGACTGGAGTTATAAGAAATATCCGAAGCTGTGTGAGGCAATGGCATACAGACGGCAGGCTTATGACAGACAGGATGCATTTATGAAAAGGCTTATCGACGAGGGCAGAGTTTTTGTTATCCGCCCAGAGGAGCAGATGATAAGACATTTTGAGAGTAATAACGAAAAGCTTCTGCAATGCTACCAGTATGGATATGATACAATGAGAAGGCAGTTCAAGGCATTGAAGAGGTTTATGGAGGAAAACAAGGAGAATTAGTGATGAAGGTTTTAGTAGTAAACGGAAGCCCTAAAGGTCCTAAGAGCAATACTATGCAGATGACAAATGCGGTTCTTAATGGACTTAAGGAGACTAACCCTGAGGCTGAGATTGAGCTTCTTACAGTTAAAGATATGGATATCAAGCCATGCATGGGCTGCATGAGCTGCTGGGGAAAGACGGCAGGACAGTGTGTAATTGACGATATTATGCAGGAGGTTCATGTGAAATTCATGAATGCAGATGTGATTATATACAGCTTCCCACTGTATTTCTTCGGAATGCCGGGACCTATGAAAACATTTGTTGACAGAATCATGCCACTCATGGAGACATACAAGGGCAAGGTAAAGGATATCGGGGATAACGCATTTCACGAATTCCGCTATGATGTTAGCGGCAAGAAGTTCTATGTCATATCATCATGCGGATACGGAAGAACCCAGGAAATATATGACGCGCTTATCAAGGAATTCAACTTCATCTATGGAAAGGGCAGATATCAGGCGCTTCTGTGTCCACAGAGCGAAATGTTTGCGATTCCGCCAATGGTGAACCAGATTAACGAGTATCTTAAGAGATATACAGAAATCGGAAGGGTTATGGGAAAAGGTGAGGATATCCCTCAGGAAATGATTGATTACGCTTCACAGCCAATGATTCCACAGAGAGCGCTGGAGAAGCTCATGAACAATTACTGGGATGCCGTCACACCAGAGAATCCGCTTCCGGCTCCGAACTTAAGATAAGAGCTGGCTTATGTAAATATTATTTTGTGAAAGTCATCTTGAACTTGACAAAATAAAGGACTATTATAGTATTTAGTGTGAAAATCAGATTGATATCTGATTTTTCACACGGCTATTTGTGACGCAGGCATCAC
>CAVKBP010000091.1:0-10465 GCA_963654395.1 Ruminococcus sp. CAG:382
CATATACACTGTCTGTTATAAACATGGAACGGTTTCAGGAGGTGCGGGATTTATTTCTGGAATATGTAGATAAATATATGAAAGACATGTTTAAAGATAATATGCAGCAAATTGTTATAAATGCAGATAACAGTATGAAATTTGGATATTATTCTGGGACAGAAGGATATTCTAACCTGATAGATCTTGTGGATTTTATGAAACAGTCAGATGATACCGCTATGGAATCTGCAGTTGATGAAATGATTTCTACAGTCAATGGAACAGAGAAAACAGGCGCATGTGGAATGAGCATTTATTATCCTCTTGATGCAGGTACAGCACTGAAAAATTATGCCCAAAATTCCAGCCTGACTGACTATTCAACATTGCTGGCATCATATTATACGGATAAGCTTGAATCAGATTGTGTAAGGTTTACAGATACAGGAAGTGATGTTGATGGAGAACTTCATATCAAGCTGGATGAACAGTCGAAAGAGTATGTGAAAAAAGTTGTATACCGTTTATACAGATTCGATGATATGGATGATGAAATGACTGCATATTGTATGGGATACAATACCTCTGTAATAAGTGATGGTAAAAATGGTTATACGACCTCATTTGGAGGAGAATGGTTTTCATTAAATGGTACATTTATCAATTGCGTGCCAATATATAATTCGGGCTCAATCACTGCTTATTCTACTCCTGTGATGTGCGATGGTGAACAAGGAACTATTCGATTTACCTATGACGCTGATACAAGAGAAGTTCATGTAGAAGGTTTTTTGCCTGAGAAGGCAGAGAATGGTGCAGTTGCAAGACTGGAAAATATTCAGGATAAAACGCAGATTACAATCGAGTATGATGACAGAACAGATAGTTTTACGGAGAACCTGAAGCAGGGAGAAACATATGCAGTAAAGGATGGCGTCGATATAAAGCCGCAGACCTTTGAGGATGGTCTGTTTGTGACATATTTAGAGGTTATGGATATTTATGGCAATGTATATCATTCAGATAGCGCAATACTTGAGATGGTGGACAATAAGCTTAAGGTATATGAGCTTGTAGGTGATTTAGATTATTCAAAATTATAAAGAATCGAGGAACAGATATGCGAAATATTATGAAAAACAAGAAAGAACAACAAATGCATGAAAATGAGTCTAATATGGAAGAGTTAGAGCTTTCAGAAGAAGAGCTGGAAGGTGTGTCCGGTGGAACGGCTGATCCGGAGAGAGTAAAAGAATGGCTTGAAAAAAGGAAAAAATAATATTAAGAAATCAGTAAAAAGTCAATAAAATGTCCGATTTTTCAATGATTGCTAAATTATAAGAATATTATTGATTAAAGTAGCTTTTTGAGCGTGAAATTTTCGTGACAATTACCATAACTTATGGTATGATATATTTAGTTACATGGTAATATCGTGATGGAGGTTGACATATATGCGGAGAGAAATTATACTCATTGAGCAGAGCAGAGCAGAGCAGAGCAGAGCAGAGCAGAGCAGACTTACTATGTCCTTTTTTCGTTAGATAATACCGCAAATTCTACAATATTTACACGAAAGCATCGGTTGATGTGCGCAGAGAATATCTGTGCGTATTGACTGGTGCTTTTTGTTGTGCGATGGGAGGCATGAGTATGGGATAAAAAGTAAGCATGGTACTAAGGGGAAATACATAAAGGTTGGTTAAAGGAGGAAATGATTTATGAATATACGAAAAACGATTAGGCAGGCGGTTTCGTTGATGCTTGTTTGTTGTATGGTTTTACCTTCAACTGGATGTGCAGAAAAAAAGAATAATCAAGCTGTTATTCAGACAGATGCAGTTGTAAGTTTTGAAAATGATGCTCCGAAAGTAGAGCTGACAGCTAGTTCAAGCTGTTTTAAAAACAGCATCTCTGAGACATCTTTGTCGATTTCTAAATTGACAGGGCAGGATATGGAATCAGAAAGTGCAGAAACAGTTAGCTCAGAGTCTGCAACTGAAAGCAAGACATATACTGAAAATGAAGCATCAGAATTAACTGTAAGTGATGTGGTATATACAGATGATAAATCAATATCATTTGTAGTTAGCGGAGATATTGATTATGATGCAAACTATATGCTTAACATAGCGGATGACGCTACAATCACAGGAAATGAGCTGAATACATTTATAGAGGGTACACAATTTGTTCAAGAGATTACACCAATAGTTAATGTTGAGTCAGTACGGGATTGTGATGAAAATCCGGTATTTGAGGTTACATTTCAACATGGAACAGTTTCTCCTGCATTAGATATTAATGATATTTATATGGAGCAGTCGTTCTCTAATCTGGTTATTGACAAGGTTGTACTTACAACCGGAAGTGTTCTTACAATTTATACAAAAGGAACATCAGAGAATAGAAGATTTGAACAAGGTCAGATTCGATTTTCTCCGTCTGTGTTTTTGAATTATTACAGTGATGTTGTTGCAGAGGTGAATGTTGAAAAAACAGGATTTCATATTGACAAGGATTCATTATCTTTTGATAATGGTACAATTCGTGGAAAACTGCTTCTTACCTCTGGAAACCTTCAAAAACTGCCTGTTATATCGACGGATAATTCAGAAGTGACAGTTACATCTGAGGAGATGATAGATGATCGGACAGGTGTTATAGTTTCGATTTCTACTAATCAGACTGATATAGATGCAGCATATGCTGAAATTAATGGAATTACATTAACTATTCCGGCAGAATATTTAAGTATAGGTACAGAAATTACAGAAACTCTAAATATGCCTACGGCAACGATTAATACGCATATTGACTCAATATCAGAAGAAAATGCTGGTTATAAGGCAACTGCGACATTGTTTGCAAATGCAGGAACCATTGATAACCTTTCAGCGGAAGATGTTACAATAAGTGGAGATTTTTCTGATGCAAAAGTGGTTGAATGCAAATCTAATGACTATGGTTATGAGATTATATTTACATTTAATAGTGAGAAGGGAATCGATGAAACTACATTAAACGGAACTCTTCAGATAGCAGATGGAAAGCTATTGAATAATTGGAAAACGGTATCTGCTCAGAGTAGTTGTAATCTTTATTATTCGACAGAGGGAGATCGTGCAGAGGCAGGAGCTTTAGATAAGATTAAGGCATTTTGGAGTGAATATGGAGATACAATTTCCACAATACCATCGGTTTATTCTGCTGCCATTACAGCACTTGAAACTTTTGGAGTTCTGGAATCAAATGAGGATGCTGTAAACAGAAAACTTGATAATATTCAGGGACAGTTGAATAGTATGCAAGAAGATATCAAGTATGTATGCCAGACAGTCAATAAATTAAATACACTGACGAGTAATGTAGCAGTTAAGTTTGATCAGAGTGGTTTTGAAACAGCAAGGGATGACTGGGAATCAGATTATAAGCTTTTAATTGATTTGCAGAGTAAGATGGATAAATACAGTGAGTTGTCAGATAGTTATGTTGATAACTGGCTCGAGAATGTAAAGGTTATCCATATGTATAAGGATGAATATGGAAATTTGACATATCCAGTTCAAAATAAAACTGGTGTAGGATATAATCAGGCGCAGATTAAAACTACAAAGGATATTCCATGTAAGGATATTGCAGCTACGGATATGAATGGAATATTAAGTTATCTACAAAGTAAGCAGGTTCACACGGTGACATTCGATAATGGAGTACAAGGAACTCTTGCGGGTGACAATAAGACGCTTACCATAGTCGGTAATGATGATAATATCTCAACTGCAGAATATACCAGGGAAGTGGTAGATGCACTTGAATTTAGTGATGGTACTATTATCACTAAATGTACAAAGATTAATGCAAAGAGTAATGCAAAAGAATTTGCCTTATCAGATGGTACGGCATGTTACAATCTTGGTGAAAAAGTATATCGTGCGGATAATAACCAATATATTGCAGATTATTTTACTAATGCAATAGTATGGGATTATAATGGGAAATTGCTTAGAGAGGTGAGCGATAATTTCATGGATTCCATATGGAATAATAATATTGCGTATGAAAGAGTATTAAGTGATGGAAGTATTGATAATAATTGGCTTCATTTAGGGGATGGAGTAACTACAATGTACCATGTAAATTGTATAGTATATCTAGATGGTATTGCAGAAATTGTTGATGAAGGTACAACAATTAATACAGTTACTGTTGAAGGCAAAGGAACAGGCTACATATCAGGTGATGGCAGCGTAACATTCCCAGATACAAATGAAACAGCTACTTTGACGCAGAAGAGCCATAGTTATATTGTTTATGCAGATGGAACGAAAACAGAGACTAATATTGTAGATGAGTCGTATGAGAATAACGCAGATGAAATCTATGAAGCATTTCTGCTGGAAATGAATTACGAAATTATGAACAAGGAAGGCATGAATACATTTGATACTACATTTAATGCTCTTTGCAAGAAAATTAGTGGAGACGATTATTTACGAAGCTTCTTTAATACTTATTACAGCTTATTGTCATATATTTATAATTTTGATTCGCAGGCAGAGTCTGACAAGGAGGATATGCGAGTTATAGTTGAAGAAACGTTACGGAAAGCACAGCCATTAGCTTCACTTTGTCAGGAGTTTCAGGGAATTACAATTAAAAATCAGAGAACCCTACGCAGTAATTACGAGAATGCGATGGAATTTACTATTAATACTTTAGATGAAGACAAATATAACCACAAGACAGCAGATGGTGAGGCATATTGTTATGTCAGTGAACAAAATCTGAAATTATACACTTTGGAAGCTTATGCTACAGAATCAACTTGGAAGTGGTATACTGAAGATACTAAAAAGGGTAAATTTGGATTTGGAGAGAGTGGATATAGTTCTAGTGAGTATGAAGAGAATAGTAAACTAAAAGGATATGAGGCACGTATTTCAATTAGGGCTGTTGGGAAAAAAACGCGTGATGTACAAGGAGGCGGGTTAAGAAAAAATTTTGATTCCGCAATGAGTTCAGATCAAATGGCTGTTATGTCCGAAAGAGCAAAATTGAGAGACACTACACTGCATAATGACCTGTTGACAGTATATGGAATAACCGATACAAAAAAGGAGTTCACCAAAGTAATTACAACAACATCTGAATTGAAGTATAAGGCTGGTGGAACTACAAAATCAATAAAAGCATCTGACTTGAAAGGAGTTTCAGGATCAGCTGAAGGAAAATTGGAGCATATCATGGGTTCATCTGAAGGATCTACTGTTACACCAAGAGATAGTTATGATGCATATGTGCAGATCAGCGGAAGCGTTTATGACACATTAAGTGCAACGCAATATGATGATTACAATTTTGGAGCATTAGTATACTTCTATACAAAAAAGGGATATGAAGAGTGGTGTGCATATGGCAACCATGCAAAGTATCTGTTACTATCTACCAACTGATTTAATGACATATGAGCTGTCAGGCTGTGAGCCTGACAGCATATATGCAAGTTCACGAAAGAGTGAATTAAGATGATGTTACAATTGTAAATATTAAAAAATATTAAGAAATTATAAAAAAGTCAACGAAAATGTCCGATTTATTCAATGATTATTTGAAAACATGAGTATAATAGGCAACATCCTATCATTAACATTTTTTTGGTTAAAAATCGCCGCAAATGCAGAGGGTTACTGCGTTTGCGGTTTTTATGATTTTTTCGTGAAAGCGTAATGTTTATAATCCTTTGGAGCGTCTCATAGTTAATACGGGTTTTGAAAAAATGTTATTGACACAACAAAACTCTGATGTTACATTGTAAACATCAAAAAGGAATGGTACTGGTATCGTGCCAATTCTTTTGCAAATCGGTTGAGAACATAAAAATATATCACATATGGAAGGAGGAATAAAGCGTATGGATCGGGAAGAAAGCATGGCAGAACACAGGGCTTCTTACTGCAATGAAGTAGCTGAGAAAGCAAAATATGATAAGAAGACCTTTGGGGAGCTGGAGGATGCAGATTTGGAGATGGTTGCCGCAGGAGCACGTGGCGACTGGATGAGCGACTACATTGGGGAGCATCGTTTTAAGAAATAATGATGGAGTCTAGTTTTGACTCTTAAGAAAAGTTAAGCCTGAGCCTGACAGCCCAGGCTTAACTTTTCTTTTATGGCAGAAAGACTACCAAAGAAAAAGAAGTAATCTATGACAAATCGCCCAAATACTATAATATTTAGGCGATAAAAAGAGAGGTGGGAGATTATGTACAAAGAATTTGACTATTCCAAGCTTGAAAGCAGAACCTGGGACAAGGAAATTCTGAACTTGTTATCAAAAACATAAAAATGTTATTGACACAACAAAACTCTGGTGTTACATTGTAAACATCAAAAAGGAATGGTACTATAACAAGGTTATGGAGCTAGGCTCTGCAGGTAAAATTAATAAGGCTGACTATGTAAAAGAAATGGGCAATGAACTGCCATTTTAGTTGTTGTACAAATTTTGGGAGCTATCTGCGGATGGCTTTTTTTTGTGTGTGATAGAACGCTGGAGGTGGAATACGAGTTTTGACTCTAAAATTGCTATATGACAATGAAGAAAAGAATTTTCATATCCAATACAATAATGGTACTGATATCACTACTGGTTTTATTAACGGTTGGTGGTATATGTGCGAAAATGTTTAAATCACAGATCCTTGATATTATCCAGCAGAATTCTGAGTTGTCAGATAATGCTTATGATGTACAGACAATTCTTATGAAACAGCAGGAAAGTCCTGATACATGGGTGAGTCTTGAAAGGAAATTATCTGACTATAAGTTTGAATTGTATGTGTCAGACAGTAATAAGGATAAGATGTATTCTAATGCAAGACCAAGTGAGCTTGAGTGCATAGAACAGCTGGAAAAGAGTGAAATTGATTCTGATATTGTCAAATTGTACAGCATGGAACGTGTTACGATTGTAAGATGTGTTGTGAATGTATCAGGACAGAATTACACAGTGTATGCAGCAAACGGTTCACTGGATAATCTGCTGTGGGGGATAGACCGTGGCGTACTGGAAATGTTTTTTATAGTATTTATTGTGGCAGGAATTGTTGTAATTGCGGGATTGCTGCTATGTTGTCAGATATTTACAAGGAAGATGATTAAAAGAATCATGCGTCCTGTTGACGAATTGAATAAGGGTGCGGAAAGGGTTATGAATGGTAATCTTGACGAGCCGGTTGTTTATAATGAAGATGATGAGTTTGGCGTGGTTTGCAATACATTTAACGAAATGCAGAAGAATCTTAAAGAAGGCATGGAGAAGAACGAAAGATATGAGCGGGTGAGAACAGAATTGGTGTCCGGTATATCGCATGACCTGCGAACTCCTTTAACTTCTGTCAAAGGCTTTATAAAGGGCATGATAGATGGAGTTGCCAATACACCGGAAAAGCAGGAGCAGTACTTAAAGATTTCATATAGGAAAGCGTGTGATATGGAGGTGCTTTTGCAGAAATTATTTTTCTTCTCAAAACTTGAGACTGGCAATATGCCTTTCTATCCGCATGAAATCAGCATTAATGAGTGGATAGACAGATACGCACAGGACAAGCAGATAGAATGTGAGGAGAAAAATTATACAATCACAGTTAATCACAGTGAGACGGAAAGCACTATTATGGCTGATTCTGAGCAGTTAAAGCGCGTGTTTGATAATCTTATTGAAAACAGTCTGAAATATGCAGGCGCAGATGACTTGAAGATTACAATATCGGCGCAAAACTTTGGAAAAGAGACACATTTGTATATAAGTGATAATGGCGCAGGAGTTGATGAGGATAAGCTGCCACACATATTTGAGCAGTTTTACAGGGGTGACGAGGCGAGAAACAGCAAGAATGACGGAAGTGGTCTGGGCTTGTATGTATGCAGATATATCGTGGAGCAGCAGAGTGGCGAGATTAAGGCATACAATAATAATGGACTGACGGTAGAGATTATCTGGAAAAATGTGGAAGGAGACAGGAAAGCAGATGTCTAAGATATTGATTGTGGAAGATGATGAGGAGATAGCACTTTTAGAGAGGGATTATCTTGAAATTAATGGTTATGAGGTTGAGGTAAGACCTGACGGAAACGACATATCGGATATAATTCTTAACGGCGGATATGACCTGCTTATACTTGACCTTATGATGCCGGGAGTGAGCGGCTATGATATATGCAGGCAGATAAGGGAAAAGGTGGATTTCCCAATTCTTATGGTTACTGCAAAGACGGAAACTATAGATAAAGTCAGGGGTCTGGGGCTTGGCGCAGACGATTACATAACCAAGCCATTTGATCCGGCAGAACTGGTTGCAAGGGTTGGCTCACATCTGGCACGATTCCAGAGACTTACTCATATTGCAAATGCTGTGGCAGACGAGACGGATAACGCAGACGATAACACAATCGTAATAGGTGATGTGAGAATACAGACAAAGAGCTGGAAAGTATTTAAGGGCGATGAAGAAATCAAGTTCCCACACAGAGAGTTTGAATTATTAAAATTTCTTGCCACAAATCCCAACATTGTGTTTTCAAAAGAGCAGTTATTTGAGAAAATATGGGGCTACGATTATGTTGGCGACAGCGCAACTGTAACTGTCCATGTCAACAGAATCCGTGAGAAAATCGAAAAAGACACTAAGAATCCGAAGATTATTGAGACTGTGTGGGGTGCAGGCTACCGCCTGAATATGTAGATTACACAATCGTTTAGAAAATGTTTATAACTTATCATGAGTTTGTTTAGCTGTGTGAGCTAAATTATCTTTGAAAAAAGATATGGAGGTCACCACATGATTAGACAATTTATAAATGGTGTCTGTATGGCACTCGCAGACAGTGTTCCGGGCGTTTCAGGCGGAACAATTGCTTTTATACTTGGATTCTACGATAAATTTATAGGAAGCATTAACGATTTGTTCTATGAAAAAGGCAAAAAAAGGAAAGAAGCATTTATCTTTCTTGTAAAGCTTGGTATTGGCTGGGTTGTCGGAATGGCGGCAGCGGTACTTGTGTTAAGCAGTGCATTTGAAAAACATATCTACTTCGTAAGCTCGCTTTTTATGGGATTTATTATTGCTTCAATCCCACTTGTCATTAAGCAGGAAAAAGAGGCTTATACCGGACATATAGCAAATGTGGTATTTGCACTGATAGGCGCAGCGATTGTAGTTGGAATTACATTTCTTAATAAGACCAGTTTTATGACAGGACTGGATTTAGGGAAACTCAGCTTTCCGATTGCAATATATATATTTATTGCCGGAATGGTTGCGATATCTGCCATGTTCCTGCCGGGAATATCAGGTTCAAC
Organism: Ruminococcus sp. CAG:382; assembly: GCA_963654395.1. GTDB lineage: Bacteria > Bacillota > Clostridia > Lachnospirales > Lachnospiraceae > Lachnospira. Next base: position 9,344 of record CAVKBP010000091.1, read on the forward strand.
ATTGTTATTGATATTTGGCTTGTATCTGCCTATAATATCTGGAATTAAAGAACTTCTGCATATGCATTTTTCAGCATTTCCGGCATTATGCATATTCGGAGTTGGTGTTATTGCAGGAGCATTGTGTGTGGTTAAGGAAATAAAGGTGTGTCTTGATAAGCACAGGTCAAAGACCATGTATACAATTCTCGGACTTATGATTGGTTCGCTGTATGCGATAGTTATGGGACCTACAACACTGAAAAGTCCTGAACAGGCATTGTCTGTAAGTACATTCAACATAATTGCATTTATAATAGGAATTGTGATTGTTGCAGGGCTGCAGTTTATGGGAAGCAGAACGAGTGCTGTAAAATAATAAAAATATATTTTAGGCAGCTCACATTTGTTCTGCAGGGAATTAATCCTCTTTTTGGCTCACATTAACTAAATGACATTGTAGAGTGATATTTTAACTCAACATATATTGTAGTCCGTGTTGTTCTATCGCTGCTTTTCTGATGATACACTTTAATCATCAAAGAAAAGAAAATCAAAGATTTTTCACAAGCAGGATTTGTGCTTGTGTACAAACTTGAGGTGCCTTGAAAAGCAGGCAAGAAGGGAGATTATCATGAACACAGATAAGATTTATGCAGAGTCACTTGCAAATGAATACTCACCAAAGGATACAACAAAGGTTGTGCAATTAAGAAAATTAGACACTAAAGCAAAAAAGTAATCGTCCACTGCAATGGAACGATTACTTTTGCTAAGTCAAAATAATTTATTAATTTCAGAGCGACCGTCTTGCGTCTTCTGTAGTTGCTTCTTCATTTTTCTTCATAAATCCATTGTCAATGCCAAGTGTCTGAATATAACACTTGGCATCTTCATTATCTGATGCCGCCAGCATAAAGAGTGTCTGCTGGTCTGTCAGGAATGTCGGGTTAACTGCCTCTCTAATTATGGCTCATGAAAATGTGAATATTACGGGAAAAGTGGCTCATAAAAGTGTAAAAATCTGCAAAAAGTGGCTCATAAAAGTGTAAAACAGGTGTATAATATACCCATAAAACATATGGAGGCTAGTGTGAAAAATCAGATTGATATCTGATTTTTCACACGGCTATTTGTGACGCA
>CAVKBP010000092.1:0-3208 GCA_963654395.1 Ruminococcus sp. CAG:382
GGTATTTTTTTGTGTCAAGCACTTGACCTATTTAAAGTATACAGGAAGCTTTCTAAGCCCATTATGGCTCACTACTTGGTACTGAAATCAGTGCAGAGTTAGGAGTGTTGAGTGCTGAGTTTAACTCATAACTCATAACTGAATTAAGCCCTGTATTTTAATAGTGTATGGAGAAATTTTTTCCTTGTTTAAATTATGTGGATTTTTAAAAGATTTTTGAAAAATATATGAGAAAGTTACAAGTGGCTTTACTAAGGTTTGCTAAAAGCAAGACACATAGATATAGAGAAGAGAAAATTGTGCAGCTTATTAACAACTTGTTACACAAGAAGCTGTATTATTAATTGATGGATATGGTATCTTCATACGGATTACATCTTTAGCTCTAATCAATGATAAGTCTCCCTTCTTCATCAATATCTACATACACTGGATTCATTAATTCTTCTGTTTCTGTCAGACTATCTAAGACATCATAATGTGCTTCTGTTAATTTTGAAATATCATCCTTTTTAAACACAAAATAATTATCATTGACAGCAATAATTTCAGATTCTTTTATCATTGATAGAGGATACATAGAATCCAATAAACAAATCAGTTGTACATCATCCTTGTTAAAATCCTCTTCCTCTAATGGTACTTGCTGTTCACCAGCCATAATACGAGATTCCTTCACATTCCATATATTCATTTTATGGGAAAGTTCTGATAATTCCTTTTGTGATAATGTATTCACAAGAAAAGCACTTTTTTCAATAAGTTCATCATCTATGTTCTGGCTCTTATAATCATTCATATAAGCCTCATCGACACTCATATCGAATGCTTTTCGTTCTTTTGTATAATCTCCCCATACCTGACTAAATACAGGACCTCTTTTATAACCTTTTAATGAGGTGAAATCAGCACTTTCATTTCTTACTTTTGCAAATGACTCATAAAAGAACAGGAATTTTTGCAATTTTATAGGCGATTCGTATGTCGATAAATGATTGTTTTTTAACCATCCACTTAAACAGCGTTTACGCATATTATAATGTACCATGACTTCACCTCCTAATTAAAACGATTTTTTTACAGGCTTCGTAACCTCTATTAAAATAGTTTTTTACAGGCTCTATAACCTCTATTACCACGATTTTATGGCTTCGTAACCTCTAATAAGAAATCAAAACCAACTTTGACTTCTTATCTTGATTATACACAATATCTTTACCTTGTAAACCTAATTTTAAAATTTTATATTATACTCTCTTGCATACTTACGGATTACTTCTTGTCTAAGCTCTTCTGATGTCTTTTCTCCATTTTCAACTTTCATCAACTCTTGAATAAATGCTTCACTTAGATACATATTTTCTATAGCCATTGTTGCTGCAACACTTCTTATTTTTCTTGATTCCTTTGTGTCTTTTACTAACATGATATTTACCCCATATATATCATTTACTAAATTTCTTTAAAATATAATCAGCAGTATCTTTTCCTGATAAGTTATTTTCCTTTAGGTACTTAGCATATCCTCTTAAATCAAAATGTAATGGCTGTGGAGTTTCATATGGATTAATGCGTTCAATAAAGATTAGAAAATCACAAGATAAATCAAATTCAATTTCATTTATAGAATTAAATTTTTAAATATCTTCTGACTTTATTTCATTTATTAGATGATTCTTTATATCTGTTATGTGCTGACGAAAATAGTTTGGTTTAGAATCTTCAAAATTAAGAATACGATTTAATTTATAGCGCAAATCATTTAACAAATTTGGATTTTTTATTACATAAGGATTATTGTCAAACCCTTTATGCTCTTCTAAAATATACTTATCTGTTATTGGAATTGCATCTGTGATGAAAAATATAGTTTTACTCGTTGTTCGTCCTAAATGGTAGTAGCAACTTCGCAAATCCCTATTTGGTTTACTCATATAATCTTTAATTCTGTCCATTGCTTGTTTATCTCTGTGATTAACCTTACCAACCGGAACAGCCCAATATAGACCTTCGTATTCTGTTGATTTTATCAAACATACAACAGGTCTTTTTTTCTTATCATTCCACTCTCCCCCAAGACTTCTTATAAGAGATTTAAAGTCATCCTTAATATAGTACATCCCGTTTTGATTCATGTTTTCTCCTCAAAAAAAGCTAATGTATAAACATTAGCCTTTAAACAATGTTTCTTTGTCGCACATTGTGAAGCGTATTTGCATAAGTAATGTTTAAGCACACATTACGAAGTGCTTTTGAGTAAACAATGTTTCTTTGTCGCACATTGTGAAGCGTATTTGTTAAAATCATTTCTGATTTCTTATCTTTATTATACACGATAATTTTACTTTGTAAACCTAATTTTCAAATTCTATATTATATTATCTTGTATACATGATATTTACCTCACATATATTGCTTATGTACTTAATAAAAAAGACTGCCATTTCCTGCATATATCTGCATAAGTGACAGTCCTTTAAAATCTATTAAATTTATTAATATACTAGGTATGGACAATACTGTTTAGAAGCCTGTACATATTTATTAGTCTGCTCTTCTACATCAGGGTTCAAGGTTTGATATAACATCACAGCAGTATCTATTGTTTCGTTAAATATAAAATAATCATACACTGTATTTCCGTTTTCTTGTCTTGTCCTATAATAGATATACTTATTGCTTGTAGGTGTTATTGTATCCCATGTAATAGCCCATATTTTAGTTGTATCATGAGCAGGAAATCCTAAAACACTACCTGCTTCACATGGTATATAATTTTCATTTGATGATGAATTTTCTTCTGGAACTGGGTCAGGTGTTTTAATTATTACTACAGGTGTTGTATTTTCTACTGGTGCAGGTGCTTCTGTCTGTTCCTCTTCTACAGGTATTATATCTTCTACAGCAGGAGTCTCAACTGGAGCTGGTGTTGGCTCACTATCAGCAGGCTCATTAGGAACTTCAACAGCTTCCTCTTCTGTTGCTTCTGATACTACATTTTCTGAAACCTGTGGCTCTGTTACAGAGACAACCGGCTCTTCTTCTGAATCAGAACTGCTGTCATTATCAGCTACGATAATCTCTTCCTTAGCTTCTTCCTTGACAGCTTCTACATCAGCCTTTGTTTCCTCTGTACTCTCTGTAGCATCTTCTATCTTAGAGTCTTCTGTCACCTTGATTTCTGTACCATCTGTCTTAACTAATGTTC
>CAVKBP010000092.1:3218-10443 GCA_963654395.1 Ruminococcus sp. CAG:382
TCTGTTACTGCCTTTCCTGTAAATACTGTCTTATTTCCATTGCTATCAACTACTTCTATTGTAGCTTCTCCATTATCATCTACTGTTGCATTTCCTTCTAACTTGGATGTATTTCCATCAGCGTCAGTATAATCAAATACAACCTTACTTGTCTTCTCTTTATTTGTCGTATTACTCTTATCTGCTACTGTAATTGTCTCTGTTGATGCATTTGTATTATTACTTGTTGTCTTTGCTGTTTTATTTCCACATGCTGTCATTCCCAATGCTGCTGTTATCATTGCCAGTGTTATTGCTGTTGTTTTAAATAGTTGCTTTCTCATAAAGTCTTTCTCCTCTCTATTTGCCTTTTTAAGTTCCCAACTAATATCGGCATTCTTTATTATACCACTTTATTAGTCTGTTTGAAATAGTTATCTTTTGAATTTAAGGATTTATTATATCTTCCTTACACATAAGTAGTGTAAAATTTACACTACATTACGAATGTAATGTAAGCGGTATATTATGAAATAATATACCGCAAATACCTTATATCTAAGTAGTGTAAATAGTCTATCTAAAAATGAACATTTCTTAAGGATTTTTTAAAAATATTTTTCAACAACATTATCATATGTTGAAGCTATCCTTATATAAGAGTAGTGTAAATAGACTATCTAAAATTGAACACTTTTAAAAGGAATTTTGAAGATAATTCATATATCAATTTAGCCCTGAATTTTATTAACACCATCAATACAATTATCATATATCCATAAAGCAAGTTCATCAGCATTATCACTCTCATAATAAGAAACCAACATCTGCTTAAATGTACCATCTAACTCTACAGGTACTTTAAATATACCCTTACCATTTTCTATAAGTATCTTATTAATTACAAAGCTACCTATCCTCTTATTACCATCCTTAAACACCTGACAACGCATAAGCCATAATCCTGTTCTGATAGCTTTATCTGTCACATTAGGATTATCCTGCAATTCCATGAGTCCTTTGTGATAATACTCAACGCTATGGATTTCCGGTCGCCAGTTTGTACCACTGATAATGACATCATCTGTCCTTATTCTTCCAAGATAGGAGTATGGAACATCAAATCTGGCTATCAACTCATGGATATTCATAAGGTATCCTATATTTAATTCATCATGGATATGCTCTATCATGTATTCCCATGCATCCCTTAAGCAGCATACCTTATTTATATCTTTAGGAGTAAGCTGTGATACATTTACATTGTTCAAAATATCCTGTGTCTGTGCAAATGTTACCGCAATACCCTCTAAATTAGCAGAACTATATACAGAGTCTACTAAGAGTCTCTTCGCTATCCAGATATTCTCCTCTATATCCATATTATATTTGTCATGTATAATCATTCAAAAAACCTCTCTTTCATGGACTTTAGTTCATATGGGCTTTAGTTCGCTGAACTTTAGTTCGCTGAACTTTAGTTCACTGAACTTTAGTTCAGTTTTATCACATGAATATTTTTAGTGATATTGTACCACATCTCATTGCTATAAAAATAGATTTTTTAGTCTCCTTTTTACTTTGTTCAAAAGGTACGGTCGCTATGTTACCTCTTTTGTATCTCTGACTGATTATTTAGAATTGAGGGAATAGCATCATCTGATACCTGAGGATATAAACAACTACCACAATCATATATAGGAGCTAACTTTATTTCTCCCAAGTCATTTATTAAATAGCCCCAGTTATTACCATGCCTATCAAAGTTTCCAAATAAGGCATCAAATATAAAAGTATCCCAATATCTTTCCAGAGAGTTTTAACATAAATCTCTTATTATGATATACAACTCCCCTCTTTTGGTCTGAACCACTATAATTACTCTTAATATCTATCACTTCTTATTAAAATATTATCATTTCTGCTTAATACTCTAATAATTATTTGAAGTTCCTGTTACACAATTCTCCTTTAAGAATTTCTTCAGCTCAGCCTTATTTGAATCATCTGAATAAAAAGCAGTCAATTTATCATAGAAGTCTTGTTTTTTATCTACTGGTATGGAGAAGATACCAAATCCATGTTGTATAATATACATATTTGTGATAAGTGTAGCTGTTCTCTTATTCCCATCGTTAAAATATTGACTTTTACACACATAACAGAATAACTCAAATGCTGCATCATAGTCTCTTTTACCTATGATACTATTTATATCCTTATCTATCGCATCTTTGCTTTTAGGTAGTGGAGGGTAATAGTTTTCTCCATTAAATAGAGGTACTCTTATAGGCTCATCATATTCATTTCTTAAACAGCCGGCATTTATGACAGTAAACTTACCAGCTATCCTATTAATACTGCATAGACATTCTACATTCACATCCTTATCAATATTTGCAAATACCCATCTCCAAGCATTTTTCAAATCATTAATAGCATTCACCTCATCTATTGTATGTCCGGATATACTCATTCCATCGCATATAGTCTGTGTTTCAGGAAATGTCATCCCTATCCCTTCTATATTGGCAGAACGATATATACTCTCTACCATGTATTTCTTTGCTAATAATATGTTCTTCTGCTTATCCATAATTATCTCCTCTTAAAAGTTAGGTATTCAAATTATCAAGTATTTTCTTCTCAAAGTATTCCGGTAGCTGAAGATTGTACTTCTTAATATAATAACATAATGCACTTCCCCATGAATACTCTCCATCTGTTAATATATAGTTAGTCTGATTTATACTCTCTCCTGTAAATACATCTACTGCATTAGAATGGGCTGCTAATATCACTTCACCTTTATCTAAGTAAGTATCTCTTTACCTATTGGAGATGGTTTATCTGAAAATTCATCCTTCATAGATTTTAATGCTGTTGGATTGAATTCCTTCCATGTTGTCATGATATTAATTCGTTTTGTCATTATCATTCACCTACTATATCTGAATTATCTCATAAATCTGTGAGAATTTTACTATCAGCTATATCTAAGTAGTGAGTTGTGGCTGAGATAGTTTCATACTATATCTGCAAATGGCTGGATAGCGATAATCACAGGTAGTCAGCCTGGGGTATAAGCCACCCTTCCACAACGGAATATTTTTCAAAAATCATTCAATCCTTATCAACAACATCCTCAATCCCCTCAAATGCTCCATAGTCGATTCTCTTTACGCCTGATGGAAGCTTAAGCTCTGTAAGTCCCTTGCAGCCTGCAAATGCGTACGCTCCAATCGTCTCTACGCTGTCCGGGATGTTAATTGCAGTAAGTCCGTCTTTATTGTAAAAAACTCCCGAAGCTATTGTCTTAATGCCATCCGGAATATTGTATGTACCACTCTCCTTCGTAACCTTGCACAAGACATCATTAACAACAAGCTCTTCCCTGTCTGCAAGCTGGTCATCCTCCCATACGGTATCTGTAAATGCATTAGTTCCGACGGAGCTGACTGTTGCCGGAATCTCAATTGTTTTGAGATTGTAACAGCCAAGGAACACATTTTCAGCAATATAGCTTATTCCGTCAGATATAACAACCTCTGTGACAGTTGTATCTTCCCGGAATGCGCCGCTTCCTATGCCCTCCACCTGCTTTCCATCAAGCTTGGCAGGCACTATAAGCTTTGCGTCCGCTCTTCCTTTATCTGTAAGCCCTGTTATAACAATATTTCCTGCGTCGTTCTCCTCATATGTATATGTCGCCGCATTAGAAATTTTCTTACAGCCTGATATACAGACTGCTGCCAGCCCCAGCACAAGCCATGCAATAACTCTTTTACCCTTTGTCATACTTCCGCCTCTTAATTCCTTGCCCACATATAACAGAACGCCTGTGTCCTCGCCGCAAAATGCTTATCCTTAAGAAGCACCTTCACTTCTTCCTTTGAATACCACGCTGCTGTTATCTCTTCAAATGTAGATGTACTCGGTGAGAATTCTCCCATAGCCTTTCCAATGACTACTGCATTAGTCTCATTAGAAAATCCTATCGCACTGTAGCTGTCATACAGCTTATCGTCAATCTCAACCAGGTCAAGTCCAGTCTCCTCCTTAAGCTCGCGTTTTGCTGCTACCTCCGGAGTTTCGCCCTCATCAATAAGCCCTGCCGGAAAATTATATACATAATCTCCTACTGACATTCTGTATTCCTTATTGATAAGAATATGCTCATCCGATTCGTCTGTCGCAACTATAACCACGCCATCAGTCTTTTCATTTCTTACATCCTGAATAGTCTTCATATCCTTGTTTCTGCTGATGATTTCATATACCTTTTTCTTGTCATCCTCTGTCGTATAATACAGGTCATATCTGTCTATGAATCTTCCCTCTGAAACCTTTTTAATCCCATCAAACCTCATATATCTGCCTTTCCTTTATCTTTAAAGCCTTTTCTTTAAAGCAATTTCCATAAGAGATTTTAACATTTAATCCTGCTTTACTCAAGTAAAAAAGAATTCTGCTGCAGTGCAATCCTTAGGTAGTAATTTCGCAAGGAAAGTAAAAAAACTCCGCCAGACCTGTATATCCGGCGGAGACATTTATTCATGCATTATTTTACTGCTGTTACCTTGTAGTCCTTGTCCTCAACAGCTTTCTTTAACACCTCATTATCAACTTCCTTAGAAAGTGTGACAACTGCTGTTCCATTTTCATGGCTTACAACTGCCTCTGTAACTCCGTCAACAGCCTCAAGTGTCTTCTTAACTGTAGCCTCACAGTGTCCACACATCATGCCCTCAATATTCATAGTTTTAGTCATAGCTTTGTCTCCTTTAGTCATTTTTAATTTAATTCTGCCAGACCTTTTCTTATAAATGTGGTCTTTTCCTGTATCATACACATTTACAAAATTAAGCCTTAATGCATTCGTTACTACGCAGAAGCTTGATAAGCTCATAGCCGCTGCACCAAACATCGGATTAAGTGTCCATCCGAATATCGGTATCCACACACCTGCTGCCAGCGGAATTCCTATACAGTTATAGAAGAATGCCCAGAACAGGTTCTCGTGTATGTTGGTGAGTGTTCTCTTTGAAAGCCTTATGGCAGCAGGCACATCCGATAACCTGCTCTTCATAAGAACTATGTCAGCCGCGTCTATTGCGACATCCGTTCCGGCTCCGATTGCAATACCGATATCGGCTCTTGTAAGTGCCGGGGCGTCATTAATTCCGTCGCCTACCATTATAACACTTCCCTGCTTCTTTAGTCTTTCTATCTCTTTTTCTTTTCCATCCGGAAGCACGCCTGCTATAACCTCATCAACCCCGGCAAGCTTTCCGATTGCCTTCGCGCTTCTTTCATTATCTCCGGTAATCATGACAACCCTGATTCCCATGTCCTGAAGCTGCCTTATTGCCTGCGGGCTGTCCTTCTTAATTGTATCAGCAACAGCAATTATTCCAAGAAGCCTGTTATCCCTTGCGAAGAAAAGCGGTGTCTTTCCCTCTGATGATAAGCTGTCAGCCTTATTTCTTAAGTCATCCGGCACATCACAGTACTCCGATATGAACTTAAGATTACCGCCCGCCACTACATTTGTACCAAGCATTCCTTTTAGTCCGTTACCGGCTACCGCCTTGAAATCAGCCACCTCTTCTACAAATGTATTCTTATCGTCATGCTCTTTCACATAGCTTACAACAGCCTTAGCCAGTGGGTGTTCGCTTTTTCTTTCAAGCCCATATGCTATAGCAACAAGCTCTTTCTGTGAGATTCCGTCACCTGTTACAATATCTGTAACATTTGGCTCACCCTCTGTAATAGTGCCTGTTTTGTCGAGTGCTGCTATCTGCATTTTTCCTGTCTGCTCTAAGGCTACGGCAGTCTTGAACATTATTCCGTTCTTTGCCCCGACTCCGTTGCCGACCATAATAGCAACCGGAGTTGCAAGCCCAAGCGCACAAGGGCAGCTTATTACAAGCACTGAAATTCCTCTCGCAAGTGCAAATGCCAGGTCTTTGCCGCATAACAGCCACACTATTGTTGTGATTACCGCTATCGTGATAACCGTAGGCACGAACACGCCCGAAACCTTATCAGCTACCTTTGCAATAGGTGCTTTGGTCGCAGCCGCATCACTTACCATCTGGATTATCTGGGAAAGCGTCGTATCCTCCCCGACTCTTGTCGCCCTGCACCTGATAAATCCTGATGTATTAAGCGTCGCCGCACTTACCGTATCTCCCTCCTGCTTATCAACAGGTATGCTTTCACCTGTAAGCGCCGATTCATTGACCGCTGTGCTGCCCTCAATTATAACACCGTCTACAGGTATATTCTCACCCGGTCTTACAACAAATATATCTCCTGTCACTACCTGTTCAACAGGTACTTCAGTCTCCTTTCCATCAGCATATAACACTGCTGTCTTTGCTGCAAGCTTCATAAGACTTTTCAATGCGTCTGTTGTCTTTCCCTTTGAGCGTGCTTCAAGCATTTTTCCTACTGTTATAAGTGTAAGAATCATGGCTGCCGACTCAAAATAGAATTCGTCCATGTAGTGCATTACGCCTGCCATATCGCCTCTCACCTGACAGTCTGTCATGGCAAAAAGTGCATATGTGCTCCATACAAATGCTGCTCCTGAACCAAGTGCAACAAGTGTATCCATGTTAGGTGAACGGTGCAGCAGACCTTTGAAGCCGCTTATGAAAAAATGCTGGTTAATAACCATTATCATAATTGTAAGAAGCATTTGTATAAGTCCCATCGCAACATGGTTTCCAACCAGTACTGATGGGAGCGGCCAGCCCCACATCATATGTCCCATGCTGAAATACAAAAGCACTACAAGAAATACTAATGAAGCTATAAGCCTTTTCTTTAAAAGTGGAGTTGCCTTATCTGCCAGTTCCTCCTCCTGCTCCTGCATTGAGGGTGTGCTGTTTTTCGCCCCCTTAACTGACGCACCATATCCCGCGTCTTCCACAGCCTTAATGACTGCTGCCGGGGCTGCACTTCCCTCGACACCCATTGAATTAGTGAGAAGGCTTACCGAACAGCTTTCCACTCCAGACACCTTGCTGACAGCCTTCTCGACTCTCGCCTGACACGCCGCACAGCTCATTCCTGTAACATTGTACTGTTCCATACTTTTCCTCTTTCCTCTTTTTTATTTCCGCGCACGCCTTTTAATAGTACAGCGTTTTATAAATAACTATCCCAAAAACGCAGAATGTTTTTGAATGTGCATATCAAAAAACGCAGGCGTAGCGGGCTACGGCGAGGCTTT
>CAVKBP010000093.1:0-911 GCA_963654395.1 Ruminococcus sp. CAG:382
GTTCCACTCGACAGGCTGTATTTAAGCCCACAGTGCGGATTTGCTTCATGTGAGATAGGAAATAAGCTTACTGAGGAAGAGCAGTGGGCTAAGTTAAAGCTTGTTAAGGAAATCGCCGAAGAGGTGTGGGGATAAGCCTTAGCATACCGTTTTCTGTATATGAAAAGATGTATTAGAAAATAAATATATGATGATTAAAAGGATTGGAGACTACATTTGTAATAAGTCTCCAATCCTTTTTGCTTTTATTGATTATTCTAACGCTTGAGAGCTTTTATATGGAAGATGTGGGATTTTAATTCCATTCATCCGCTAAAAGAAAGTCACGTATATTACGGTGCTTAATTCCATTGCGGCTCATGTCGAATTCATCAAGAGAAACAACATATTTCGGGTAGTTGTCGCGGATGTTGTCGTATGCACCGAATTCACGCTGGATAGTGTCTTCAGAGGCAAGAAGATAGCACACCTGTACATACAGTTTTTCACCTTGTATATCGCAGACAAAGTCAATCTCTTTATCGCCAGTTCTTCCAACAGTTACATTGTAATTGCGGCGCAGAAGTTCGAGATAAATAATGTTTTCTAGAATCAGATTGATGTCGCGCATATTACCGCCAAATACTGCTTCGCGGATGCCGTGGTCGGCAATATAGTATTTTTCATTAGAGGAAAGAATCTGCTTTCCCTGCAAATCCTCGCGTTTAACCTGATAGAACAGGTAAGCATCGCAGCAGTATTTTATATAGTTAAGAATCGTATCCGGCGCAACGGTACGATGTTCGTTTTTCAAGAATCTTGCAAGTGAACTGGCAGAAAATGTTGTTCCAACATTGGCAATTACATAAGCAATAATGCGTTCCAGCAAGTCTACATCACGAACCTTGTTGCGTTTAACAATATCCTTAAGC
>CAVKBP010000093.1:921-10314 GCA_963654395.1 Ruminococcus sp. CAG:382
GAGTTAAAAAGGTCGTGAAGATAAAGCCTTGAGGCATCTTCTTCATATCGTATATTAGCAAGGTAGGGCATACCACCAGAGATTAGATATTTCTGGAAATATTGCTGAATGGATGCGTCAGGAGCAATTGGGCGGTATAGTTCAACAAACTCTGCAAAAGAGAATGGATATATTACAAATTCTACATAGCGTCCACCAAGATATGTGGAAAGTTCACCGGATAAAAGCTTAGCGTTGGAGCCCGTAATATAGATATCACAATCAAGTGTAACACGCAGGGAGTTGATGCATTTTTCCCAGTCTTTTACTTCCTGAATCTCATCAAAAAAGAGGTATACTTTGCCGTCTATTGTTTTAGAACGACTGGTAATTTCATCGTGTAAAGCCTTAGCAGTCTGCAGATGGGAATAGTTCAAATCTTCAAAGTTGATTGAGATAAATTGTGTCGGATTAATTCCTGACGCAGTCAGTTCTTCCTTAATCAAATCTAACATGACGGATTTACCGCAACGGCGGATACCAGTCATGACTTTTATGAGGTCTGTCCCTATAAAAGGGTGGATGCGCTTCATATACATTTCTCGTTTAATCATGAATATAGCCTCCTTCACTATACCTAGTACATCGAAAATTAAATAAACGCCATATTGACTTGTTTGATTTCTCATATGCTGCGTTGTCGTCAATCGCCGTAGCCACCGCTACGCCTCTTTCCTCCGCCTTGCATACGAGAAAATCATCCTGCGCCAATATAGCAGATATTTAATTTTCGCTGTACTAGATAATTATAATTTAACACATTTATAATTGATTTTCAAATGATATTTACGAATTTTATAAGTTATAACTGATAAAATAGATAAAATAGGATATTCTGACAGATATAAATGGGGATTTTCAATAGAATTATTAAAAAAAATCCCCACCAATCATTAGAATTCAAGATTGGTGGGGATTTTTGTGATTTTTAATTATCTCTGCACTTCATTACCTGTATCTGAAAAAGCAAGCTTCATAACCTCGTCAACTGTAACAAGGTTGTAATCTCCGCTTACTGTGTGCTTTAAGCAGCTTGCAGCGTTGGAGAATTCGACTGCCTTCTGTGGGTCAAAGTGGTTGATAAGGCTGTAGATTAGACCGGCGCAGTAAGCATCTCCGGCACCGATGTAGTCAAGGATGTGCATGAAGAATTCCTTGCTGTAGTAAGCCTTGCCTTCTGTGTATATCATTGACTGGAGCTTAAATGTTGTGATAGAGGTTTCTGTTCTCCATACTGACGCAACCAGCTTGAATGGGAACTTTTTCATTAATTCTTTAGCGATATAAGCATTTTTCTCCTCGCCATCCGCGTCGGCAGGATTCATGGAAAAGATACCGATAGCGTCGTCTTCGTTGGCGATACACACATCAACATACTGGCAGATTCGTGTCATTGCCTCACATGCCTTTTCGCTTGACCAGAGCTTGCTTCTGTAGTTTAAGTCGCAGCTTACAGTCATGCCCTTTTCCTTGGCCTTCTGACAGGCTGTGATACAGATGTCCGTCATCTCATCAGAGATTGCAGGTGTGATTCCTGAAAAATGAAACCATGTTGCGCCGTCAAATATCTCATCCCAGTCGAAGTCATCAGCAGTAGCAAGTGCAAACGCAGAACCAGCCCTGTTATAGATTACATTAGTTGGACGCTGGCTTGTCTTCTTCTCGAGGAAGTAGATACCAATCTGGTCGCCGCCGCGCACGATATGGTTAACGCCGACACCGTACTGGCGCAGAGAGTTGATTGCAGCCTGTCCGATTATATGTTTTGGAAGCTTTGTTACATAATTAGCATCAATATCAAAGTTAGCAAGGGACACAGCAGTATTCGCCTCGCCACCTCCGTAGACAGCCTCAAATGCATTGCACTGGGTAAATCTTTCGTTGTTTTCAGGAGACAGACGAAGCATAATTTCACCAAATGTAACAATCTTATCTTTCATTTTTTTAGTCCTTTCTCATTGTCAGTTTTCTTAAAGTGTAATTGTTCAGAGCCATTACATAAATCAGATGTGGAATGCGAAGCATTCTATAGTGGGTTCTGAACAGCTATGAATACACAAGTACATATTTTAGCACACATCAGAAAAAATTTGGAGTGAAATTAAAAAGAGTTTCCTAAATTAAGCTATCTGTATTATAATTACTTAAAATCTTTACTGAGGAAGGGCGTAGAGGAATGTTAAGGAATGTTTCATTAGAAGATATATCAGATGGCAGGCTGTACACTGAGAATGACCTTGTGCGTGTTGATACCAACTCGTGTAAGGGCTGTCAGACAGTATGCTGCCAGAACATGGGCAGCACGATTGTGCTTGATCCGTATGACTGTTATAAGCTGACAACCGGGTTAGGAAAAACATTTGAACAGCTTACGACGGCTGAGCTAGAGTTAAGTGTTGTGGATGGTCTTATCCTGCCTAATCTGAAAATGCAGGAGGCTGACGGAAGATGTGCTTTTCTTGGGGAAGATAATCTGTGTAATATTCATACGATAAGACCGGGAATATGCAGAATGTTTCCGCTTGGAAGGTACTGGGAGGATGAGGCACATTTTAAATATATCGTGCAGAAGGGCGAGTGCAACAAGGATAATCTCTCGAAGATTAAGTTAAAGAAATGGCTTGGCATTGAGGGGCTTGCGGAGTATGACGCTTATATTGTAAGATGGCATGAGTATGTGAAGGAGCTGCAGGCAGCGCTGCCGGGGCTGTCAGAGGATAATGTGAGGATTCTTAATACATTTAACTTAAGATTGTTCTACATGACGACATATGCCGGGTGCGCTGATGATAAGGCGTTTTATAAAGAGTTTGACAGACGGCTTATGATGGCGCGGGAGAAGCTTGGGTTGGTGTGAAAAATCAAAGATTTTTCACATGCAAGATTTGTGCTTGCGCACAAACTTGAGATGCTCTGAAAAACGAGCAAGAATGGAGATTAGTATGAAAGAAAGTAAATCAAGCCAAAATCGTGAATTAGACACAAAAAGAAAGCTCACATAGTGAACCTATTTAATGGTATTCCCACCTAAGAAAATAGGCGCACCTGCACATCAATAGCAAAATGGGTGGGTGCATCTGATATTGATGCAGGGATGCCTTAATAATTAGGTCAATTGTAACACGAAAACTTGAAGGGGTAAAACATTTCATTACTATTTGTGATTGCGCACAAACTTGAGATGCCTTGAAAAGCAAGAATGGAGGATATTATGAAGACTGATTTATTTCATATAGGAAAGTTCGTGGTTCATGGATATGGACTGATGATTGGTATTGGATTTGTGCTGGCGCTGCTTGTCGGCGAGTACAGGGCTAAGAAGCTGGGGCTGAAAGAGGAGGCTCTTATTGATATTGCAATTATTGCTGGTGTTGCGGGATTTCTTGGTGCGAAGCTGTTGTATATCATAGTAAGCTTTAAGGATTTTATAAAGAATCCTATGGATGTACTTGGCTCGTCCGGTTTCGTTGTCTATGGTGGACTTATTGCAGGTATTCTGTGCAATCTTCTGTATATGAGGATAAAGAAGCTGTCATTTCTGGAATATTTTGATTTAGTTATGCCGGAGATTGCGTTGGCACAGGGCTTTGGGCGAATCGGATGTTTTCTTGCTGGCTGCTGCTATGGAAGACAGACGGATGCGGTGTGGGGAGTTGTGTTCCCAGTGGATTCACTTGCTCCATCAGGAGTTAAGCTTATTCCAACACAGCTTATATCATCAGGTGCGGATTTCCTTAATATGGCTTTGCTTATGATAATAGCAGCTAAATTTTCTTATACTGCTGTAATGAAGCGCAAGGCAGATGGTGTGGAGAGCACCGGAAAGCATATGGCAGCAGGTGATATAGGATTTCTTTACTGCATAACCTATGGACTGGGAAGATTCGCAATCGAATTCCTAAGAGATGATTACAGAGGGGCGGTCGGAATATTCTCCACATCGCAGTTTATCTCGCTTTTCATAGTGCTGATTGGTGTCGCTGCCATGGTGGTTAATCACAGGGCAAAAAATGTGGATAAATAATAAAAACAGGTCGGTGCCATAAAAGTACTGACCTGTTTTTTAAAAAAATGTATCACTTCTTTACATTAACAATTGGAGCCTCTTTCTTCACCTCTTTCTTTTCCATATTACCTTTCTTATTTTCAGCTATCTTCTTTGCAATCGCTACCTCTCTTGAATAAAGGTTATGGAGTACATTGCGTACCTGAGCCGGATTAATTGCGTTCTGTTTGCCGGCGTTAGCACCACCATTAATAAGAGTATCAAGATCTTTGAGAAAAGCAGGATTTGCACTCTCTTTATAGTCCTTGTCTAATGAAGTCTCATATTCAAGTATTGCCTTAAGGTCATCACGGAACTGGCTTATAATATATTTATCAGGAGCAGCAATTGACTTCTTCGCTGCGATATCCTTCTGTAATTGTTTAAGAGCAGCCTGTTCTTTAGCAAACTGTTCATCCGTCATGCCTTCCTTTTTCACAGGTGTCTTAACTGCGATACCTGACTGATTAACAGAATTCATACTGTAATTCCAGAGACGCTCCAGAGAACCTGCAGCTTTAACACCTTTCGCATAGGTTAAGCTGTCCTGCGGTAATGATTTCAGATTATCTATGAGCGTGAATTTCATAGTTCCAAAAATCTGATTAAGGGCGTTACCAGCTTCCTTGAAATCATTGACAGGGTTATAGTTATTGTTGTTCAGCTTTCCAACATACTCTGCTTTCGCGTTCTTATAATTATCATATATAGTCTGGCTTTCTTTTACAGAGCTAAGATAAGTTTTTAATTCTCTGGCAGCATCTATACGGCGATGATTATCAGCATCAGTATGAAAACGATATTTGTTAAGATAATTGTCAATCATTGTATCCAGTTTTTTCCTGTCAGCAGCCATGTCGTTATATTGCTTTGCAAGTGACATTTCTTTTTTCAGACCATCGGCGTTGGAAACAGGTACTTCATTCAGTATCACTTCAAGTTCTGTATATCTGCTGATATATTTCCGAAGTTCCTGATACATTACTTTGAATTCTTCGCTTCGCTTATTAGGAGTGTTTCCACCATATTTGTACAGAGTTTTCCTGATATCCGTAAGCTTTTGTGATTCAGCTTTGTGGCTGGTCAGAAGAGCTTTATAATCAGGAACTGGTGCATTATGCTTTGGTTTCTGATTACTATAGGTTATAGCTTTTTTGTCAACATTTTTTGAAAAAAGCTGCTCTCTGAAATCTTTATTACTGTACGCTGTTTTGTAATTCGCTGCCATTCCAAACAGGTTATTATTATCAATTGTGGTGCCGTCTGCGAGCTGACGTTTTTTAGCAGCATCAGGGCTAAGCTTATCTATAGTTAATTGTTTATAATCCTCAGTTCTTATAATATGGATTGACATTTCTTTATTGATAAGCTTGCCGTTCTTATCAAAATGCATCTCGGTATCTTTCCTGCCATTCTTAATCAATGTCTGAAGCAGAGCTAATCGTTTTTCGGCAGCCGCTACCTGCTCTTTCTTCAGTGAATATGGTTCAAGCAGATCACGAAGATCATAAATTGAAAGCTTCTCGACAGCGCTTGCCATCTCTGGTGTAATGATTTTCAGACTGTTATGATATGCCAGATTCATATATCCGCCATCAGTAATTGTTCCAAATGAAGTATCATTATCAATGCCCTGGACACCCAGTAATTTAGGATTATCCGGATTAGATAAATCCTGCTTCCAGAAATAATTATTCATATGACGGTCTGTATTGCCACATATAAAGTCCAGAATCTGAAGATCTGCTAATGAACCTAAAACCATGGAAGAGTCAAGCTGCTTTATTATCTTTTCATTGAAAAATGTGTCGTCAGGTGTTATATAGGCTGGATCCTTCATATCAGGAGCAGCACCTTCCATCATGACTCCGTTGATTGTCTTTTCTCCAACCTTTACAGTAACATTACGGCTTTCAACAAGAAGTCCAGGAACACCTAATGCAAGAGCTACCTCACTCATAGCACTGGCGCGGACTGATAATTTATCATCAGCCTGTATGCCAGAGTGCAGGAGCGCTTCTGTCTGCACTGGCTTTTCTTCAGTGAAGAAGCCACGATGCATAACACCATATTCATCTGTATATTCAACAGCTTCACGCCTGTTCATAGAACCGATTTTATTCTGGCTTAGCTCCGATAATTCTATCGTAGGCTTGAGCGTACCGCGCATAACAGACGCAAGCGGTGGAAGCTTGGATACTGTAAGTGCCTTCAGTGCGTTTCTGTTTTTTGCAAGAAGCTGCCTTAATACAGTGCGTTCCTGATAAAGATTAGCATCTGAGTTGATTCTGCTCATGGATGTAATACATTTATTATGAAGCTCCAGTATTTCATCACGCTCATCTGCTGTCATAGGAATGAAGCTGCCCTGGTTATTGCGGCGTATATAATGAAGCTGCATTTTGTATAAGAGCTGTTCCATATCCTCTTCCAGAATAGATGCAGCCATCAGCGTATTGTCAGCCTTGGCCTTAATGTTGTTATACAGATTATACATTTCCTCATATACTGTGCCAGCTACATATTCATAATAAGGTGAAGTCTTGTCAATAAGTGGAAGAGTAGTCTTCTCCTTCTCATGTATATATTCATCCTTGTGTGCAAGAGCTGTCGCGGTAAGCCGAGGTACATATACGCGTTTATCTGGTGGGAGAGCGATGTCTGCTTTCCACCTTTCATATGTCACCTTTATGTTGTAGCGTCTGTCCTTAGAAGACAGCAGCAGCATTGTTCCCCATAAAGTCTGGAGTTCAGCCTTGTAATTAGCTGCATTGTGCGGTTTGTCTGCAAAAAATGTATCTATAGCAGCTTTCTCACCTGCAATACCAGCTCCCTTATATAAATCCAGCAGCTCCTGATAACTTGAATCAGGATTATATTTATAGGAAGCTGCTGCATGTGTATAAATGAATCTTATTATTTTATCGACATTGCCGGCTTCATAGCCTTCAGTTGAAAGAAGAATACGGTGCCATTCCCTGTCCTGTAAGGCTTTGTCTTCAGGAATTGAAAACTTTTCATACTCCTGTACAAAGTTCTTTTCTGCTTCTATCCTCTTCGCAATCGCTAATTCTCTGGAATAGAGATTATGAAGCACATTGCGTACCTCGTCTGGGGAGATAGATTTATTGTCTTCCTTTACCAGATTTTCAAGAATCTCAGTGAGGGTTGGCGGAGCTGGTTTAACTTCTTTTCCGTCTATGATTACCGGCATCACCTTTTCTTCTGGATATTTCTTATCAACTAAATTTTCATATGCAAGCATTTCCTTAAGGAGATTTTTAATCTGTTTCACCTTAAGTGAAGAAGGCTTGGCAATGGACTTCTTTCCAATATCGTTATTTAACTGCTCAAGAGAAGCGTCATTGTTATTCTCAGATGCCTTGACTGAAGCGACTAACTTATTAGCGGAATCCATACTATAATTCCAGAGACGCTCCAGATTAGTTATTACCTTAACGCCCTTTCCACGAAGCTCGCTATTTTCTGAAAGTGTGTTCAGGTTATCTGTCATTGTGAACTTCATAGTTCCCAGAATCTGATTCAGTGCATTATCAGCCAGCTTAAAATCCTGCCCCGGAGTATATGCTCCTTTTTCCATTGTAAAGCCATAATATTTGTTATTATAATCAGACTTCTTTTTCATATAAGTACTGTAAATCTTCTGGCTTGCTCTTTCAGTACTAAGATAAGTCTTTAATTCTCTGGCAGCATCAATACGGCTCTGATTATCTCTGGAAGTATGAAAACGATATTTGCCAAGATAATTGTCAATTACTGTATTAAGCTCTTCCTGATTGGCATTCATCTGGTCATAGAACTTTGCAAGAGAAGCTTCCTTGACAAGATCCCGCTTTTCTTCGTTCAGTGTTTTCTGAAGCTCTGAATAGCTGCTGATATGTTTCTCAAGCGCCTGATACATAATCTTGAATTCTGCGCTGCGCTTATCAGGAGTATTACCACCCTTGTCATATAAGGTCTTTCTGATACTTTCAAACTTCTGGGCTTCCTTATTTAGAGCCAGTGAAAGAGCTTTATAATTAAGAACCGGAGGCGCTGGTTTAGCTGGCTCTTTTGCTATCTGCCTGCTGTATGTAATTGGCGCCTTGTTATTAGTATTTTTGTTTTCTTTCGTTTCAACAATATAATGATATATTGCCGGAATGCCAAAGATATTAGCATTGTTAATCACAGTGCCATCTTTAAGCTGCCGCTGAGCTTTGACGTCAGGTACCAGTCTATTGGCATTAAGATACTTCCATTCATCGTTCTTTACAATATGTATAGTATTTTCTTCATTGACAAGCCTGTCTTTATAAAAATGTAAATCCTTATCTTTACCATTTTTAATCATGTTCTGAAGCAGTTCTAATCGTTTCTCGGCTGCCTCAACCTGTTCTTTTTTAAACGCGTATGGTTTAAGAAGATTACGCAGATCAGCACAAGAGAGATTTTCAACTGCTTTTGCCATCTTCGGTGTTATGATTTTTAAGTTATCATGATATGCCAGCTTCAGCGTTCCACCGTCAGTGATTGCTCCAAATGAATTATCATTATCTATGCCCTGGACACCGAGTAATTTCGGATTCTTTGGATCAGATAAATCCTGCTTCCATAAGAAGTTAGTATGATGACGGTCTGTATTGCCACATATAAAATCCAGAATCTGAAGATTTGCAAATGAGCTCAAAACAGCCTCTGAATCTAACTGGTCTGCCATCTCTTTTGAATAAAACGGATCAGTGTTGGTCATATAGGCAGGATCCTTCATATCAGGTGAAGCACCCTCCATCATAACTCCCTTGACTTCTTTATCTCCAATCTTTACAGTAACACGGCGGCTTTCTACAAGGAGGTCAGAAAAACCTAATGCCATGGCTACATCACTCATTGCACTGGCGCGTCTGGATAATTCATCACCGCTCTTTATGCCAGAGTCAGCTAGTACAATCTGAGAATCGAGTTCATTTACAGAACTAAAAACATTTTTAGCGAAAGCGGAAAAAACTTTTTCTAAATTCTTGTCATTTTTAGCATCAGCATAAATCCATTCCGGGCTATTGACAAATGCTTTTAAAGACTTAGCTGCAGCATCAGTTTTTTTTCCTGCCATAAATTTGTGATATTTAATTATTCTGACAACATTATTATATAGCTGCTTACTATCATTGGCAGGTAACAGCCGGCGCAGATCCTTTTCGTAAGCTGGATGCTCCTTAGCAACCGGTTCAATAATTGAATCAATTAAAGTCTCTAATTCTGCAGTATTCTCCTCTGTGAAGAATCCGCGATGCATAACACCATATTCA
>CAVKBP010000094.1:0-10289 GCA_963654395.1 Ruminococcus sp. CAG:382
TTTAAAGAAAAGCCTAGAAAATCAATGATTTAGGGCTTGACATTATAGGAAGGAGCAAGAAAGATTATAATGGATATTATCGACTCACACATTCACATATGCCGCTGTATCAATGGCTTTGGAAACAGCGGAGAAATGCAGGCTATAGGCGGAGGTTACGCAAGCTACGCTGACGGCACTATATTCCAGATGATTCCGGAATGCCTCGGTGAATATGATGTAACCCCGGAGGCTGTCCTTAAGGTTATGGACGAGGCTGGCGTTTCCAAGGCTGTTATGCTTCAGGGCAATTTCTTAGGTCCGCAGAACCTCTACACTTATGAGGCTGCCAGAAAATATCCTGACCGCCTTGCTGCCGCAGCCACTTATGATCCGTTCTGTAGAAATGTCGATTCAATAAGAAAGCATTTGTTTGAAGACCTCGGAATTAAAATCGTGAAATTCGAGGTAAGCACCGGAAGCGGCCTTATGAGCTATCATCCTACGCTTCCCCTTGATGGCGATATCTTTGAGAAAATGCTTTCTTATGCTGAAATGCACCACAATACCGTAGTTTTCGACATTGGACGCTACCCATCAGAATGCTGGCAGCCGGAAGCACTTGCGCGCGCGGTTAAAAGACACCCTGACACACAGTTTGTCGTATGCCACCTGCTTGCACCCAGAGGTCTTTCCCAAGAGGATATCTGGCTTAAAGGAATGGAGGCGCTCACGCTTGATAATGTTGTATTTGACCTTGCAAGCCTCCCCTCTAATCAGGGCAAGGACGCCAAGTATCCTTATCCTGACGCAATTCATTATATCAGGCGCGCCATTGAGCTTGTCGGAAGCGACCGCCTCATGTGGGGAAGCGACCTGCCAATGAATCTGTGCAAGGACAGCTACAGACACCTTATAGATTACATCCTCTTAAGCAACGAAATATCAACGCCAGACAAGGAAAATATCATGTCTGGCACTGCAGCTAAAGTATATTTTAGGTAAATCATATCATTCCTACATCCCTCAAAAGCGCCCTGCACAGGCTTTTGAGGGATTTTTATATTCTCCAGTTGACATCTTATGAATATCATGTTATATATACTACGACAGATGTACTACGGCTGTCGTAGTATTGACTGTCGTAGTAACTACATTTTATGGAACATTTATTATCAGGTGTGTCAGCGCCTGCTGTTGACTTGAAGGGAGGAGTATGCATGGCTGGCATCAGCAGCGACATTATACGAGGCTATAACGATACAATTATCCTGTATCTTCTGCTTGATAAACCATCTTATGGTTATGAGATTTCCAAGCAGATTAAAGCCATGACTAATGAAAAATATATTGTTAAAGAGACTACTCTTTACTCCGCATTTACACGAATGGAAAAGAACGGATATATCACCTCTTTCCCCGGTGTCGGTGGGAATAGCGGAAAGAAACGCACCTATTACCAGATTACTGACGAGGGGCGGCTGTATTATCAGTCCAAATGTGAAGAGTGGGCTCTTACTAAAGAAGTTATTGAAAAATTCATTGTGAAGGAGAATTAAAGTATGGATACTATTAAAAGTTATCTTGAAACCATGTTTGCCAATCTCCCTGCAACACCTGATGTTTTAAAGGCTAAAGACGAGCTGTGGGGCATGATGGAGGACAAATATAATGAGCTGATAGGCGAGGGTAAAAGTGAGAATGAGGCTGTAGGCATTGTTATCTCAGAATTCGGCAATCTTGATGAGCTCGCAGATACTCTTGGAATTGACAGCCAGGCCTGCACTCATGTTGAAAACAAGCGTACACTGACTAAAGAAGAAGCGAAATGCTATATAAATGCAGGAACCAGACATGCACTTCTGACTGCCTTAGGAGTTTTCTTATGTATATTCTCGGTTGTTCCGGCAGCAGCCTGCGGTGCATTTGGCAATGATTTCGCTGATACTATCGGCACTGTTACCCTGTTTGTTATAATTGCCTGCGCTGTCGGCATATTTATAATAACCAATTCACTGCTAAAGAAATACGACTATATTAAGAGGCACGAATGTATTATTGATTATACTGCTGCCGGATATGTGCAGGATAAAAAGGAACTGCTCCGCAACATTTCTATCATATGCCACATTCTGGGAATTATCCTGTGTATCATCAGCTTTATTCCTGCTGTTGTTCTTGATGCAATCCCAATAAAGGGGCTTGATGATATCGGCGTTGCAGCAATGCTTGCAACAGTAGGCATCGGTGTATTCCTTATCGTTTTTGGTTCAATGATTAAAACGCCATGCCGGACTTTACTCTCCCTTAACAGTGACAATACAGCCGGCAGACATGTTAAAAAGAAGAAAATCAGATATATCAACAGCACTGCAGCGGCTGTTATGTCAGCTTTCTGGCATACAGTCACATGCATATACCTATCAGTCAGCTTCATTACATATGCATGGAATTTGACATGGATTATATGGCCTGTTGCGGCTATAATCCGCGCTATATTAAAGATTGTACTTATAGACAAATCAGAGGAGGTATAATTGTGAAAATGCGAATTTATCTGTCAGTTATATATTTTATTACCCTTATATGCATAATTATCGGTATTCTTGGAAATGTATTAAATATTTCACCTTTTTCACACGTGACTACTGCATCTCGCGGCAGACATATTGAAGCTTCTTATACTTACGATAATGTGTCAGATATATCCGTTGACTTAGAGCTGGGTAATGTTGAAATTAAAAAAGGCAGTAAGCTTGAAGTCAGCTTTTCCGGTTATGAAAAGCTCAAGCCGGATGTATCTGTTTCAGGAGCTTCTTTAAAAATCAGTCAGAATACTAAAGCACATTTTACAGTTAATGGCAGTGATTCAGACTGTTCACTTACAATTACAGTTCCCGACAATATCAGCCTTAATTCTATCAGTGCAGACCTTAATATGGGAAATATGTCTGTGGACGATATCCATGCTTCTTCTGTTGATTTATCCATTGATATGGGTTCTCTTAATGTTACCAATTCAACGGTCAGAGCTCTGACTGCTGATAATAATATGGGAGATATTAAAGTCACCAACTGCAACTGTGATGTCCTCAACCTTTCTGTTGATGTTGGCTCACTTAAGATAAGCGGCATTGATATTGATAAGTACAGCGCTGACCTCTCTGTAGACTTGGGTGACATTAAGATAAATGACTCTTCTTATTCACACAGCTATACTAATAATGCCGACAGCGGCAAGAGTATAAATGCTGCTGTTAATATGGGGGATATTAAGGTTAGCAGGTAATCTCAATTCCCACCGGATACATAAGAAAGTAAAAAGAACCGGAGCGGAATTGAATCCCTCAAAGGATTCACCCCGCCCCGGTTCTTTAGCTTGTTTATAATTTTATTATGATTGAAAGCGTATCAATTAAATTATCTGATATCCT
Organism: Ruminococcus sp. CAG:382; assembly: GCA_963654395.1. Taxonomy (GTDB): domain Bacteria; phylum Bacillota; class Clostridia; order Lachnospirales; family Lachnospiraceae; genus Lachnospira. The sequence goes on from CAVKBP010000094.1 coordinate 3,414, forward strand.
TAATCTTTCTTCTTCCTGTTACCACAGCACCTGCTGTTACAGCAAGTATAGCTGCTGCCATGTAAGCCATCATGTTACTTGCATCGCCAGTCTTAACGCCTGAAACAGATGTATCTGTAGTACCTGCCGCCTCTGTATTAGAAGCCTCTGTACCTGAACCACTTTCATCTGAAACATTTACATCTGAACCACTTACATCTGATGTTCCTGCCTCTGTTCCAGCTTCATCTGCTGTATTCTCAGAATTATCTGCCTCTGAAGGAGTTTCTGTCTCAACCTTTACTAATGCTTTGATTGCTGATGTCAGATGTTCTGCTGCCTCATCAACATCTGACTGATATTCTGCAACTGCAAGAGCTTCTTCTGCCTCTGCATACTCAAGCTTCATAGCTGCCCATGATTCTGCTGTGTAATCTGCTTCATTAAGAGCTTTAGCTTCATCAATAGCTGCTGAAAGCTTAGATGTATCACTTACAGGCTCTTTAACCTTAACGATATTCGCTTCTGTTGCTTCAAAATCAATAGTAGTATCTGTAAATCCTAAGGCATATACAGTAATTGACCAGTAGCCTGTTCCGTCATAGCCCTCTGGTAACTGGCAGCGCGCTGAATCTGTAAGTCCAAGCTGGATTCCCATAGCCTTGTGCATCCAGTTATCTGCTGCAAATTTAGTTCCATATGTCATAACTGCATTAGTTCTTGTTGAATCGTTGCCATAGTATGTCCACTTTACAGCCTGCATCATGGCACCTAATGCGCCATAGCCATCACCATTGATATCAACTCTTAAGAACTCACCATAAGAGCCTGTGGCTTCTTTAACTGTAGTAGTTATATCAGCGGCTTTAACGATATCCTGTTCTGCAAATGATTTGCCATTGCCAGTCTGTCTTTCAGAAAATGAATATGTTCCATCTGCATTCTTAACTGCTGTCTTAAGTCCATTAGTATCCGCATTTACTGCTGCTGTATACTCATATGACTTAAGTGCATTCTCACCATATCCACCAAATAACTTTCCGCCATTTTCAACGACTGTATATTTAGTCTTGAAGTCTTCAAGGTCAGATGTCTTAACCTTAACAGGAACATACTTAATTCCTGTCACCTCATATGAAGCCACCTTAGATGTTGAACCATCCGCATTAGTAATTGTACCCTTGCTGTATGAAAGCTGTGTGCCATCTGTAAGTATCATCTGCTTTCCATCACTAGTCCAGCCTGCAAGCTCATACTTCTTGCCATCCTCTGTATCAATTACTGCCATACACTGGTAGCTTCCTCTGTGAAGACCATGGTTCGTTGTAGCTCTTGTTACTGTATCAAAAGCACCCTTATCATACTCACCATGTGTATCCTTCTCGTCAGAGGCTGTTGCATCTCCTGCGTTATATACGCCCTCATTTGCCCAGTATTCCTGCCATGTAAGTCCAGCATACACATATGAATACTCATCATCTGCTGCATGTGTGTCAGACACAAGCGCTGGAAGTGCTGTAACTGCAAGAACGGTAGCGGCTGCGACAGCAGCAATCTTAGTAAAAATGTTCTTCCTCATAAATCCTCCTTGTTTTATCTACATTTTTTCTATTACAAATCTGCTCTACCTCTTCGCAGATTTATAAGCGTAGTAAAATGCCTTCTTTATGGCATTGCTTGATTTGGTAGCACCAGATACACTGTCAACTCCTGATGTACTCTGATTAGCAAGAAGCTGCGCCGGAACCTTTGCATTAGCCATGTTGAAATACTGTATGTCCTCCGCTCCTGCCTCTGATGTCGCTGTGACTGATGTAATCGTATCTCCTGATACAACTATCGTAACCGTCACATTGTAATTGTAGGTGTCACATGCAGCAGAGCCTGTATATGTTCCGTCTGCTTTAAATGTGGTATTAGCTGGCGTGTTGCTGCCAGAGCTGTCCGACTGTGAATCACTGCTGCCACCGGCTGAAGAATTGTCTGGCTGTGCAGCCTGATTAACACTTTCTGAACCACCGCCTGCTGTATCAGCAGCTACCGCAGAACCGGAATTGTCTGAGCCGGAATTACCCGAGCCGGAACTGCCAGCGGCTGAATTTTCTGAAGCGAAAATTTCTGAATCAGAATTTTCCGGAGCCTGATTATTGACATCTGTGGCTGAACCATCAGCCTGTGCAGCTTCCTGATTTTCTGTCTGTCCGTTCTCTGTGGTGTTCTCCTCTGATGAAGCCCCCTCTGATGAAACTGCATTTGAAGAAGCTTCACTTTCCGACTGGCTGCTCTCTATCTCTTTAACCATTGCCGCAACTGTCTCGTCATTAAAGAATTCTTCCCATTCCTTGTCGTCATCAGAAGCTATGGCAGTTGTCTTTCTTCCTGCAAAACAAAATGTTGTCATGACAACGCACATAACTACTGCAATTCCATACATAACTGCCTGCGCTGGCTTTGCGTATGTCTTTCCTGCTTTAGCTGCATTTACTGATATAGCCTTAGTAATTCTTATCGCACCATAGCCTAAGAAAACTATGCTGTAGATAATTACATTTGCAATATAAGTACCAAGCCCAAGTCTTGCGTAAGGAATGTTGATAAGCATTATGTGTACATACATAAGTCCGTAGAATACATATGCCATGCGCTGTAGCTGCTTCCACTTCTTAGCCTGCATTTTCTTTCTTACTGCCGGAAATGAAGTGGCTGTAAGCACAAGCATTATCGCAATAAGCACAAGGCTTATTATTGCCGCCGTAAGCTGTGTCGCCGATAATGTTCCCGGCTTTGTGAGAAGCATTTTAAAATATGTCTTTCCATATGTGAAATTATGGCACAGAACAAGTATTGCCGCTGTGATTGATAATTCGCCCCTTATCCGCATAAGTGGTGCAATCAGGCGGCTGCCCTTTGGAAGCGCACCGGCATACATTACTGCAGCAAACATTGCTGTTCCAAGTGAGCCCTTTGCAAATATGCCTAATATGTTATTCTTTACGAATAACGGCATTGGCAGGAATCCCAGCACAAATGCCGCTATTGAGATTACCGCCGCACCTATATAGTAGATATTGGCGTGTTTTTTAAGTGAATCTTTAAGAAAATATATGAATAAAGCTACGATTATAAGTGATATTACTAGTAACATGTCTGCTCCTTATGGCTGATATATTCTAAGTTAGTTTTTCTGAACAAAAGTGCTTTTATCTATCTTAGATTAGTAGTTTCTAACTGTTCTATAGAATATATTTTTTCTGCCACATTTGTCAATACAGACTGTTAATAATAATTCTCAATAAGATTATGCCGTACAGCAATTTCTAAATAAGTGTTCCAACAACTTGCCTGTTTTTCTGGCTGCACATACCAAAAAGCTTCGCCGCAGCCCGCTACGCCTGTGTTTTTTGATATGCACATTCAAAAGCTTCTGGGCTAGTTATTTATGAATTGCTGTACTTGTAATGATTTCCTTGTTCATATTAGTTGAAAAGCTGTCAGCTATGCCCTCTGACACATATACCTTACTTCCGTCATAAAGTATCATCTCGAAATCAAGCGAACCACTTCTGTACAGCTCGCTGGCTCCGTCCAGTCCCATTACAAAAAGCGCTGTTGACAAAGCATCCGCTGTCGTTCCGTCAGAGCAAACGATTGTAACTGATGTCAGGTCGCTATCTGATGGATAGCCTGTCTCCGGATTAATAATGTGGTGGTACACCTGTCCGTCCTGCTCGAAATATCTCTCATATCCGCCTGATGTTATTACCGCTTTATCCGCTGTGGAAAGCACTCCAAGATAGCTGCTTTCGCTGTCGGGATTCTGTATGGCAATCCTCCAGTCCGAGCCATCAATCTTAGTTCCAAGCACCTGCACATTGCCGCCGAGGTTGACGATTGCATGCTCAATACCACAATCCTTCATAATCTGGATAACTCTTGAAGATGTGTAGCCCTTGGCAATTCCGCCCAAATCAATGCTTGCTCCCTCTGACAAAGTCATCTGCTTACCGTTAATCGCTACATTTGTATAGGAAACCCGCTTAAGCACCTCGGAAATCTCGCTGCTGTCAGGCACTCTGTAGTTCTTCGTTGTGAAGCCCCATAGCTCCATGACTGGATATATCGTGATGTCGAAAGCGCCTTTAGTCTCTTGGGAAACCTGCATTGCCCTGCTTATTATAAATGCGGTTTCTTCCGACACTTCACCGCTTCCATTTTCATTAAGCTTAGTGACATCACTGTCTATATTGCCCACCGAAAACATTGCGTCAAGACGGTTGATTTCCTGAACTGCCTTACTCACCGCCTCCTCTGAATTGCTGCCATATGCGGTAAGTGACATGTAGGTATCCATTGCAAATATTTCCTGTGTGCTCTGGGCTGTATTGTCATTTTCAGTCTTGCTTTCCGTCTTGCTGCTACCACAGGCTGAAAGCACAGCCGCCGCCAGAATTCCTGTTACTCCCGCTAATATGTATTTCTTGAAATTATATTTGGAATTATATTTTTTAAAATTATATTTCTTGAAATTATGTTTTTTGAAGTTATTTTTAATAATAATATATTTCATGATATTAAGTCTCATCTTTCATCTTTTTCTGGTTAAGGCATTTCGTAAATAACCACTCCGGTTACAGTGTTTCATAAACAGCCGCTCCGGTTACCATCCTGGTTAGTTCTATAAAACTTTATAGCATAATGGTTAAAATGTCAATCCAGTACAACAAATATTAAATATCTGCTATATTGATGCAGGATGATTTTCTTATATGCAAGGCGGAGGAAAAAGGCGTAGCGGTGGCTACGGCGATTGACGACAACACAGCATATGAAAAAACATTCTGCGTTTTTGGTCTAGTTATTTATGAAACGCTGTACAAGTCCACATTTATCCTTATATTGATAGAAAATTAACACAAAATCAGTAACTTTTTGTTGTTAAAATCCTTATAATTTAGTTATAGCAATTTGGTAATTGTAAATGTTCCAAGCCATGCATTTTGTCTGATGGCTTTGAATATTTACTCTGATTCATTTACTCTGATTAATCACTTAACAGGAGGTTTTTTATGGCAGATTTTACTTTACTTGATGAAGATTTCTCTGATTTTCCGATTGGCGAATTCCCTTATGATAAGAATCATTCGGCAATGGGCGAGTATCATTTTATCCATTATCCGGGATATTATGGCAAGTGGTATGACCCGGTGTGCAACCATACTTACAATGGTCAGGGAGCTTCGTGGATTATTACTGAATATAACGGAAAACATTTTATGGAGCAAATGCGTATCCGCAATGACAAGCCACATCGCACTTTTCCTATGCTTACAAGCGGCGACAGGTTCTGGCGTGATTATACAATAACCGCAGGCGTGCGCGTGTTTACTACCAAATGGGGCAATGCCGGCATCGGCTTTTGCTGCCAGAACTCGGCTAATCTTCTTGTCCTTGTTTTCGAAGAGCAACAGCTAAGGCTTGAATACCGTCACAAGGAGGAGATTACTGTTATTGATTCTGTGCCTTTTGACTACAACTGTGACGACATTTATATCCTAAAGGCAGAGATTAAGGGCAGCCATGTTGTATGCAGCGTTAATGACAGAGTTTATTTTGACTTAGAAACTGATTATGCAAGGCAGGGCGGAAAGGTCGCAATCACTGCTACTATCCCGGCTCAGTTCAGCTTTGTAAATGTTACTGCTTCTGAAAGTACTGCTGCCTCTATTGACGCAGCAAGAAATGCTTATAAAGCTGAATGTGAGGATGCACAGGCTCACTATCCTAAGATGAAGCTTCTTAAGAAAATCGACCTGAAGGGCTGTGGCACCGGAAGACAGCTTCGTTTCGGTCATCTTTTGGGCAATGGCGAATTCCAGATGGTTATGGCTCAGTGCCAGAAAAGAGTAAACCGCGATGCCTATGGAACTATAAGCTGTCTCACCGCATTTGACCTTGATGGCAATATTTTATGGCAGCATGGTGAACCTACTGACAATCACGATATCGGAACTATATCAGCCGACATGCCTATGCAGATATATGATATTGATGGAGATGGCTTCGACGAGGTTATTACCGCCAAGAATTTTGAGGTGCTTATTCTTGATGGCAGAACCGGCGAGGTGAAGAAACGCGCCAGAACACCTTTCTCTACACCGGAAGAGGACGGAACTATTATCGGTGTTCCTGATAAAATCTACGCATTTGACAGAATTAACCCTGACGGCATGCGCATATGTAATTTCCGCGGACTTGACAAACCGCGCGACATTCTGATTAAGGACCGCTATTGCAGGGTTTATGCACTTAATGATGACCTTGAGGTTATGTGGCATTTCCAGAGTGACAAGAATACCGGACATTTTCCTTTTGCAATTGATATAAATGGAGACGGACACGACGAGCTTCTGGTGGGCTATAACATGCTTGACTGCCATGGTAATAAGCTGTGGACTATGCCTGTTAAGGAAGACCATATTGATGAGATTGTTCCCGGAAGATTTGAGTCCGGACCGCACAAGGGCACTAAGTTCTTTGCCTGTGTTGCCGGAAAGGAGGGCTTCCTGATATCTGATTTCAACGGAAAACTTCTTAAAAAGGATGGCATTGGTCATGCCCAGCGTGTCAGCCTCGGCAATTATCTTCCTAACCGTCCGGGCTATGAAATGGTTGTTGTTAATTTCTGGGGACATCAGGGAATTATATATTTCTACGACAGCGAGGGAAACCAGTTGTGGGAAATGGAAAACGAGCTTAACGGCAATCTCTTAACTCCTGTCAACTGGACTGGCGACGGTCAGGACTTTATCCTTCTAAATGCTGATGTAGAGCGTGGCGGCATGATTGACGGCAATGGCATTCAGGTTGTAAGATTTCCGGATGACGGTCACCCTACAC
>CAVKBP010000095.1:0-10009 GCA_963654395.1 Ruminococcus sp. CAG:382
CAGTAACATCGAAACCAAAGGACATTTCTAATTACTTAGGAATGTCCTTTTTTGCACATGCACTGGCAGTGATAAAGGTTTGTCAGATACAGATGGAGGAGTAAAGCTGGCAGACGCATCGCTTTGTTCCGAAAAATACAATTTTTAAATAACCCTATTGATTAATATCATTATATAACAATAATCAATGTACCAAGATATGAGTAATCTGGAGTGCATTATATTATCAGAATATGATAGCTGATCAGGACAAAGGTGTCTATGTTAATTTATGAAAGTGGATTGCATAGATGCCTTTTTATTTTGCAGGAAGGATTAATTGAGTCTGGTGGATAGCTGAGATGGAAAAAAATGGGAGGTCTAGAGATGATTAATTACACATGTATGCAAAATGTAAAAATTATGGCAGGACAGGGTGTTCATAAGAATATGGGCGAGGCATTAAAGGAAGCAGCTTACAAGAAAGCGTTTGTAGTATATGACAATGGCGTTAAGGCTGCGGGAATTATTGGAAAAGTACTGGAAAGCTTAGAAGAAGCAGGAATCAGTTATATAGAATTTGACAAGGTGCTTCCTGATCCACCTGCAAATGTGGTTGATGAAGGTGGAAAGCTTTGCAGAGAACAAGGCTGTGATTGTGTAATAGGAATTGGAGGAGGAAGTGCCATAGATACAGCAAAGGGCATTAATATTCTCCGCGTTAATGGTGGAAGTATATTGGAATATGCTGATCCGGAAAAAGAGATGAAAAAGTCACCTGGACTTATGAGTGTTCCCACAACATCAGGAACTGGTTCGGAATTATCCAATGGACTTATCATATCAGACACAGAAAAGAATATTAAAGTTGCAATTCTTGTGGTTAATGGAATGAGCGAATTTGCAGTTATTGATCCTGAGTTTTCGGCTGGAATGCCTAAGGGATTGACGATAATGACAGGACTTGATGTATTTTCACATGCGGCAGAAGGATACACAACAATTCTTGCTAATCCAATGACAGATATGATTACAAAGTCAATTATGGAAAATGTTGTAAGATATCTTCCCAGGGCGGTTGAGAACGGAGTTGATATGGAAGCAAGAGAAAAGATGCATATTGCAGCATCATTAGGAGGCTGGATGTTAGCTAATTCAAGTGCACATGTCGGACACTCCCTTGCACATGTAATAGGTGGCATGTATCACATTCCGCATGGAGCCTGTTGTGCGTATTCACTTCCTGTTGTGTTAGAAGCAGTAAGTGAAACGCTTCCAGACAAAGTAAAGGATATTGGAACAATTCTTGGTGCTTCATATGATGGAACAGAAGGTGTTAAAGAAATAGGTGTTAAGGCGGCAGAGGCTTATAAGAAATTTGCATATGAAACAGTAGGTGTTAAGAAGATAACAGATTATGTCAGTGATAAGCCTGATATAGAGTTGCTTGCTGACAGAGTTGTTAATGAACCTCTTGCAGGTCTGTCACCTGTTAAGATAACTGATGAACTGGCAGGCAATATGATAAAGAAGATATTTTCATAAAAGTAGTAGAAAGGAAAGGGTTATTATGGCAGATAGAATAGCAGAACATCCGATACTGGGTGTTCAGGAAAAAGGCGCTTTAGTAGAATTTAATTTTGACGGAAAGAAAATACAGGGATATGAAGGTGAGCCGATTGCAGCAGCACTAAAGGCGGCAGGAGTTATGGTACACAGATACACGAAGAAGGAACATAAGCCAAGAGGAATCTTCTGTGCGATAGGAAGATGTACGGATTGTGTAATGGTTGTAGATGGTGTGCCAAATGTAAGAACCTGCATAACACCATTGAAAGCCGGGATGGATGTAAAAACCCAGTATGGTGTCAGCGAGAAACCTTTTGATGAACAATAGGAGGATGTGGACATGAAAAGATTTGATTTAATAATTGTAGGTGCTGGTCCATCTGGATTATCTGCGGCAGTAGAGGCAGCCAAGAGAGGACTTAATGTAGTTGTATTTGATGAGAATGAGAAGCCGGGTGGACAGCTTTTTAAGCAGATACATAAGTTCTTTGGCTCTAAGGAACACAGGGCTAAGGTAAGAGGTTTTGTAATAGGACAACAGCTATTGGATGAAGCAGATAAGGCTGGTGTCAGTGTAGTACTTAATGCAACAGTAATAGGTCTTTATCAGGATAAAGAGGTAGTTGTTAAGATAGCGGATGAGATTCATCATTATAAGGGTGATGCAGTAATAATAGCTACAGGAGCTGCTGAAAATATGGTTACATTTCCGGGCTGGACATTGCCGGGGGTTATTGGTGCAGGTGCAGCACAGACAATGATGAATCTGCATGGAGTGCTGCCAGGCAAGAAGGTGCTCATGTTAGGTTCAGGTAATGTAGGACTTGTAGTTTCATTTCAGCTGATACAATGTGGATGCGAAGTTGTGGCACTTGTCGATGCTGCACCAAGAGTCGGTGGTTACGGTGTCCATGCTGCAAAGGTGGCAAGGACAGGAGTTCCTTTTTATCTGTCACATACAATAGTAAAGGCAGAGGGAGATAGCGAAGTTACAGGAGTAACAATAGCTGAGGTGGATTCTGATTTTAAATTCATACCGGGTACAGAGAAGCATTTTGATGTAGACACGATATGTCTTGCTGTAGGACTTTCACCTATGTCACAGCTTCTTAAAATGGCAGGCTGCAAGATGGAGGATAATCCAAAGAGAGGCGGTCAGGTTCCAATCTGTGATGAATATGGAAGGACATCATTACCGGGTGTATTTGTGGCAGGAGATGTATCAGGAATAGAGGAAGCATCATCAGCCATGATAGAAGGTCGAATGGCAGGTATAGCAGCGGCAGAATACCTTGGATATATAGAAGAAAAGGAGATGGACGATTCATTAAAAGAGCTGGACAAGGCACTTGATGGTCTTAGACAGGGTATGTTCGCTCCAAAGAACAGAGGTAAGGCAATTGAAACTACAGATGAAGGTATTCCTATCTCACAGAATCTTTTAAAGAAAGGTTATGTAGCCGATGATGAAATTGAAAGATTTCCGGGTGTTACACACAGACCGGGAGTTCATCCGGTTATAGAATGTACACAGAATATTCCATGTAATCCGTGTCAGGATGCCTGTCCTAAAGGATGTATATCAATAGGCTCGAATATAACATCACTTCCAATAGCCGTAGATCATTCACAGTGCATTAACTGTGGTATGTGTGTGGCAAGCTGTTCAGGTCAGGCGATATTTCTTGTTGATGAGGACTGCGGTGATGGAACAGCAACCGTTACGATTCCATACGAATTCCTGCCGCTGCCGGAGGCAGGAACTAAGGGCGCAGGTCTTGGAAGAAATGGTCAGAAGGTATGTGATGCAGAGGTTGTAAGCGTTAAGAGCAGCAAGGCATATGATAAGACTAATCTTTTAACAATGCGTGTACCCAAGGAATATGCAATGAAAGCAAGATTCTTTAAAACTGAATAAGACATAGATGGAGGGATGTATATGAATAGCGTCAATGATAGATCAAGAGATATAGGCCCATTTGTACCGGGATCGGATGATGACATGCTTATCTGCCGTTGTGAAGAGGTTACAAAAGGGGAAATCAGAAGAGCAGTACATGATGGAATGTGGACAATAACAGAGATCAGAAGATATTTAAGAACCGGAATGGGATTGTGTCAGGGGCAGACCTGCAGCAAGCTTGTAAAAGGAATCGTTGCAAGGGAATTAGGTGTCTCACCAGCAGAATTAGAACCGGCAACCTCAAGAGTTCCTATGCGTCCAATTGAAATGCATGTGTTTGCAAATGAAGCAAAGGAGGCTGATGCTAATGAGTAATACAGCAGAAGTAGTAGTGATCGGCGGTGGAATCATAGGATGTTCTATTAGTTATTATCTTGCTAAAAAAGGTGTGTCAGTCATATGTCTTGAAGGTTCAGACCACTTTGGAAATGGTGGTTCAAGCAGAAACGGCGGAGGCGTGAGACAGTCCGGGCGAGATCCAAGAGAGCTTCCCCTGGTTATGTATGGAATAAAGAATTTCTGGCCAACACTGTCAGACGAGCTTGAGGTTGACTGCGAATATCATCAGGATGGCAACCTGAGACTTGGAAAAACAGAGAAGCATAAACAGATTCTTACAGGGCTTACAGAAAGAGCTGTAAAAGTTGGACTTGATGTGAAGATGATCGATGGAGACGAGGTAAGACGGATTAATCCATATCTTTCAGATGAGGTTACATGCGCAAGCTGGTGTCCGACAGATGGACATGCTAATCCACTTACAACAACTCTTGGATATTACAAGATGGCAAGAAAGCTTGGTGTACATTTTATCTCAGGTGAAGAAGTTGTTGAATTGAAAAAGGTTAAGGGAAAATTAAGAAAGGTTGTGTGTGCGTCAGGCGATATATATGAAGGCGAGACAGTTGTTCTTGCAGCAGGATATGAATCCAGAGCTATTGCAGCGACAGTAGGAATTGATATTCCAATGCAGAAGGCAATGCTTGAGGCACTTGTTACAGAGGCACAGCCACATATGTTTGACCAGATGCTTGGAACAGCAGAGGCAGATTTCTATGGACACCAGACAAAGCATGGTTCCTTCGTTTTTGGTGGTTCTTCAGGACTTGAAGGCTACACGAAGGATAATGGTACTCCGATATGTTATTCCAAGACAGCACCATGTATATGCCGTGGCATTATGAAATATTTTCCGGATCTTGCAAATGCTAAGATAGTAAGAACCTGGGCAGGATGGATGGACAAATGTGCAGATGGCGTTCCTGTGCTTGGAAATGTTTCAGAGGTGCCGGGACTTGTGTTAGCATGTGGATTCTCCGGTCATGGATTTGGTATTGCACCGGGTGCATCACAGCAGCTTGCAGAGCTTATCACTACAGGTAAGACAGAGATTGATTTAAGTGCCTTGCGTTATGACAGATTTAAAGCTAAAATCTAATTGTAGCTTTGAGTGATTTATGCAGGAGTATGTTATGGTATGGAAAAAAGATAAGTTAAGACCGAGCCAGCCCTATTTTGTTTTTGACACGCTGGATTTTTATCAGGAAATCTATCTAAGACAGGGAATTTCACATTTCTATACATTTCATACAGATGACAGTAAGGTATTAAGAACCGTACCGGACGGGTGTATTGATCTTTTTTTCGAATATGGTAATGATGGAATGAAGGGCTATGTATGTGGCACAAGACTCAGGTATCACTGTCAGGAGTGGAATGGAAGAAATGAGGTATTCGGTGTAAGGTTCATGCCCGGAATACAGCCGGAGTTTCTTGCATGCACGATGAAGGACATTCTTGAACAGAAGATACCGTTAGAGGATATGGTCAGATATGATAATACAGAATGGTTTAATAAACTGGAGCAGGAATCGGATTTCTATCAAAGAATCAGGATTTTTCTGGAAGGCTATACCCGGATTGAGAATAAAAAGGCACCCTTGTATGGCAAAAAAGAAATAGTCCAGTCTGTGAAACAGATGGTATATGATTCAGATGGAATAATAAAGGTTCATGAGATAAGCGTCAATACAGGTTATTCTGAACGCCACATTAACAGGATTTTCATAGAAGAAATGGGCTTTTCCCCAAAGACCTTCTGTAAAATAATTCAGTTTCAGAGAGCATTGGAATTCCTTAATTATGGAGATCCTGATAAGATGACCGATGCGGCTGTATATCTTGGATATTATGACCAGCCACAGTTTATACGGGATTTTTCAAAATATGCAGGAGTCACACCTAAAAAATATCTCGATATGGTTGAACGGTTTAACTACAAAAATAAAATCATAAATTGTGCTGATTTGTACAATTTATAAATGTAACATATGAATATACTGATTTTAAAAGACGAAGGCGTCTGGCATATATAGTGTCAGACGCCTTTTTGTGTAACAGGAATGAAAAAAGATTTTATTAAGGAGGAAGCAGCTATGGGATTTTCAAAGATTGAAGTAATTACTTCCATGGAGAAGCTATCAAGACTCAAGGAAGCACTTAATAAGGTAGGAGCCAGTGGAATAACAGTGATACAGGTTTTGGGATGTGGAGTGCAAAAAGGAACACATGAATATGAAGCTATACAAAATGCACAGATGGAACTGCTTCCTAAACAGATGATCATGACTATTGTAGAGGATGATCTTGTTGATAAAGCTGTAGAGACAATTAAAAAAGAATTATATACAGGACATATAGGAGACGGCAAAATATTTATCTCTCCGGTATCCAACATTATAAGAGTAAGAACAGGAGAAGAAGGAATGGATGCCTTAATTTAGAAAGAGGGAGAATGCGTATGGAAGAAAAAAAACTGGGGTTGATGAGTGTTATATCTACGGGTGTAGGTCTTATCGTTGCAACCTCATGTCTTATGTCTTTAGGACAGGGAGCAGGAATGCTTGGTGTCGGATTCATAATCCCAATGGTTCTTGCCTGTGCGATTAATATATGTACTGCACTTTCAATGGCAGAATTAAATGCCCTGATGCCTAACCTTACAGGTGGGCTTGCACAATATACACTTGCTGGCATGGGGCCATTTGTTTCAATCGTGACTATGGTTGGCGGCTATCTGGTCTGTCAGTCAATAGCGGGTTCGGTTGAATGTGCGATGTTTGGAAATGCGGTCAATACAGTATTTGATACAGGCATTCCATCAAGTGTATTTTGTATCCTGTTGCTGATTGTTCTTATCATTGCCAACCTGCTTGGTGTGGATATGTTCGCAAAGATTCAGAATTTTGTAGTATACGGATTGATTTTTTCACTGGTAACCATGGGAATCATTGGAATTGCCGGTATCGGAACAGGCGAAAGAATACATCAGCAGATGAATTTATCTACTGGCGTATCGGACACATTTTCACTGCTTGGACTGGCATTCTTCTTATTCATAGGCAGTGAATTTGTTATTCCGATATCGAGAAATGTGAAGAATGAAAGAAGAAATATTCCACTTGGAATGATTCTTAGCCTTGTGATCATCTGTGTGATGCAGATTCTTATAGTGATAGGAATGGGGCATTATACGCTCTGGGATGAGCTTGAAATAAGTGCTTCGCCGCATATCCTGTATGGTTCAGCACTTCTTGGAAAAGCAGGTGTATTGTGGATGATTCTTGTATCGGTATTCGCAGTTGTAAGTACAGTTAATTCTGCAATCAGTTTTCTTTCATATATGTGTGCAGGAATGGCTAAAATAAGCCTTCTGCCGGAAGTTTTTCTAAAGAAGAATAAGAGAGGGGCTTACTATGTTGGAATTCTTGAAATAGGTGCGATCATGATCATAGTCAATGCGACAGGATTGTCAACCAGTGATTCACTGTCATTCATGATACTTGTTGCTATTGTATTCTGGATGGTTTCCTATGTTGTATCGAATATCAATGTGATCATATTCCGTAAGAAACTGCCTAAGGCGCCGAGAACCTTTAAGGTTCCGGGAGGAATGATAATACCGTTAATTGGTATTATCGGAAATGTAATCATGATATGGAACATATCCGGTGATAGTGCTACAAGGCTGCAGATATACAGGATTGATGGGGTTATATTTGCAATATTATGTGTGTACGCAGTTTTATGGTGCAGATATAAGCTGAAAAGACCAATGTTTAAGCCTGTTCCAATGCATGAAGTAATGGCAATGGAGAATTCACTGTATCTTGTGGTACATAAGAAAGCATATGTAAAAAAAGCAGATAAATTATAAAGGGAGGAAATGAATTATGGAATACCCAAAGATTGATTTTTTGTATCTGAATGAAGATGATATGGTAGCAGCCGGAGTTAAGGATATGAAGGGCTGCGTAGAAGCAATGGAAGAAATGTTCAAGCTTATGAAAGTAGGAGATTACCGCATGGGTGGCGCTAATGGTAATTCTCACGGCAGCATGGTAATGTTTCCGGAGAAATCTGAATTCCCGGAGATGCCGGTTGATGGTCCGGACAGAAGATTTATGGCTATGCCCGCTTATCTTGGTGGTAAATTCGATATGGCAGGAATGAAATGGTATGGTTCTAATGCAGAAAACAGAGCAAAAGGACTTCCAAGATCAATTCTGATGCTGATTCTTAATGATAAAGATACCGGGGCACCACTTGCATTCATGTCTGCAAATATTTTGTCAGCATACAGGACAGGTGCAGTTCCGGGAGTAGGATTTAAGTATTTTGCAAAAGAGGATGCAGAAACAATAGGAATAGTTGGTCCGGGCGTTATGAGTAAGACGGCGCTTGCTGCGGCAATAGCAGTCCGTCCAACGATCAAGACCGTAAAGGTTAAAGGCAGAGGAAAGGCATCACTTGATAAATTTGTAGAATATGTTAAAAGCGAGTATCCGGAGGTTAATGTATATGCAGTTGATACAATTGAGGAAGCTGTAAGAGATTCAGATGTTGTGTCTGTATCTACATCAACTCCTACAGGTGATCCGTCACTATATCCATACATAGCTGAAGATTGGATCAAGCCGGGTGCGATCATTGAATCCACAGCAGCTTTAAGATTTGATGATGATTTTATAATTAACAGAGCGAGAACTGTGACAGATAATATTATGCTTTATGAGGCATGGGAAGAGGAAATGAAACCCAATGCTTATAACACAATTCCGATTCCAGCCGTCCATGTAGAGGACCTGATTGCAGAAGGCAAGATGAAACCTGAACAGATAGATGATCTTGGCGATGTATTGTTAGGCAGAATCCCTGTACATAGGAAAGAAGGTGAAATCGTAATATATTCAGTGGGAGGTATGCCGACAGAGGATGTCGCCTGGGGAACCTGTGTATATAGAAATGCTGTTGAAAAAGGAATCGGAACTAAGCTGAACCTGTGGGATACGCCTAAGATGGTATAAAATTTCTTAAAACAGGTGAAATCTTAATTTAGCCTATGGCTCCGTCATTGTGTAAAATCACTATTTGAAAAATTCAGTCGGTGTGCTCTGCTTCTCCAACCATTGAAATTACAACATCTTTCTGCTATGATTATGCTGAAAGGCAGGAGAATTAAGATGCAGATTTCCAGTAGATTTACAATGGCAATTCACATGTTTGCCTGTATCGATACATTTACAGACCGGAAGATGACCAGTGATTTCATGGCTGCCAGTATTGGTACGAATCCTGTTATTGTAAGGAAGCTTCTTCAGCAGTTCAAGGCGGCAGGACTGATCGAAGTATCGAGAGGAACCGGTGGTGTTACTGTGACGAAGCCATTAAATGAGATTACATTTCTGGATATATATAAAGCGGTAGAGTGCACACCGGATGAGGAATTGTTTCACTTCCATGAGAATCCGAATCATGCATGTCCGGTAGGAAGAAATATTCATCATGTTCTGGACAATAAGCTGGAGAAAGTACAGGAAGCCATGGAGAGAGAACTGGCTGCCATTACGCTGGAAGATGTGAAACGGGATATTGCATTGGCTATAGAAGAACAGTAAGTATAAGCCTCAGATTGCTGATAATCTGGGGCTTTTTCCATATCAATTTTAATTGTGCGCTTCCAGTAAATTTACGACTAAATTTGCTCACCCCGCATAAATACTGGATTTTTTGCAAAAATGTAGGTGAACTAATAGTCGTAAATACGCATTAGGAAAATCTCATTAAATCTTCCAAAATGCTTGTAAATCTGAGCTTTTCTTTATTTAGTTGTAAAAAGCAGTGGAAGTTCACATAGAATCATGACAGCAACGGATTTTATTCAATTAGATTTCAGATAAAAATCCATCAGGAATCTTTTGTAAAAAAATATTAAAGAGGAGTTATATTCACAGCAGTAGGTAAACAATAACTGTGATATAGCTCCTCTTCGTATTTCGTCATTTTTAAGTTCAGGCATAATAAAAAAGAATTATATGAGCTTTGCGACCACATTTACATCTTAAATGGGGGCCGGATCGTGGAAGAACTGCGAAAATAGGGCATTTAAATAGGATTTATTTGGCTGATTAAATTGACATTTCAGCCTTAGAAAAATAT
>CAVKBP010000096.1:0-9956 GCA_963654395.1 Ruminococcus sp. CAG:382
CTTGGTCTTGGCTGTACCCTTCCCACTACTAGGGCGGATTAGGGACTTTCACCCATTAGAAACGTGCGCCGCAAGGCGCACTAATAAAACAACACCCAGACAGGCAGTTGCGCATGTCTGGGTGTTGTTTATTATTCTTCTTTCCAGTTAAGTCTGTGGAGATGTCCCTCACAGTTCATATGTGAAAAATTATGCTGGCGGAGCGCCTCATATAGGATAATTGCCACTGAATTAGAAAGATTGAGTGACCTTATGTCACCTATCATTGGAATCCTTACGCATGTATCCTCATTATCAACGAGTATCTCCTCCGGAATTCCTGCACTTTCCTTTCCGAACATTATATAGCAGTCATCCTCATAATTAACCTCTGCATATGTCCTGTGTGCCTTAGTCGTAGCCATATATATCTTAGCGCCGGGATTCTTTGCAAGAAAGTCATTGTAGTCATCATAGACTGTCACATCCAGCTTATCCCAGTAATCAAGACCTGCACGCTTTAACATCTTATCATTAATCTTAAAGCCTAACGGTCCTATAAGATGAAGCCTCACACCTGTTGCCACACAGGTTCTTCCAATATTACCGGTATTAGCCGGCATCTCCGGTTCATGTAAAACTATATTCAACATATCCTCTGTCCTTATCAGTCACCCTTTACTGCAATATCTAACTCTAATATAAGCTCGTTATTACATGACATTGGTATACATATATTCTTAGCATATGACTGCGAAATCTTCATCGCGCCTCGGCACAGCGTAGGCGGTGTGATATCAATTCCAATTCCCTTAGTAGAAAGAATTGTTGCTGCATTACCCATAATCATATTACCAAGCTCGCTTATTGCGCTCATAGCCATGTCATCTAACTCCGGCACAGGCATTCCCATCATCATCCCTGATGCAACCTGACACGCCTTAGGAGTTGTGAAAGAAATAAGCACCTGACCTCTCATCTCCCCTGTAACACCAATCATTATAATTACTGAATCACTCTCGAATTCAGTTGTCTTAACATACGGTCTGCCTATTTTCATTTCCATCTGGCAGGCCTCGCGCATAATTGTGCTTGCTGCCATCAGAAAAGGATTGATATGGTCGACATTAATCTCTGCCATATTATGTTCTCCTTACTTAAGTGTTTTAATAAACTTTTCTATTCTATCCAGTCCTTCTTTAAGATTGTCAATTGAATATGCATATGATATTCGTAAAAATCCCTCTCCACAATCACCAAATGCCGTTCCCGGCACTACAGCCAGCTTCTGTTCACGAAGCAGCCTGTTGGCAAATTCCTCCGATGTAAGTCCGAACTTTTTAATTGACGGAAATACATAGAACGCGCCAAATGGCTCAAAGCAGTCAATCCCCATCTCTTTAAATGCGTGAATAAGATATCTTCTCCTCTGGTCATAAGCAGTAACCATCTTCGCAACCTCCATGTCGCAGTTCTTAAGAGCCTCCACAGCCGCAAACTGGCTGTTCGTAGGCGCACACATAATTGCGAACTGGTGAAGCTTGGTCATCTGGCTTATAATCTCCTTAGGTCCGCAGGCATATCCCAGTCTCCAGCCTGTCATTGCAAATGCTTTGGAGAAGCCGTTAATCACAATCGTCCTTTCCTGCATTCCCGGCAGACCTGCTATCGAGCAATGCTCACCCTTATATGTAAGTGCAGAATATATCTCATCTGATATAACAAATATATCCTTCTCAATAATAACAGGTACCAGCTCCTCAAGCTCTTCCTTTGTCATAATAGCACCTGTAGGGTTATTAGGGAAGGGCATAACGAGAACTTTAGTCTTATCCGTTATACTTGCAAGAAGCTCTTCCTTGGTAAGCTTGAATTCATTCTCTTCCTTTAACTCAATAATTACAGGCTTCGCGTCAGCCATGACCGCACATGGAAGATAAGAAACATAGCTTGGCTGTGGAATAAGCACCTCATCACCCGGATCACACATGCACCTTAAAGCAACATCAATTGCCTCACTTCCACCTACTGTTACTAAAACCTCCTTCATAGGATCATAATGAAGGTCCATCTTTCTTGCAAGATAAGAGCATATCTCTTCCCTTAATTCCTTAAGTCCTGCATTAGATGTGTAAAATGTTCTTCCCTTCTCAAGAGCATATATGCCCTCTTCCCTTACATTCCACGGAGTATCGAAATCAGGCTCGCCTACTCCTAAAGAAATAGCGTCCGGCATCTCACTTACCACATCAAAGAACTTCCTTATTCCTGATGGCTGGATACCTGTTATTTTCTGTGATAATGGGTTTCTCATGGTGTAATCAGCATCCTTTCGTCCTTAGTATCTTCCTCGATTATTGTTCCAAAATCCTTATACTTCTTAAGTACGAAATGTGTTGATGTACTAAGAACAGAATCTAACGGTGCAAGCTTCGCCGCTACGAACTGTGCCACTGACTTCATTGTTTTGCCTTCTATAATAACAGTAAAATCAAAGCCTCCTGACATAAGATACACTGATGTTACCTCGTCATATTTGTACAGGCGCTCTGCTATACTGTCAAAGCCAAGACCTCTCTGAGGAGTAACCTTTACCTCAATAAGCGCTGTCACCTTCTCCTCACTAGTCTTATCCCAGTTAATGACCGCATTATAGCCGCATATAATATGTTCCTTTTCCATATCTGCGATTTCATTGGCAACCTCTGCTTCTGTATATCCAAGCATAATAGCCATCTCCTTAAGGTCTATCCTTCCATTCTTTTCAAGAACGTCAAGAATTTTCTCTCTCATAACGCAATCCTCCCGATTATTAAATAAATCTATATATCTCATCCTGCTCCGGAAGCCCTAAAAAACGGCTCTCCTCAGAATTATGAATTATCCTGTCATTACCGGCAGTTACCTTTCCGATAACGGCAGCTTCGATACCATTCTTACTCAATACATTAATAATATCACATCCATTTTCACATGTCATTAACAAACAGCCCATAGAATCTAATATATATGGATTAACATTGAATAATTCACATATTTCAATAATTTCCTGCTTCACCGGAATCTGTCTTAAATCAACCTCAAGCCCCACGCCCGAATATTCTGCCATATCCCAGAGTGCTGCAAATATTCCACCCTCGGAAACATCATGCATAACTCCTGTGGTATTTTCCTGCAGGAAAAGCTCCGCTTCCTTAGCAACGAGCAAATGTGCTTCATCATCAAGCGCCTTATCTATCAGATTCTCCGGATATACCTTAAGAATCTCGTCCCTCTTACAGTCAATCAATGTTCTTATTCCGCTCATGCCTATATGCTTAGTCATAACAATATCCTGTCCGGACACAGCCTTCTGCAAAGACTTCTTCTTATGTCCGACCGCCGTAACAGATACCACCGGAGAATTCACCCTATCACTTACTGTAGTGTGGCCTCCTGCAATTCCTATCCCTGCAATACAGCACTGCCTGTCAAGCTCCTTAATAATCTCTTTCAGACGGATTTCCCTTGATTTCTCATCAATTATCACAGTGTCCATGATACAGTCCGCCACGCCGCCCGCAGCACTTATATTATTCACAGCCCGGTACACAGCCATCTCGCCTGCTGCCACCGACACAAGCACATCATTTCCCTGATTATATATATGCGCGGCATCCTGTCCATATGCAGGCTTAACCGTATTGCCTCTTTTCCCAAGCAGCTTGAAAACAGACCTGCCAAGAATCATATCAGATATTTTTCCTTTTTTCATACTACTCCCCATTCTTGCACATAAATGTTGCATTAAATCAACATTAATTCTATACTCTTATATGGATTATTTAATCACCCACATAACTAATACATCGAAAATTAAGGGATAAGGTAGGCAACCATTGGAACAACCATTGCAACAATAAGAATCAGTATTATAACTGCTGTGAACCATCTCTTAGTTTTTTTATTATTAAAATTAATCATAATAATTCCTCCACACAATATAGTATACACAAACACGAAAGGGAAATATCATTCATGCATTTTATACTGCCATATTTTATTATACTTCTGATTATCCTGCAGTTTGCCATCAAGAAAGGCACGCGAAACCACAAAGCAAGAAATGAAGCATTTCTTGAACGCGAAGCCAAAGCGAATCAGGTGCGCCGCAAGGACATCAGCAATCTTAATTATATATCAATTCCTGACAATCTGCCACTAATTAATTCAGGTAATGAAACATTTGACAGGATAATATCAGAGGACTCCCGCCTGAAGCGCTCATATGATACACTTCAGGCGCTAAGAGATAAGAAAATTCTTAATCTCACCGGAATAAGCAACACAGACCTTAAGCTGTCCTATGGTGTCGCCAATCTTAACGACCTTACAGAATATGATGATAATTACACAGCACTTGTAAAGGCAGTCGCCCTGATAGGTCATAGTCTTCTTGAGCAGAAGGACATTACAGATGCCACCACTTACCTTGAATATGGCATATCTATAAAAAGCGACATATCGTCTAATTATATAGACCTTGCAATCATCTATGCCGCAGACGGCAGAAAAGATAAAATTACCGCCCTAAAGGAACAGGCATTAACACTTAACAGCCTGACGCGTGACACAATAGCCGCACAGCTTGGCGCAATGTTGTAAAGCATAAAATATCAGAACCAGATGTAGGAATGCTGGCATTCCACATCTGGTTCTGATATTTTGCTTATCATCACTATTGTTCAGAGACACTTCCAAAATGCACAGTATATGTTACTTTCCATACTGTGCTATTATCATATCTATCTGCCTTGAAGCCATGCTTTTAGTCATCTCTTCTACAGGAATTTCTGGCTCTACACCATGCTTTGCGGTCAGCGCTGCAAGATATCTTTTCTGTGCCGGTGTTATCGGTGAATCTTTCTTTACCGTATACACAAGCTTAGCTGTTGTTCTAAAGCCCTCATCATCCGGCTTAATCTTTTCTAGCCTTGCATATAACAGGCTTGCGCTTACTGCATCATCATATGCCCTGTGCGACCTGCCCGGATCTATGTCGAAATACTGGCACAGATACGAAAGACTCTTATGCTCAGCTTCCGGAAGCAGCCGCCTTGCCAGCTTCAAGGTATCAATTCCATCATCATTAATGGCAAGTCCGTTATTAACTGCCGCTTTTTTAAGAAAACTGAAATCGAATATAACATTGTGTCCAAGTATCGGCCAGTCGCCTATGAACTGTGTAATATCACCTATAATATCCTCTATGCGCGGCTTTCCATCAAGCTCCTCATTATGTATGCCTGTAAGCTCTGTTATCCTCTCACTTACAGATATTCCCGGATAGACAAGCGTAGAATACTTTTCTGTAATCTGTCCATCCTCTACCCTTGCCATTCCTACTTCTATAATTCTGTCCACAGCCGGATTAAGACCTGTAGTCTCAATATCCAGCGCAACATATCTGTCAATCATTACTTTCTCTCTTTCAGAAACATTCTTCCCTGACCATCTTAACAGTTATCTGAACATTTTCTTAACATTTATCAGAACAACTATCATAACAGCTATCAAAACAGCTATCTGAATTCATCAGGATGCTTCTTAACATATTCCTCATACAGATCTGGTCTGTACTTCTTAGTTCTTTCCAGTGACTTCTCATGTCTCCATTTTTCAATGTTGGCATGATGCCCTGATAACAGAACCTCCGGAACCGGCTGTCCGTTATAATCCGCCGGTCTTGTGTACTGCGGATACTCGAGCAGTCCGTCTGAAAAGCTCTCCGTCTCAGCAGATTCCTCATTATTAAGAACCCCGGGAACAAGCCTTGAAATCGTGTCTATAACCACCATTGCCGGAAGCTCTCCGCCAGTGAGGACATAATCACCGATTGATACATAATCCGTCACGATATTCTCAAGCGCTCTCTCATCAATGCCTTCATAATGTCCACACAAAATAACAAGACTGTCTTCCTTCGCGAAATCCTCTGCCATCTTCTGTGTAAATGTATACCCCTGCGGTGTCATATATATAACACGCGGCCTTTTTCCTATATTCTTAACGATATCCTCATAGCAGTCGCAGACCGGACCAGCCCTCATGACCATTCCGGCGCCGCCGCCATAAGGATAATCGTCAACCTTTAAGTGCTTATCATTAGAAAAATCCCTGATATCATGCGCTGTCACAGACATAACCCCCGACTTTATGGCTCTGCCTGTAATACTTGTATTAAGCCCATCCATTATCATATCCGGGAACAATGTCATAACATGAAAATCCATTATTTAACTACTCCTGCAATTCCATTAAGCATAAATGCGTAATATCCACTCTTAAGATTATATCCGCTGTCTGTATAAGACGAACCAAAGTAACCTGTTCCATCCTTAAATGCGCTGGCTACATCAACATAAGTAATTCCAAGTGATGCTGCATTTTCTGAGAACAGATTGTTAAGCTCATCTATGTCAGCCTGTTTAACCTTGCTTGAAGACTCAAATTTCTCACTTACAGGAAGAACTGAAAGAACACATACCTTAGTATTAGGAAGCTTGCTCTTTAACTCCTCAATAAATTCCTTCTCATAGTCATAGATATCCTCCGCAGACCTGCTTCCATATGCAAGGTCATTGATACCGACCATGATATAGACTGAATCAGGCGAGCCTGCCACGAATTCATCCATATATCCTGACATCTTGTCACTTGTCATTGAATTAGAAGCAATAACCTGTGAGTCTGACGCAATACCAAATTCTGAGATTCCACTTATCACGAAATCTCCTATAAACATGGCATTCTTATAGAAGTCAGATGAAGTATTATCCTGAACCTCTGGTGTTCCAGTCACCTTAAGACTTCTTCCTGTAGAAGCTGCAACGGCTGCTGTGGAAGCATTAGTTGTGGCTTCTGCCGCGTCTGCCTTAGACTCCTGTGCTGAAGCAGTTTCCTTCTCTGCTGTGGTCTGTTCCTGTGTCACCACAGGCGCTTTAGTCACAGTCTCACCTTTATCATCCTTCTTCTGGCTGCAGCTCTTTAACACAACGACGAATATAACCGCTAAAACAACTACCACTGCAAGCCCGATAACATAGTTTCTATATTTGTTCCATAATCTCATCTTACGATTAAGGGTAATCTTTTGCTTATCATTATTAGATTCCATGATAAAAAATTCCTTTCTATAAATCAATGAAGCTATGGTGCATTATAGCATTTCCAGTGCCTGTCTGCAATTATCACCATTTCATCTTATGCAGTACTACAGCAGAGGTCTTTCTTATACCAATATCAAGCCATCCATTCTGCAGATGATATCCAAGCCTGTCTGTGCTGTATCCCCCATCATACGAAGCGAGCAACTGCTCCACATCATCATCAAAGCCAAGTCCGATTTCCCACGCCGGAATCCTTGCCCTTACCTCGTCATCATTATTGTTGACTATAATAATAGCCGCATCATCCTTGGTAAAACGGCCATATGCAACAACATTATAAGCCGAATACAATGGTTTATATGAGCCTGTTCTTAAGACCTCATTCTCCTTATGCATTCTTATGGCAGCCTTGTGGAAATCAATCAGATCCATATCCTCTTGTCCCCACGGATAAGTTCTTCTGTTATCAGGATCAGTAAATCCGCATACTCCTGCCTCATCACCATAATATATCGTAGGCGCTCCCGGCCATGTCATCTGCATAATAACAGCCTCCTTGAATACCGCCTTGTTGACATTATTATTGGCAGCCTCAGGGCCAAGCGTATTAGTCCTTCCGACCGTCCTGTTAGTCCTTGTTAAGAATCTTGAGTGGTCATGGTTAGAAAGCTCATTCATAGATATCGCATAGCTCTGTCCTCCCATTCTCGCCATATTATGATGCATAGCCCCGAAGAAATAATCAGGATTGCCATATGCATCAGGTCTTGCCTCATCACTGTGCTTCTCCATGCCTGTAAGAAACCATGTAACCGGCTCCATAAATGCGTCATAATTCATAATGGTATCCCACTCATCACCCTGTAACCAGTCATACGAATCACCATAATGCTCAGCAAGAATAACAGCCTCCGGATTAGCCTTCTTGACCTCCTCGCGGAACCTCTTCCAGAAATAATGGTTATATTCAGGGCTGTAGCCCAAGTCAGCCGCCACATCAAGTCTCCATCCGTCTACATTATAAGGCGCAGAAACCCATTTCCTGCCGATAGACAGAATATACTCCTCAAGCTCCTTAGAGCCCTCATAATTAAGCTTAGGAAGCGTATCATGCCCCCACCAGCCGTCATAAGAATTATTGTCAGGCCACTGGTTAGAATAGAACTTAAAGAAATTGTGGTATGGACTTTCATACCGCTCATAAGCTCCCGGCTCATACGAATCTGCACTGTCTCTGTAAATGTGTTCCCTGTCCAGCCATTTGTTAAAGGAACCGCAGTGGTTAAATACGCCATCAATAATAACCCTCATGCCCCTGGAATGAATTTCCTGCACCACCTTGGCAAAGAATTCATTGCTGGCTTCAAGGTTCGACTTTCTCGTAACTCTGTCAATATACCTTGTAGCATGGGTATTATCATGGTCGCCTTCCTTAAGCAGCTCGCCCTCATCATCGACGATAACGCCGAAATGTGGGTCAATATAGTCATAATCCTGAATATCGTATTTGTGATTAGACGGCGATACGAACAATGGGTTAAAATATATAACCTCAACCCCTAAGTCCTGTAAATAATCAAGCTTATCAAGCACGCCCTTAAGGTCGCCGCCATAAAACTCTCTTATTCCCATCTGTGCAGGATACTTATTCCAGTCCTTAACCTGACAGACATGCTCTCCTATATAATTATATTCATCATCAAGGACATCATTGCTCTTGTCACCGTTATAGAACCGGTCAACAAATATCTGGTACATAACGGCACCCTTTGCCCATTCCGGTGTCTTAAAGCCCGGTGTAATCTGGAAATTATAATAAGGATTAAGCTCCTTAATCGCTCCAATCTGGTTGTAGTAGCACACTGTCCTGCCAAGCTCAACCTTGAAATAATAATATATCTTATCTGTTCCGACCTGGATTTCAGTTTCATAATAATCAAACATGCTCTCACTTCTTACCCTCGTCATAACATGCTCAACATTATCGACAACAAGACAGGCTCTATCCACATTATATCTGCCAGTACGCAGCCTTATAATCACATTATCCCCCGGCATAGGTTCTGCCGGACTTCTATAACTTTCCGTAACATCAGAAAACAGCGCTCTTGGGTGCAGAGTTGGTCTTACACTGCATGCATAAAAAAGTTTTTTCTCCCAGGCAGCTAAATTTTCTACTTCCCCGGTCATTCTCATAGAGAATCCTCCTTAGCATATACTGTTCTAATTTTATATCTAAACTCATAATTTATCAAGTAAAAGACTTTTCTGATACTCTTAAATTAGCATTGGCAAAGCTGCCTGTTTTGGGTTGGAATAGATTATGTTATTAATTTTCATCATAAGTTAATTATAAATCATAAATAGAAAGAAAGACCTTGAGTTCATCATAAACTCTTGGTCTTTCTTTTTTTCGGGGCCATTCCTTTTCACAGTCCCATCGTTATTTATGGCATGCCATTATCCCTTACACATTACCATAATTTGCTGCATTTTTATCGACTACATCATCAGGAAATAATCAGTTGATTACTTTCTCTTACATTACTTATTCTGTTCTTCTAAGAGCTTCTTCAACTTCTCTACTTCTGCCTGTAGTTCCGTATTCTGTTCTTGTAGTTCATCTTGATTCCTTAGCTTTTGCTGTAATTCAGCATTCTTCGCCCCAAGCTCATCATTCTGCTCCTTCAATTCATCCTTTTCCGCTTTCAGTTCATCAACCTTTCCTGTAAGCTCATTATTCTTCGCCCCAAGCTCATCATTCTGCCCCTTCAACACCACCATCTCATTTTTCATCCTGTCGACCATCAGCTCTGCAGTATTCCTGTC
>CAVKBP010000097.1:0-9847 GCA_963654395.1 Ruminococcus sp. CAG:382
CGGCAAGCCGGTTTAATAGCTTGGGAGGCTGCCACCCCTGTCGTGGGTTCCATGAGTCAATTTTAACATATACCTCTAGTCCATTTAACAAAAATATGTTCGATATCATTTGAAATCATGGAGTCATTCGCACTGATAGCGATGTGCTGTAACCCATTTGACATAAATGCGCAGATAGAGTATTATAGCAGACAATGTGTCTTACTGATAGACGGTCCAGCCTTTAGAAAAATCGTTACTAATAATAACCGTTTCCTTTGGCTGAGGGCGGTTATTTTTTTGTTTTATATTTTGAAATATGGAGTGATTTCTATGAATGATTCAGAACACATTTTTTCTAATATAGATATAAGGAAGCTTCTCATTCCTATCATGCTGGAGAATCTTCTGGCATCGCTTATGGGAACAGTTGATACAATGATGGTAAGCAATGTCGGTTCATCCGCTGTATCAGCCGTGTCGCTTGTCGATTCCATCAATGTTCTTGTAATACAGGCTTTGTCAGCGCTTGCAGCAGGCGGCGCAATTCTGTGTTCACAATACATCGGCAGCAGTAATCCTAAGGGTGCCAACCGCGCCGCAAGACAGGTATTTCTTGTAATGACTGTGCTGTCGGTTTTCGTATCAGCAATATGCCTCATACTCCGCGTGCCAATGCTTAAGTTCATCTTTGGTTCGGTGGAAGCTGATGTTATGGCTGATTCGCAGGTATATTTCCTGTATACCCTGCTATCTTTCCCATTTATAGGACTGTACGATGCCGGAGCTTCAATAATGAGAGCACAGAAGGACACGAAAAGCCCTATGACAATATCAATAATATCCAATTTCCTTAATATAGGAGGCAATTCAATTCTTATATTCGGACTTGGTATGGGAGTTGCAGGAGCCGCAATATCAACACTTGCTTCAAGAATCTTCTGTGCAGTAGTTGTCCTGGTTAAGCTACGAAATCCATCACAGACTATATGTGTAAACAGATACTTTGCAATCCGTCCTGACTGGGATTTAATTAAGAGAGTATTATATATAGGTATTCCATCCGGTATTGAAAACAGCATGTTCCAGTTCGGAAAGCTGGCAATCCAGTCAACAGTTTCAACGCTCGGAACTGCTGCCATTGCTGCAAATGCTGTGACTAATATCTTAGAAAATCTTAACGGAGTTGCCGCACAGGGTATAGGAATTGGTCTTATGACTATCGTCGGACAGTGTATTGGTGCCGGAAGAAAAGACGAGGCAGTATATTATGTAAAGAAGCTAAGTAAGATGGCAGAGGTTGCGATAATTTCAAGCTGTCTTATCGTATTCGCATTATGCAAGCCAATTACAATGCTTGGCGGAATGGAAGCAGAAAGTGCAAGAATGTGCTTTGAGATGACACTTTTCATAACAGTAACAAAGCCAATATCATGGGTATTATCATTCATCCCGGCATATGGCATGCGTGCCGCCGGAGATGTGAAATTCTCAATGATAACCTCATGTGCAAGCATGTGGCTATGCCGTGTGAGTTTTACAATATTCTTATGCCGTGTATGCGGCGTTGGTGCTATTGCTGTATGGATTGGAATGTTCGCTGACTGGACTGTCCGCGGTATTGCGTTCACCATCCGTTTCCACTCACGCAGATGGCTTAACCATCACATAATTGATTAGCAGACAAAACAATAGAGGCGCTATTTTGCTGGCAGTGTCCGAAATCATGCAAAATAAACCGCCTCTGCTGCTTAAAATACCATAATAAAGATAAAAATGAAATGGCTTAAAAGTACAAACATTTACGCAGGTGTTTGTGCATTTTCGACAACTCATTTAAAAATTCCACAATTTTTCTTCGACATTTTCTCTAATTATTATTACATCCCCATCTCAATTACTCCCCGTTATCCTTAAGACTCCCAACAATGTCAGCCCGGTGCGCTCTTTTCTAGCTGTAATATAACTGTAATTTTTTTCTAGTACATCGTTTCATAAATAACTAGTGATACTGCACAGCGCGCAATAACTATTACTATAGTCAGTACAATGCTCTGTGCCGTCATTACTGATGTGTAAATAAGGCGCGCCAGTTTCCTGACACGCCTTATTGGGGGATGATTCTATTATGAATATAGATATAAGCATTTATTAGTATGCAGCTTCATATATTTCAAGTATCTGCTCCTCGCTAAGCTGCACATAATTGTTCTTGAGGAGTCTCTGCTGAGTCTTTATTACATCACCTGCGAATACTGCAAGGTCTGATTTCTTCACACCGAATTCTTCTAATGGTGCGCTCTTTAATACTTTATCCATAAGTGCATAAAGCTCTTCAAGTGCATTTTCAGGTGCTACTGAAAGACTTTCTGCGATAACAGCCTCGAGGTCATTGATTCTGCCCTCAGGCTTAATCTTTTTGTACATCTTCATGACATCCTTGAACATAAGCTGGTTAGACTGTCCATGAGGTATATGATATACAGAGCCTAATGGATAAGCACATGCATGAACTGCTGCACAGCCTGCATAGCCGAATCCGAGTCCTGCCCAGTTAGAAGCCTTTAAAAAGTCTGCCGCATATGTCTTCCAGGCGTCTTCGCCTCCGGCTTCCACAGAAGCCTTCCAGCATTTAAGAATAGTCATAAGCGCCTCAGTCGAAAAGATTCGTGAAATACTGCAGCCATTAGGGCTTAAGAATGATTCAACACTGTGAACCATTGCATCTATTGATGATGTTGCAAATATTTTATATGGAAGTGAGTCTAACATATTAGTTATCATCACTGCACTGTCTGCAAGCATAGCCGGATCTGCAAGTCCCATTTTTACGCCCTTGCTTACGCGGTTAATTACTGAAATATTAGTAACTTCACTGCCTGTTCCACAGGTTGTAGGAACAATGATAAGCGGATGAACCTTTGTAAGCTTTCCAACCCTGTCATAAAGGTCATCTACAGTATCTTCCTTTCCTGCAACAGCAACAACCTTTGCAATATCAATAACAGTACCACCACCGACAGCAATTATACGGTCATATGTCTTATCGCGGAGCTCATTTAAAATAGCATCTACCATGCCATCTGTCGGCTCGCCCTTGCCGTACTTCTCTCTAAAAAGTGTCTGCACACCTGTATTAAGCGGTGCGATGTACTTGTCAAATGTATGTCCACCGCATAACACAAGGTCTTTTTCACCGATTCCGGCTTCCTTAGCAAACTGTTCAAATGTATCAAATTCCTGTATTTCTGTCTTTATAGAAAAGCCCTTCATCTGCTTTAAGCCTCCTTCTTCAACTTATTAGCATCTTCCTTGTCAAACTTTCGTTCAATCATATCAATAATCATGTCTGCTGTATCTTCCCAGCCCAATATGCTGCTGTTAATCATAATATCTCTTGTATGTCTGTCGCCACGCTTCTTTCCGGTAATATATTCATGTCTTGCATGCTGTGACTTATCTACAGACTCCCATTCTTCTTTAGCCTTGTGCTCATTCTTTATGCCCTTCTTTCTGGCTATGCAGGCAATCTCATCTTCAACAGGTGCATATATAAATACATTTATAACATCATCCCTGTCGCGCAAGATATAATCGCTGCTTCGTCCGACAATGACACAGGAAGATTTCTTAGCAAAATTATTGATTGTTTCAAACTGCGCATCTATAACTCTGTTGGAAAGGTTGGCATAACGCACACCATATGATGTATCAAAGCCATAGCGGACACCAATTTTACTATCGGCTTCCTCAACAAGCCCTTTATCAACACCTATCTGCGCTACGACCTTATCTACAAGATCCCTGTCATAATACTCTATTCCTAACTTCTGCGCTATCATCTTAGCGATTTCAGGACCGCCGCTTCCATACTCACAGCCTACTGTGATGATGAAATGTCTGTCTGGATACTTGGCATCTGGAAGTACAGCTTCTTCCTGCTCCTCTGCCTTTTCATTCTCCTCAACAATAAATATATCGCGTCCAAATTCTGCACCGTATTTTTTCTTAGAATAGAAGTAGAAGAATACTCCGAGTGCAAGCCAGATACCAACTACAACCCATTCCTGCCATACAAGCGCTGCTGAAAATGATGCTGGAATAATGTACAGCAATGTCATGAAACCAGCCATAATTACAGCCATAGCTCCGACAAAGCCGCCTGCCTTAACCTTGTAAGGTCTTTCCATCTCAGGTCTTTTCTTTCTTAAGATACAGAATGAAATTGAAACAAACATATATGCAATAACACATCCAAAGGATGCTGCATCTACTAACCATACAAGCACGCCTCTTCCAAAAAATGGAGCTGCAACACATGCAATACCGCAAAGGATAATTGCTGCTTCAGGAGTTTTATTCTTGCCTAGCTTTCCGAAGAATGCCGGAATCATGAGTGATTCACCCATTGAATAAAGTGCGCGGCTTCCACCCATAAGGAATGAATTCCATGATGTGATAATTCCGCATAAACCACCAATAATAAGAACCTTTCCCATAAGCGGTGAGTTAAATGCTATCTCTATAGCCTTAGCTGAAACAAGTCCATTCTGTGCATTCATTTCCTGAGCAATTGCGCTCTGTGGCATTATGTAGCACACTGCAAATACTATGAGCAGGTACCATGCAACTGCTAAGAATATAGACAGGAGCATAATCTTACCAATCTTTTTATAAGGTACATTAATTTCCTCTGCTGCCTGTGGAATTACATCAAAGCCTATGAAGAGGAATGGTGTCATGCAGGCTACCTTGAATACGCTTCCGAGTGTTGAGCCTGTAGCTGATTCCCACATCTGCCCTGTAATATTAGAGCCATCTCCGTTGACTGCTGAACCTACAACAAGAAGAATTCCTGCGATAGCAATGATTGCTGTAAGAATTGTCTGCAGCATGGCAGCAGTCTTAGCACCCTTCATATTGATGTATGTGATTAATAATGCAAATCCGACACCTAACAGAATAGTTGTCAAGTAGATATCTTTTCCGGCTATTGTGTACAGGTACACCTGATTAAACTTAGGAAAAAGATATGTAATAACTGTTGGAAGTGCGGTTGCCTCAAATGCTGAGGTAGCCACATATCCTAATATAATCATCCATGTACACACAAATGAACCTGTAGGTCCCATAGCCCTGTAACTGAATACATGCTCTCCACCACACTGTGGCATGGCTGATGTAAGCTCTGCATAGGTAAGTCCTACGAAGAATACCATGACACCACCAATGAGCATTGCTATCATTGAGCCCATAAAGCCTGCTGTTGTAATCCAGTCACCCGAATTGATAACCCAGCCCCATCCTATCATCGCACCGAACGCAATAACCAGAATGTCCCAGGCACCCATTACCTTATCAAATTTAGATTTCTGCTCCATAATAATCTCCATTCTTTTTAAGTTGTGGCAAAAAACACATTTACATTACGCTTCAAGTGCTTCCTTTAAAGATTCTTCAAAGATTTCAAGACCTTTCTCCATCTGTTCATCTGTCATTGTAAGTGGAGCTAAGAATCTTACTGTGTTGCTTGCTGTTCCGCAGCTCTCAAGAAGAAGTCCCTTCTGCATAGCTTTCTGGATAAGGTCTGCAACAAGCTTAGTAGCAGGCTCTTTAGTCTCTTTATCCTTAACAAATTCAATACCAATCATTGCGCCAAGACCTCTTACATCACCGATTACATCATATTTGTCCTGAAGCTCCTTGTAACGCTTTGTAATTGTTTCACCGATATGTCTTGCCTTAGCAGCATAATCATCACGCTTCATAACCTCCATTACTGCAAGTGCTGAGGCTGCTGCAACAGGATTACCACAGAAGGTACCACCAATTGTTCCTGCTGGTGCTGCATCCATAACTTCTGCTCTTGCTGTAATTGCTGAGATTGGAAGACCAGCGCCAAGTGACTTAGCTGTTGTGATAATATCAGGAGCTGCTCCTGCCTCTGCCCAGTACTCTGATGCATAGTACTTTCCTGTTCTGCAGTTACCACACTGAACCTCATCAGCAATCATTAAGATTCCATTATCATCACAGATCTTTCTTACTGCCTTAACCCATTCGATTGGTGCTGGAATAAATCCGCCTTCGCCCTGGAATGGCTCAACAATCATGCAGGCGATTTCACTTGCAGGTGCTCCTTCGTCGAATATTCTGGTAAGCTCATTTACATAATACTGGATTGCTTCAGCTTCTGTATAACCCTTAGGTGCTCTGTAAAGATATGGATAAGGTGCTCTGTAGATAGCTGATGGGAATGGTCCCATGCCTACTGCATATGCCTTCTTTGCTGTAAGTGCCATTGTAAGGTTAGTTCTGCCGTGGAAAGCACCTGTAAAGCAGATAACGCCTTCTCTCTTAGTAAATGCTTTCGCAATCTTAACTGCATTTTCATCACACTCAGCACCTGAGTTAGCAAAGTATGTTTTCTTGACATCACCCTTGCATGGCATAATCTCGTTAAGTTTTTCCGCTAAAGTTACGTATCCGTCATGAACATATACATTGAAGATTGTATGGAAATATTTCTCTGTCTGTGCTTTAACTGCCTCGATTACCTCTGGATGAGAATATCCGATATTAAGAACACCTACGCCGCCAACCCAGTCAAGGAACTTGTTACCATCAAGATCCTCAAACATTGCGCCGCCGCCCTGCTTGATACATATTGGATATGCCTTTCCGCAAAGAGCCTTTGGAATAGCTGCATTTCTTCTGTCAAGAAGCTCCTGTGACTTAGGTCCTGGAACCTGCTCTGTGATAATTTCTGGAAGTGCCTTTGATAATTCTGCTGTTGTCATAATAAAATCCTCCTTATTGCTAAAGTTCCTGAGTTTCCCGATATCCGCACGCAAAAAAGCGCCGGGAATTCTTCATTCTCCGACGCCTTTGTCTCTCAAAAACTTTAATTTATTTTGTCTATGGTCTGAATTATACTATTTTATCCTGCTTTATCAATGTTTCCAGTTAACTATATTAATTGTGCACCGTGCACAATTCTTTTTGAATGTGCATATCAAAAAAACGCAGTCGTAGCGGGCTACGGCGAGGCTTTTTGGTGTGTGCAGCCAGAAAACAGGCAAGTTATTGGGATAGATATTTAGAAATCGCTGTACTAGATTTCTCGACTGCGTTCATTTCCTGCCGCGGTAATTCCTTATCATAAATGCAAGCTTTAATTCCATGCATGTATCCAGCTTCTCAAAATCCACATCAAGCAGCTCTCTTATCTTGTTAAGCCTGTAATTAAGGGTGTTTCTGTGGATAATCAGGCTCTGCGCTGTCTCCTTTACATTACAGTCATGGTTAAGAAAGCTTTCCAGCGTCTCACACAGACTGCCATTATTAATGCTGTCAGCATCTATAAGCTTGCCGATATTCCTCACAACATAATCATCTAGGAATCTGCTGTCTGTAATCTTAGATATAAATGTATATATTCCCTGTTCCCTGTAAAAGAAAATTTTCTCATCTGTATCCGAAACACACGCAGCCTTTACCGCTTCCGCCGCCTCTCTACGGCTCGTCTTCACATCCTCCAGATATTCCACACTGCTTCCGATTCCAGCTTTAAGACTGATGTGGTGTTTCCTGTCAGCATTTTTAATAATATGCTCTAATACCATCCGCAAGTCCTTGTCGCTTAACCTGTCAGTTGAAACAAGTGCCAGAACACTGCCGGTCTGCGGCATTACAAGCACGCTCCCCTGATAAAATGAAAATTCCATATTGATGATGCTTCTTATCTCATGCCCCAGCGAAAACAAATCCTTTCCACCATGGCTTTTCTTTTTAAATGTAAATTCTACAACGCAGAAGCTTCCCATCAGGTCAATTCCAAGCAGCCCAGCCTGCTCAAGGACGCTCTCGCGGTTAAGATGCTCCGCGTCAAGAATTGAAGCAAATACCTGTTCCTCAAGATTTCTATTATTTTCTTCAAGCACTAACCGTTTACATAAAATCTGCGACAAATCCACAAGCGGGAATTTCTCTGGCAGCTCAAAAAGCGGCAGTCCTTCTTTATCACAATATTCTATAAGCTCCGGCAGAATCTGTCCCTCGTTAATTCCAATCGCAGCTATCCCGCAATTGGCCATGCCTGTAATCAGTGCCATCAATTTATTCTTATCTTCCGTCACATCAGGATTCGTCAGCACCACGAACTCGTCGCCATGTATATAATCCTCCACATGATACTCACTCCTGACACACTGCAGGCAGTCCGCAAAATATATCCACCTTATCGTGTTCTTCATGCCCACAGCTCCTGCTTTTATATTCAGCACATTATTTAACTGTGGAATTCTGGTCATATCTTCGCAATTCATGTTGTCACCTGCCTTACATTTTTCTGCACATACTTTTCCCAAGCCACACTACAATCCTGATAAAATTTCAATTAAAATCGGCAGTTATTTTAGCAGCCGATTTTAATTAAAATGCTTCAAAACCCTTTTGAAAAATTTTTCTCAATCCACTCATCTGGCATCTCAAAATGCTGATAATCCTTTGCATGTTCCCAGTCGCCACCCCACTCAAATCCATGCTGCACAAACACCTTGTAGCACAAATCGTCATGGTCGATTTTATGCGGAAACCAGACACTCCTGTCCGTATACTTTTCTGCGTTGGCAGGCTCTACATTTCTTCTTCCATCAACATTTTTCACATAAGGATTATAAAGCGTGTTGATGTCAACCGCCAATCCCAACGCATGCTTTGACAGCGTTGTTGAGTAAGAAATGTACCTGAAATTAAACGCCGAAGAATTATTATCACTCATAGACCTTTCATCATCGGCATCATATTCGTCAATAAGTCTGATTTTTTCAATCTCATAACCAGCCTCGTAAAGCTGCTTAAATATATCGAGCACATCATCTGTAATCAGCCTGTTCACAACAAGCTCCCCTGTGTGCGTTTTCCCATCGAATCCGATATGTAAAACCTTAAGATACCGCAATTCTTCTCTTGGCACAGTGCAGTTGTGCTTAAATGATTTCCCCTGCATTTTTGCAAATATGTTGTCTGGAATTGGTGATATAGTGAATGATTGTGTGTTCATGGGCGATATCTGTATCCTTTCTGTTCTTTTGGACTATCATATGAATTTACACTACTCTCAAACCACATAACGATATGTGAAATTTATTTATATTTGACTACCATATGAATTTACACTACTCTCAAACTGAGATAACAGCATACAACAACATAATGTAATTTGACTACCATATGAATTTACACTACTCTCAAACATACTACCAGACAATCATGCTCACAGTATCATTTGACTACCATATGAATTTACACTACTCTCAAACACATGAATGAGGGATTACCGGATGTAAGCAATTTGACTACCATATGAATTTACACTACTCTCAAACAATAAGATAATGAAACTGATAAATGCTCTAATTTGACTACCATATGAATTTACACTACTCTCAAACGTATATCATCCAGCTACTTCACGATTATTTATTTGACTACCATATGAATTTACACTACTCTCAAACCATTTACCACCATAAATATGTAAGTTACCAATTTGACTACCATATGAATTTACACTACTCTCAAACATGGCTATAAAGCAAAACAGTCTTAAAACGATTTGACTACCATATGAATTTACACTACTCTCAAACCTATAGGTGTATCCCTCCGGTTTTGTGCCTATTTGACTACCATATGAATTTACACTACTCTCAAACAGAAAGAATACATGAAAGGAGGACCGCCTAATTTGACTACCATATGAATTTACACTACTCTCAAACTATCTTCCTTACTATCAAAAACTTTTTCTGATTTGACTACCATATGAATTTACACTACTCTCAAACTACAAGTACCAAAAGGA
>CAVKBP010000098.1:0-1826 GCA_963654395.1 Ruminococcus sp. CAG:382
TCATTATAACAATAAGATTGCTATTTTGCACTACGCCATGTTTTGGGGCACTTACGATAAGCTGTTTTGCATTGCTCTGAATATTTACAATTACTTATTATTCTTTTTCTCGTTCTCAAGCTTCTTCATGGCTCTTACTTTAAGTGAAAGACCGAAGAGGTTGATGAATCCGTCAGCATCATGATGATCATACATATCACCTGTCTTGAATGAAGCGATTGACTCATTGTAGAGTGAATATGGAGAAGTTGTACCAGCCTTGATGATGTTACCCTTGTAAAGTCTGAACTTAACCTCACCTGTTACATATTCCTGAGTCTTCTCAACGAATGCCTGAAGTGCTTCACGAAGAGGTGTCTCCCACTTTCCCTCGTAAACAACCTGTGCAAATTTATTTCCAACATCCATCTTGAATGTTGTTGTATCTCTGTCGAGAACTAATTCCTCAAGCTGCTGATGAGCTTCGTAAAGGATTGTTCCACCAGGAGTCTCATATACACCACGGGATTTCATACCAACAACACGGTTCTCAACGATATCAATGATACCGATACCGTGCTTTGCACCAAGTCTGTTAAGCTCTCTGATTATATCAGAAACCTTCATAGCCTTGCCGTTAACTGACTTTGGAACGCCTTTTTCAAATGTCATTGTAACATATTCAGGTTCGTCAGGAGCTTCCTCAGGAGTGCATCCGAGAACTAATAAATGCTTATAGTTAGGCTCGTTAGCTGGATCCTCAAGCTCAAGACCTTCATGGCTGATATGCCAGATGTTACGGTCACGGCTGTAGCTGCAGTCTGTGCTGAATGGAAGATGGATACCATGCTGTCTGCAGTATTCAATCTCATCCTCACGGGACTGGAGCTTCCAGTTAGAATCTCTCCAAGGAGCGATAATCTTGATATCTGGAGCTAAAGCCTTAATTGTAAGCTCGAATCTTATCTGGTCATTACCTTTACCTGTAGCACCATGGCAGATAGCAACAGCACCTTCCTTGCGGGCAATCTCAACAAGTCTCTTAGCGATAAGAGGTCTTGCCATTGAAGTACCAAGTAAATATTTATTTTCATAAACAGCGTGTGCCTGAACACATGGAACGATGTAGTTGTCGCAGAACTCATCTGTGATATCTTCTATATATAACTTGGCAGCACCACATGAGAGCGCTCTCTGCTCAAGTCCGTCCAACTCCTCTTCCTGACCACAGTCTGCACATACGCAGACAACATCATAGTTGTAGGTTTCCTTTAACCAAGGGATGATGGCAGTTGTGTCAAGTCCGCCAGAATAAGCAAGAATAACCTTTTCTTTCATTATATATTCCTCCGTATATTATTGAATCTACATAGTGAAACACATACGCTATGCACCTGCCAACTATAATAAACCACTTCATTTAAAAATGCAACAATAAATTATGCATAATATGCATTAATATACATTCAAAATGCATAAATATAAAATTTATTTAAAATATCCTTTACATAAGAAAAAAAGTTGCTATAATGTAGGTTATCAATTTACATTTTGCGTCATTTTATGCATAAATGCTGAACAGTTACTTGAATATATGCATTTACTCCGCAAAACGAATCAAAAATAATGAGCCACAAGGAGGATTTATGATAAAAGTAGGTATTATCGGTGCGACAGGCTACGCAGGTAACGAGCTTGTCAGATTATTATTAGGACATAAGGATGCAGAGATTGTATGGCTCGGTTCGAGAAGTTATATAGATCAGAATTATTCGGATGTATATAGAAATATGTTTAAACTGGTAGACGCAAAATGCATGGACGACAATATGGAACAGCTTGCCAAC
>CAVKBP010000098.1:1836-9708 GCA_963654395.1 Ruminococcus sp. CAG:382
ATGTTATATTTACAGCAACACCACAGGGCTTATGTGCCTCCCTCGTTAATGATGAGATTCTTTCAAAGACTAAGATTATCGACTTAAGCGCAGATTTCAGGCTTAAGGATGTAAATGTATATGAGCAGTGGTACAAGCTTGAGCATAAAGCACCACAGTATATTGATGAGGCGGTTTATGGCTTATGCGAGATTAACAGGGATAAGGTGGGAAGTGATACAAGAATCATTGCTAATCCGGGCTGTTATACTACAACATCAATTCTTACGCTTTACCCGATGGTTAAGGAAGGAATAATTAATCCTGATACAATCATTATTGATGCCAAGAGTGGTACTTCAGGTGCGGGCAGGGGCGCAAAGGTTGCCAACCTGTTCTGCGAGGTTAATGAGAGCATGAAGGCTTATGGTGTAGGAACTCACAGACATACACCTGAGATTGAGGAACAGTTGGGTTATGCATGTGGAAGAGATGATTTAAAGCTGATTTTTACACCACATTTGGTACCAATGAACAGAGGAATTCTTGTTACAGCATATGCCAGTCTTGCTAAGGATGTTACATTCGAGGATGTCAAGGCAGCTTATGACAAGTACTATGATAAGGAATATTTTGTAAGAGTGCTTCCTAAGGATGTATGCCCTGAAACACGCTGGGTTGAGGGAAGTAACTTCGTTGATATTGGCTTTAAGCTTGAGCCAAGAACTAACAGGCTTATAATGATGGGCGCGTTAGATAATCTTGTAAAGGGCGCAGCAGGTCAGGCAGTGCAGAATATGAATCTCCTTTTTGGACTTCCGGAAAATGAGGGATTACAGCTTGCACCTATGTTCCCGTAATGGATGTAAAGAAAAACTTAAATCACATGATAGAATAAATGTTAAGGCAGAATATATACCTTGAAAAGCAGGCAGGAATGAAAAATTAAAAATCAAAGATATTTCGCACTATGCTCTGAAAAACGAGCAATAATGGAAATAGTGAGAAAAATCGAGGATATTTCGCACTATGTCTAGAAGAACAGGCAGGAATGGAGGATTATATGAATATAATTAAAGGTGGTGTTACAGCAGCTAAAGGTTTCAAGGCTGCTGGATGTGAAGCACAGATAAAGTATAAGAATGGAAAAAAGGATATGGCACTTGTATATAGCGAGAAGCCATGTGTTACAGCAGGAACATTTACAACTAATAAAGTATTTGCAGCTCCTGTTAAATGGGACAGAAATATCGTATATAATGAAAGCTATGCGCAGGCAGTGGTAGTAAACAGCGGTGTTGCCAATGCATGTACAGGTGTTGAAGGAGATAATGCATGTGCAGCGGAAGCAAAGGCTGTTGCAAATGTATTGAATATTTCGGAGAAAGCAGTGCTTATCGGCTCAACAGGTGTTATTGGAATGCAGCTTCCAGTTGACAGAATATGTGCAGGAATTGAAAAGCTTGCACCAATGCTTGAGGATTCATTAGAAGCAGGAACACAGGCTGCAGAGGCAATTATGACTACAGATACAAGAGATAAGCAGGTCGCTGTAGAAGTAGAGATAGCAGGCACTAAGGTAACAATCGGAGGTATGTGCAAGGGCGCAGGAATGATTCATCCTAACATGGCTACAATGCTCTGCTATATAACAACAGACTGTGATATTGACAAGGCAGTTCTCCAGAAGATGACAAGTGCAATCGTTGATGATTCATTTAACATGATATCAGTTGATGGAGATACATCAACTAATGATACAGCACTTGTTCTTGCCAATGGACTTGCCGGCAATAAGAAGATTACAGAAGAGGGCGCTGATTATGACGCTTTCTATGAGGGCTTAAGCTATGTATTTACAGAGCTTTCCAAGATGATTGCCGGTGACGGCGAGGGCTGTACATGCCTTTTCGAGGTTCAGGTAAAGGGCGCTGCAACTAAGGCAGAGGCTAAGACACTTGCCAAGTCAATAGTTACTTCAAGCCTTACTAAGGCAGCAATATTCGGACATGACGCTAACTGGGGAAGAATCCTGTGCGCAATGGGTTATTCCGGTGCAGACTTTAACCCTGAGAAGGTTGATATATTCTTTAAGAGTGAAGCGGGCGAATTACAGATAGTTAAAGACGGAACTGCTACAGATTACAGCGAGGATAAGGCAACAGAGATACTTTCACAGAATCCTGTAATTGCTATTGCTGATGTAAAGCAGGGTGATGAGAGCGCTACAGCATGGGGCTGTGACCTTACATTTGATTATATTAAGATAAATGCGGATTACAGAAGCTGAAACGATACGAAAATACAGATATTTTATTAAGATAATCACGAAATGGAGATTAGTGTGAAAAATTAAAGATTTTTCACACGCAGGATTTGTGCTTGCGCACAAACCTGAGATGTCTTGAAAAGCAGGCGGGAATGGAGGATTAAGATGAGTGCAAAGGATATGACAGAGGAGCTTATGAAAGCACAGGTGCTTGTTGAGGCGCTTCCTTATATTCAGAAGTTTAACAGAAAGATAATTGTAGTTAAATATGGCGGAAGTGCCATGGTAGATGAGGAGCTTAAAAGAAAGGTTATCCAGGATGTAGTTTTACTTAAGCTTGTTGGCTTTAAGCCGATTATTGTGCATGGCGGCGGCAAGGAAATCAGCAAATGGGTTGAGAAATCTGGCATGACACCTGAATTTAAGAACGGTTTAAGGGTTACAGACGAACCGACTATGGAGATTGCCGAGATGGTTCTTAATAAGGTTAATAAGAGTCTTGTGTCAATGATTGAGCAGCTTGGAGTCAAGGCATGCGGTATCAGCGGCAAGGATGGCGGCATGTTAAAGGTAGAGAAAAAATATTCTAATGGTGAGGATATAGGATATGTCGGCGAGGTGACTGCTGTTGAAACAACACTTATTGATTCACTGCTTAAGGATGATTTCCTGCCGGTTATCTGTCCTATCGGATATGATGATGATTTTCATGCATATAATATAAATGCGGATGATGCTGCATGTGCGATTGCTAGAGCTGTCAATGCAGAGAAGCTTGCATTTTTAACAGATATTGAGGGTGTATATAAGGATTTTGATGATAAGGATTCACTTATATCAGAGCTTTCTACATCAGAGGCAAGAGAGCTTTTAGAGAGCGGAACAATCGGAGGCGGAATGCTTCCAAAGCTTAACAACTGCATTGATGCGATTGAGCATGGTGTGTCAAGAGTGCATATCCTTGACGGAAGAATACCACACTGCCTTCTTCTTGAAATATTTACTAACAAGGGTGTTGGTACAGCTATTCTTTCAGATGATGCTGAAAAGTTCTTTGATTCAGATAAATAAATGTGGACAGGAAAGTGAGAGTAATAATGAATACACAGCAGATTATTGAAACAGCAGAAGAGAAGCTGATTCATACATATAACCGTTATCAGATAGTGCTTGATAAGGGTGATGGAGTAAGGCTTTACGATACAGATGGCAAGGAATATCTTGACTTTGGAGCAGGTATTGCCGTATTTGCACTTGGCTATAACAACAAGGAATATAATGATGCATTAAAGGCACAGATAGATAAGCTTATACATACATCCAATTATTTCTACAATGAACCGGCAGTAGAGGCTGCAACAGCACTTACTAAGGCTTCTGGAATGGACAGGGTATTCTTTACTAACAGTGGTACAGAGGCTATTGAGGGTGCAGTAAAGCTTGCCAAGAAATACTATTATGTGAAGAACGGAAAGGCTGATGCAGAGATTATTGCAATGCAGCACTCATTCCATGGAAGAAGCATGGGAGCGCTTGCGGTTACTGGCAATAAGCATTATCAGGAAGCATTTGGACCGATGATTCCGGGAATTAAATTTGCACAGTATAATGACCTTGAAAGTGTAAAGGAACTTGTTAATGACAGAACATGTGCTATAATATTTGAAACAGTACAGGGTGAAGGAGGAATTTACCCTGCTGATAAAGAATTTATTGAAGGCGTAAGAAAGCTATGCGATGAGAAGGGAATCCTTCTTATACTTGATGAAATCCAGTGTGGAATGGGAAGAACAGGAAGCATGTTCGCATTCCAGCAGTATGGTGTGAAGCCTGATATTATCACTGTTGCCAAGGCTTTAGGCTGCGGTGTTCCTATAGGCGCATTTGCAGCGACAGAGGAAGTTGCGAAGGCATTAGTTCCAGGAGACCATGGAACAACATATGGTGGTAATCCGCTTGCATGTGCAGCGGCTGCCAAGGTGTTCGAGCTTTTTGAAAAGCAGCATGTGTTAGAGAATGTAAGGGAAGTATCTGCTTACTTTGAAGAGAAGCTTGATGAGCTTGTTAAGACAGTAGATGTTGTTGTTGAGAGACGCGGAATGGGACTTATGCAGGGACTTGAATTGTCAATTAATCCTAAGGATGTAATTGCCAGAGCACTTGATAACGGATTAATACTGTTCTCAGCGGGAACTAATGTTATAAGATTTGTTCCACCACTTGTTATTACTAAGTCTGATGTAGATGAATGCATAGCTAAGCTTAAGAAATCCTTCTAGAATCAGGAGTTTGATTTATGAAATTAAGAAGATGTATCAGCATGATGCTGATTGTTACCATGCTGACAGTCTTTGCAGGCTGTGGCACGAAATATGACAGGACGCGGGCTGCCAGAGACCTTGATCTTAGCGGACCTATTACAGTAAATGTATGGTATAACGACAGCTCGTATGAGTCTTATCTTGAATTTGTTGCCACACAGTTCAAGCAGTCTAATGAGCTTGTAACCATTAATCCGGTATATATTGAGGCAGATTCATATATCAATTACATATATGATGAATCAGTCCGGAATGACAATGCCTGCGACATATATTTCCTTACATCAGAGGAGATAGAGAAGGCATATCTTATGGGGCTTATGTCTGAAAACGACATTTATCCGGATGTGTACAACGAGGATGTATTCGGAAAAGCAGCTATGACAGCCTGCTCATATAATGGCAAGCTGTATGGATATCCGGTATCATTTAACACATCATTTCTGGTATATAATAAAAAATATGCTGAAGCAGTTGACACAATTGACCAGATAAGACAGATTAGTGATAATTACCAGATTAATGAGGATAATCAGGATGTAACGATGGTATTCCAGTGGGCGCCGGGTTCTATGTTTCTTAATTATGCGGCATGCGGTAAGTATATTAATATAGGCGGCGACAATGCAGAGGACAGCTCTGTAGTATCAGTTGATGAAGCCTCTATAAAGAAGGTGCTTAACAAATATGCTGAATTAAGCAGCGCATTTGGAACAGACAGAAATAATGTAGGTCTGGATACCTGTGTGGAGTTATTCTCAAAAGGCGGACTGCTCTATACAATCCTTGATGCAGACAGCATAGCCAGTATAGATTCATCAGATGTTGATTATGGAATATGCAGCTATCCGTCAATGGGAGATGATGTTGAATCAAGAGCAATGTCAGTTACCACAATGGCGGTTGTCAATCCTTATACTAAGAATGTAGACGCATCAAAGGCTGTGGCGAGAGCTATTTCGTATGACTATGCAGATTATATGGAAAGCACCGCAAAGAAAAGCTGTGCGAGAGCCGATATCAAGGTTAAGAAGAATGCAGAAAGCT
This sequence comes from Ruminococcus sp. CAG:382, assembly GCA_963654395.1. Classification (GTDB taxonomy): domain Bacteria; phylum Bacillota; class Clostridia; order Lachnospirales; family Lachnospiraceae; genus Lachnospira. The sequence goes on from CAVKBP010000098.1 coordinate 7,453, forward strand.
ACAAGGCAATGCATGATATCTATTCAGATTCGGTCGTCAAAGCAAAGTATATTGGTGTAGGTGAGGTCTATATGAGATATGAGATTATGCTTCATCAGGTGTATGATGGAACAAAGGTGGATGATGCATATAATTCATTTGCGGCATGTATAGACAGAATGAAGAAATAGAAACAATGTATAATATTCCTGCTATCAACTTATAATTATCCTAAAGACTTATGGAGGTTATAAGCTGATGGCAGGTTTTTTGATTGCAATAATATCAGGTGCGCTTATGAGCTTGCAGGGTGCATTTAATACAAATGTTACGAAAGCAAGCAGCGTGTGGGTTACGGCTATGTTCGTGCAGGTGACAGCTCTGGCGGCATGTGCGGTTATGTGGGTTATAGATGGCAGACCGGACATAATGAAGCTTTTTAAGGTTGATAATAAGATAACACTTCTTGGAGGAGTGATAGGCGCATTTATTACATTTACAGTAATAAAAAGCATCAGTGGGCTGGGGATTGCTAAGGCGGAGCTTACTATTGTTGTAGCGCAGATAATTGTGTCATATCTGATTGGACTTTTTGGATTATTCGGAAGTGAGAAAACAGCATTTTCTTGGATTAAGGTGATGTCCATTGCTGTTACGATTGCCGGGGTATGTATGTTTTATTTCCTTGGTAATTCACCGTCAGACTGATATAATAGATTAGTAAAGCGAAAATTAAATATCAGCTATATTGGCGCAGGATGATTTTCTCGTATGCAAAGCGGAGGAAAGAGACAGAGGAAAGAGGCGTAGCGGTGGCTACGGTGATTGACGACAACGCAGCATATGAGAAATCAGACAAGCCAATGTGGCGGTTATTTAATTTTCGATGTACTATATAAATGTGCCGGAATGACGGCAGGCAAGAATGGAGATTACTATGGAAGATTTATATAATATATGTGGACAGATTAGGTTAAGAAAAGGTGAGGGAAGAACATTAAAGGCAGGCGGCGCATGGGTTTATGATAATGAAATCGAATGGATGCCGGATGGAATTGTTGATGGACAGCTTGTGGAAGTGCTTGATTTTGATGATTATTTTATGGGAATCGGATTTATTAACAGAAGGTCGAAGATTACAGTGAGAATGCTGGCAAGACATACGCATGCGGTTGATGAAGCATTTATTGAAGAAAGAGTGAGGGCAGCGGTTGAATACAGATTTGATACGGTAGATACCTCTGCCTGCCGTCTTATATTTGGCGAGGCAGATTTCCTTCCGGGACTTGTTGTTGACAAATATTCAGATGTGCTTGTTGTGGAATCACTTGCTTTGGGAATTGACAGATTCAAGCCGCTTATTGTGGAAAAGGTGAAAAAGATACTGCATGAAAAAGGCATTGATATCCGCGGGGTATACGAAAGAAGTGATGCTAAGGTCCGCACGCTTGAGGGAATGGAGCGGGTTAAGGGCTTTATCGGTGACGAATTCGACACTAATGTTGAAATAGTTGAGAATGGTGTCCACTACCTGATAGATGTTGTGAATGGACAGAAGACTGGCTTTTTCCTTGACCAGAAGTATAACAGGCTTGCCATGCAGAGGCTGTGTAAGGACAAGAGGGTTTTAGACTGCTTCACGCATATGGGCACATTTGCACTAAATGCAGGAATTGCGGGCGCTAAGGAGGTTACAGGGCTTGATATATCTGAATTTGCCATTGAGCAGGCGAGAGCCAACGCAAGGCTTAACGGACTTGAGGAAACAGTACATTTTAAATGTGCAAATGTATTGGACGAGCTGCCTAAGCTTAACGAGGCAGGAGAAAAATATGATGTTGTAATTCTTGATCCGCCGGCGTTTACTAAGTCAAGGGAAGCGACAAAGAATGCAATCAAGGGCTATCGGGAAATTAATATGAAGGGGCTTAAGCTTGTAAAGGACGGCGGTTATCTTGCAAGCTGCTCATGCTCACACTTTATGACACAGGAGCTTCTTACCAAGACTATTAAGGAAGCCGCCAAGGCTGTACATAAAAGACTCCGTCAGGTCGAGTTCAGGACGCAGTCACCAGACCATCCGATATTGTGGGAGGCGCAGGAGAGTTATTATCTGAAGTTCTTTATTTTTCAGGTGGTTGAGGAGAAGTAAGAGCCGGAAAGTGGCGGTAATGCTTGATTTATAAGGGCTTGAAGGCATTTGATGCTTGCAGTGAAAACTACGTAAAGTATCGCAAAATATCACAAAATCATGATTCAAAGTGGTAAGAAAAGTGG
>CAVKBP010000099.1:0-9617 GCA_963654395.1 Ruminococcus sp. CAG:382
CACCTCCCTTAAGGCGGGGAGCGGAATTTACCTCTATGATACAGTGAATATTAGTACAGCGATTTCTAAAACGCTGTACTAGTAAGGGGAACATGCCTGCATGTTCATCCCGAACGGCGAATTACAATCGTGAATGAAATGTATGATTGTAGTTCATGACACAATATATATCGGAAATGCCTGCATCATAATTAACCCTCTGTTTTTTCGATTTTTATCGTCGATTTCTTCCATATTCCTGTCCAGTACAGTCCGTAGAGAATGGCAGCAGAGGTGCCGTTACTGATAACGACGGCGTACCAGACAGAGGCAACTCCCATGTGAAATACATTTGCACATATCCAGAGTGTGAGCAGACGGAATATCCATATTCTGGAAGCGTCTACAATCATAGTAATCATAGTGTGGCCGCTGCCCTGGAAAAGTCCCTGTGTGACATTGTAAAAGGCATTGCTCCAGCACCAGAAAGCCATGAGTGACAGGAAATCTGTTGCAAGCGGAATAACGCGGTCGTCCGTTGAGAAAAATGTTACCATAGCCTGCGAGATGAAGCGCCTTGATAATATCAGTCCGAAAAATAACAGGAAAAGTGCGCCCATACGGAGTGCATAGTGATAAGCTTTGTCAGCTCTTTCCTGCTGTCCGGCACCAATATTCTGTCCCACAATCGTTGATATAGCAGAGCCGATGCCGCTTGCCGGCATAGTAATTATACTGTTTATCTTGTTGCCGATACCGTAAGCACTTGTGGCAATGAAGCCATAAGCGTTGACATTCTTAGTCATAAGAAGGAAACCAAGCTGCATGGTGCTTCCACCGACTGCAGTAGGAAGACCGATTTTTACAATCGAGCCAACCATGCCCTTGTCAAACTTAAAATTCTTAAAATTAATTCTGACAAGCTGTCCCGGTCTGGTAAGTGTTATAAGGGCAATGACTGCACATGGCACCTTGGCAAGAAGGGTGGCAAAGGCTGCTCCACCGATACCCCATTTGAAAACAATAAGGAATAACGGATCTAATATAAGGTTGATGGCAACACCGAGCATATTAAGAAACATAGGCTTTACAGTATCGCCCTGCGCCTGTTTTACGGATGTATACAGATTAATCGAAAACAGGAACGGCAGGTCAAGAACAACAATTCTTATGTAGGTAAGACCATAGCTGTAGATGATTCCCTCTGCACCAAGCCATTTTACAAGTCCCGGAGATACAAGCCAGCATATAAATGCACACAGGACGGAGAAGCCAAGAGAGACAACAGCGATATGGTCAGCCATTGAATTAGCCTGTTTGTCCTGCCTTGCACCGAGGTACTGCGATATAAGAATCGCACCGGCAGTTGTGATTCCGTTACCGAAATTAATAAGAATATTCTGGAACGGAGATACAAGAGTGATGGCGGACTGGTTTTCAGTACCTATCCGTCCAAGCCAGAAGGTATCAGTCAGATTGTACATCGACTGTATAAAGCTGTTAATCATAACGGGAATAGCCAGCATAAGAATTGCGTGGAAAAGATTGCCGTTAAGAATCATATTTCTTTTATCTTCACTTATTGGTTTTGCCATGATGAACCCCCTTTTTGTAACTGTTCAGAGCCAAGCAAAATTTCAAAAATCAGACATGGAATGCTTGCATTCCTATGGATGATTTTGAAATTTTATTTGGCGGATACGCCACACCTTTCGAATGCGAAGCATTTTGGAGGTTGGCTCTGAACAGTTACCCCTTTTTAGCAAATGTTATTGACATTTCGATATCCTTTATACATAATATAAGCGTAAAAAACAGTGATTTCTACAATTAAACGAATGAATATTCCAGATAATACAGAAAAATTACTATATTAGACACATAATGGGGGTAGCATATGTTTCAGGATATGTCGAAGGACTTTGATATTAAGAAAATAAAGAGAAGCAATGTCAGCAGCGGCTGTGGCAACGAGGCGCATGTGCATCCGTTTAATGAGATATTCTATCTGTCAAGCGGGGAGTGTACGAGCTTTATTGACCACAACATTTATAAATTCGGAAAGGGTGACTTAGTTATTGTGCCAAGTGGCTGTCTTCACAGGACAACCTATAATGGAAAGGGAGTGCATGAGCGTATTGTCATCAGCTTCCGTAATGAGGCGACGGAGTGGATTTCGCACGAAGCCGGCAGGGAGCTTATGGATAACTGCATGAAGCCGGGAGTTGTGAATATTCCTGAAAAGAGGCGTGACTATGTTGTTGCGCTGCTTGACAAGCTGATGTTTGAGAATGATTCGCCTGACGAGCTGTCACCGGCATTTATTAAGGTGGGGCTTATCGAGCTGCTGCTGTTCATTATCCGCTGCAAGAATTATGAAGAAAATGTTATTAAAGAAATTGATGTGGACAACAGGATTATCCAGGAGGTTGCTACTTATATATATGAGCATTATGCGGATAATCTGTCGTTAGAGAGCGTTGCGGATAAATTTAATCTGAGCAGGTCGTATCTTTCTAAGAAATTCAAGACCGCCACAGGCTTTGGCTTTAAGGAATATATCATAAATGTGAGAATACAGAATGCCTGCAATCTGCTGCTGGAAACTAACAAATCAATTACTGATATCGCATTTGAATGCGGCTTCAATGACAGCAATTATTTTGGCGACGCCTTCAGGAAAGCAAAGGGCATATCTCCACACAAATATCGGAAAAATGAAGCATTTTAGAGAAGCATTTTTAAGATTGTACTTGATTTTATACAATATCTTTAATATAATAGTCTTGAAAAAATGGATTTTGTATACAAGGTTAGGTAACATATGGAAAGTATCAGATTAAAGGCAAGAGCCAAGATTAATCTTGGACTCGATGTTCTTGGTAGACGGGATAACGGATATCACGATGTAAGAATGGTTATGCAGACGGTCGGATTGTATGACCGCATTATTATGACAAGGATTCCGGAGGAAGAGATAAGAATTAAGACGAATGTAGGCTTTCTTCCGGTCAATGAAAACAATCTTGTCTATAAGGCAATTATGCTTATGAAGGACAGTTATAAGCTGGAGGGTGGAATTGAGGTTGACCTTAATAAGTTCATTCCTGTTGCGGCAGGAATGGCTGGAGGTTCAAGTGACGCAGCCTGTGCGCTTTTTGGAATGAACAGGCTTTATGAGCTTAACATTTCCATGAAAGAGCTTATGAAGCTTGGAGTTGGGATAGGGGCGGATGTTCCATATTGTCTTATGAGAGGAACGGCGTTGGCTGAAGGTATTGGCGAGAAGCTTACAAGGCTTCCGGATATGCCATTCTGCCATATTCTTGTTGCGAAGCCGCCGGTTAATGTATCGACCAGGTTAGTCTATGAGAAGCTGGACAGCACACCAATAAATGAGCATCCGGATATTGACGGAATTATCGAGGCTGTCAGATTAAAGGATGTCGGGCTTGTGGCTTCAAGGATGGGAAATGTATTAGAGTCTGTCACGGTGCCGCTGTATCCGGTGATTGACAGTATTAAGAAGGATATGCTTGAGCATGGTGCTATTAATGCCATGATGAGCGGAAGCGGTCCTACTGTTTTCGGAATATTCCCGGATGAACAGTCTATGATTGCCTGTCAGCAGTTCCTAAGACAGAAGGGCGAAGCTAGACAGGTGTATACAACGGAAACATTTGCTCCATAATAATGGAGTATTGATACACATTCAGCATATAGAGAAAGGTAAGGTTTTATTATGAAAGGTGAACTTAAGATGGATGCTAATGACTATCTCCCGTTAAGAGATGTAGTCTTTAACACTTTAAGACAGGCTATCTTACGAGGTGAGATGGAGCCGGGCGAGAGACTTATGGAAATACAGCTTGCCGATAAGCTTGGGGTGAGCAGAACTCCTATCAGAGAAGCAATCAGAAAGCTTGAGCTTGAGGGACTTGTTATAATGATTCCAAGAAAGGGAGCTGAGGTTGCACATATCACTGAGAAGGACATGAAGGATGTTCTTGAGGTGAGAGCTGCACTTGAGGAGCTTGCGGCGACACTTGCATGCCGTAATGTAACTCCGGAGCGCATTGAAGAGCTGAAAATGGCTAATAAGAGATTCGAGGCAGCAATTATATCTAAGGATGTGGTTGCAATTGTAGACGCTGATGTGAATTTCCATGATATTATATATGCGATGACAGATAATCAAAGACTTATCCAGATTATTAATAATTTAAGAGAGCAGATGTACAGATACAGACTTGAATATGTTAAGGACGCAAGAGCACACTCTATCCTTATCAGCGAGCATAATGACATTATTGACAAGCTTTCCAAGAAAGATGAAGAGAATACCAAGATTGTCATAAGACAGCATATAACTAATCAGGAAAAGGGCATTATCAGACTTCTTAATAAGTAATTTTCAGGATTAAAGGGGCTGGCTATCTGCCAGCCTTTGTTTTGCTATATAGGATTCTTTTTATTGCATATCCCTGTTTAAGCTGGAAAAATATGGACATACTCCCTGATATGAAGATATTTATGTATTTTACTTCGTAAAACAGGGGAGGCACTGCCTCTGCTCCTGCAAGGGCAGTCGCATTTTACTTCGTAAAACAGGGGAGGCAGGTATGTGTGTTAAAAAGAGACTTGGCATTTTACTTATTATCATTATTGTGGCTAGTGGGCTGGTTGGTTATTACAGGGTATCTTATGCCGGAAATCTGGAAGCGGTTACGGAAGGCATATCAGAGAGTATTATAAGATTCCATGTGAGGGCTGCAAGTGATTCTAAAGAGGATCAGGAGGTTAAGCTTAAGGTTAAGGAAGCGGTAGTTGATTACATAAGACCGGCGCTGTCGGATTCGGAGTCGCTTTCACAGTCGAGGGCAATATTAGAGGCGGAGAGTGATAACATCAGAAATGTTGCTGTTAAAACTCTGCGTGACAATGGATTTCCGGATGAGGTATATGTGTATTTCGAGAAAAGTTATTTTCCGGTGAAGTCTTACGGAGATGTCACATTTCCAGCAGGATACTATGAGGCTTTCAGGGTTGACATAGGCAAGGCAGAGGGGAAGAACTGGTGGTGCGTGCTTTATCCGCCGTTGTGCTTCGTGGACGCGGTGTATGGCGTGGTTCCGGAGGATTCCAAGGAAAAGCTTGCAGGGATTCTTACAGACGAAGAATATAAGGCAGTAACCGCTAAGGGTTGTAAAGTGCGGTTTAAATATTTAACATTTATAAATGAACTGCTTGGATTGTAGGCAGTCAGCGGAGGAAGGGCGATTGAAGAACAAGGATAAGGTCTTTATTAAGATTAAAGGCTTATACACAGGAACGATGGATGAGGAAATCACATACGATGGCGGAGAGGCTGAAGTGATTGAGTCGCAGGATGATGAGGTCGAGGTTATAAATGTAGGCACATACTCGGTTGTCAATGGCAAGGAATACATCAGGTATGAAGAGGTATATGACGAGTCGCAGGAACGCTCTGGCAGTATAATTAAGATTGATGGCGACAGTGTTGAAGTGACTAAGAAAGGCGTTGTATCCACCAAGATGAGATTTGCCGCCGGCAGTAAAAATATGACTTATTACCAGACACCTTATGGAAGCATGAGCTTAGGGATTATAACGAAAAATCTTGAGATTGAAAGGACGGAGGATACTATAAGCATTTATCTTGTGTATGGAATGGAGGTAAACTGTGAACATCTTTCGGATTGCGATATGCAGATAACAATAACGACTAAGAAGCTTATAATCGAGGAATAATAAATACATTTTCTGCGGGAAAAGGAGTAGTTATGAAGAAACAGTTTGATGAGAGAAATCTTACAATGGTGATGGATTTTTACGAGCTTACGATGGCAAACGGCTATTTTAAGGACGAAGACAAGGAAAGAAAGGTCGCGTTCGATGTGTTCTACAGAAAGAATCCGGACAATGCCGGATATGCCATATTTGCCGGACTTGAGCAGATAATTGAGTATATTGAGAATCTGCATTTTGATGAGGATGATATTGAATATCTGCGTGGTCAGGGGCTTTTCGGAGAGGAATTCCTTAAGTATCTTGCTGATTTCAAGTTCAGGGGTGATATCTATTCATTTCCTGAGGGAACTATTATGTATCCAAATGAGCCGGTAATCACTGTTGCTGCACCTCTGCTTGACGCACAGCTTGTGGAGACTGCAATTCTTCTTCAGGTGAACCACCAGTCTCTTATCGCTACGAAGACAAGAAGAATTGTGCGGTCAGCTAAGGGACGCGCAGTTTCAGATTTTGGCGCAAGGCGCGCGCACAATATGGATGCGGCAGTATATGGCGCAAGAGCAGCTTATATCGGTGGTGCAGTTGGAACTGCAACGGTTCTGGCAGGACAGATGTTTGACATTCCAATCAGCGGAACTATGGCGCATAGCTGGGTAATGTTTTATCGTGATGAATTTGAAGCATTTAAACATTATGCAGAAAATTATCCGGATTCGACTGTACTTCTTGTAGACACCTATGATGTTGTAAAGTCCGGAATTCCTAATGCCATAAGATGCGCCAAGGAGGTTCTTGAGCCAATGGGAAAGCGTCTTAAGGCTATCCGTCTTGACAGCGGCGACCTTGCTTATCTTTCTAAGAAGGTGCGAAAAATGCTTGACGATGCAGGGCTTACTGACTGTAAGATTGTAGTTTCCAACAGCCTTGATGAATGGACTATCATGTCAATCTTAGAGCAGGGCGGCTGCATTGACAGCTTTGGTGTAGGTGAGAGACTTATAACAGCCAAGTCTGATCCGGTATTTGGTGCTGTATACAAGATTGCGGCGGTAGAAGAGGACGGTGTATTCCAGCCAAGAATCAAGATTTCTGAAAATGTAGAGAAGATAACTAATCCTGGTCTTAAGAAGGTTTACAGAATATATGACGAGAACAAAAAAGCAATAGCAGACCTCATAACAGGTGCTGATGAGACGGTCGACCTCTCACAGCCATACCGCTATGTGGATCCTGTGAAGCCATGGAAGAACAGATATTTTGAAAACTGCACAGCGGTAGAGCTGCAGCAGCTTGTCGTTAAGGACGGAAAGCGTGTTGTTGACAGAGTATCAATCGACGAGATTAAGAAGTATGTCCAGAACCAGCTTAATGACAATATATGGGAGGAGGAGCAGAGATTTGAAAATCCTCATAACCACTATCTGGATATGAGCCCGGAATACTATGATATGAAGATGTCGCTGCTGCATAAGATGACGGATTAGAAGGACGGGAGGTAGTGGCGGACGGGCGGGCTGGGGTGTATGTTTGCTGCATTCCAGACGCGCTCCCGCTCGGAGAAATGCGTAGCGGTACTAGGCGCACTGCCTCACTGCGTGAGGGGCGTTTGCCAAGTGCCGACGCATTTCTACGGTCTGGAATGCAGCAAACATACACCCCAGCCCTCACGCTGTCTCTTCACTGCCTGTCCGCCGGAGGCGGATGTGGCAGTCGCTGCGGTGTGGAGCATCCGGTGGGATGTGTGTGTGTTGTGAGGAGTTTCTTACGGAGGCAGTGTGGCATCCCCCTGCATGTCCGCCGCGGGCGGCGGACATGCAGCCGTTGTGGTGCGTGTTTCTTGCACGTGTTGTGAAGCGTATCCCGCGGAAGCGGAGGCGCCATGCGCCAAGCAAGCTTTTGCGGGGAGGTGGGTGGAGAGTGGATGTATATGCCGTTTCCAGACCGTAGAAATGCGTCGGCACTTGGCAAACGCCCCTCACGCAGTGAGGCAGTGCGCCTAGTACCGCTACGCATTTCTCCGAGCGGGAGCGTGTCTGGAAACGGCATATACATCCACTCTCCACCCCAAGTCCAACACAAAACACTTGCAATTACTGATTGTTTTGTTATAATTGACTAGTATATGAAATGTTAACGAAGGAGTAGTAAATATGCCAGTTTGGAGTATTGTTTTATTGATAGTTATTGCTGTGCTTATAGCAGCACTTGTTGCACTTACTATTGTAGGCAGGAAGCTTCAGAAGAAGCAGGAAGCTAATAATGCGCAGCTAGAGGCTGCAAAGCAGCTCATGTCGATGCTTGTCATTGATAAGAAGATGATGAAGCTGAAAGACGCCGGGCTTCCTAAGATGGTTGTAGACCAGACACCTAAAGCACTCAGAGGTCGTAAGATGCCGATTGTAAAGGCAAAGATTGGACCAAGAGTTATGTCACTTATGTGTGATCCTAAGGTATTTGACCAGATTCCAGTTAAAGCAGAGATTAAGGCTGAAGTAAGTGGTATCTATATCGTAGGTATTAAGTCTGTAAGAGGCGGAAAGATTGTAGTTCCTGAGAAGAAAAAGAAGAAGGGACTTTTTAAGAAGAATAAGTAAGAAGATGAGACTGCATTGGCGGAGACGCTGGTGTGGTCTTTTTTCTACTCAGGAAAGAGCTTTGAATTGTAATTGAAATGGCAATGCTCAGAGGCACTTATCACCAACAAAGTTTAATAATTGAAGTAAAATCTGCAAACATACATTTATCTGATGTGACCGGCTTGCAGTATCAGGAGTGTACGATATAAAGAAATATATCAGGAATCCCTCAATATAAGAAGGCAGGTAAATATCATATAAGGGATTGAATTTGTATTTATTGCATGTATTGCAGAGCTTTTCTACTAAATTATTAATCTCAGAATTATTAAATAGTCCTTCATCAGGATGAAATAAGTCAAGAGCCAAAAACTTCAATTGTAATTCATAATCAAAATGTGAATAGTTAGTCCTATAATGTAATTGATTAATCCATTCCTTAGAATTAAGAAGAAAGACTAATCTGGAATAAATATTGGTTATTGCTAGAGATGTATTCAGAAGATCCGCAAGCATATTGTCATCATATTTAATAAAAGTTTCTCTATAAATGTCATGGATAACATTTTGAGAAGACAGTACATTAATTGATAATAAAACATGCTTTTTTACAAAATCAAAGTCTATTGAACCTGACGAACCAATTAGAAATTCGGGCATTTTTTCATTATCTTCAAGCAGATCACAAGGGAAGATGTCGAAATAATTGGATAATCTTAGAATATTTTTTGTAGATGGCGTAGTGTGCTCCCACCGCCGGATTGTTCTTACATCAACATTTAAATCTTCGGCTAATTTTTCTTGTGTAATATTTTTTGTTTACAAAATTCTTTTATTTTCATAATAATCTCCATTCTTTCCCATTTTTCAGGATATCTTAAGTTTGAGAACAAGCATAAATCTTGTGTACGCAAAATCTTTAATTTTTCACACTATTACCTCGCTTTCAAAGAAATAATAATATGTATAGAGTATAAAAAACAGGACATTTTCTATAAAATTTGTCTTAATTAATGTGAATTTGTAATGTGATTACAGAATAATACAAAAGAAAATTGGTATTGAGGTATTTTCTTCTTCCCCATCTTCCTTCTGTATGACAATAAAAAATAATATCTTTCTTTTTCTTGGTTGATTTTTTTTCTGCACTGGCATATAATAAACATAACTAAGGAATGTGGTAAATTCCCATAGGTAAAACGAAAACCCTCAGAGCTGCAACTCTGAGGGTTTTCTTGGTTTGCGCGCCATGGGCGCGCTCTAACGGGTGCAAGTCCCGAACATGCCCAG
>CAVKBP010000100.1:0-9310 GCA_963654395.1 Ruminococcus sp. CAG:382
TCTGACATTTGGCTCGCGATTCCTCCGGCACTTTGTGCCTGCGGAATGGAGGTTATTATTTATCATATCACAAAAATGCATTTATTTCTTGAATTCCTCGCCAATCTTCTCCACAAGTTTATTCTTAGCAAGCCCATAAGCAATATTGATGATGTTATACACTGTTCTGTCCGTCGCCGCGCCATGCCCTTTGACAACCGGCTTCTTAACGCCAAGCAGTATTGCTCCACCCTCATTATTATAATCGAATTTTGGCTCAAGCCGGCTTACAAGCGCCTCAAGCTGCGCCTTTTCAGTCTCCGATGCACCGGCTGCGGCGCGTCTTATATCGTCAAACACAACCTTGGCTGTACCCTCGATTGATTTAAGAAGAACATTTCCGGCAAATCCGTCACATACAACAACATCTGCATTGCCATCCAGCACCTCTTTTCCCTCAATATTACCTGTGAAATTAAAGCCGCATTTTTCAAGAAGCTCATGCGCTTCCTTAATAACATCACTTCCCTTGCCCGCTTCAATTCCATTAGAAAGTGTGGCAACTGTAGGATTTTCGATTCCGAGAGTCTTCATATAGGCAACTCCGAGTCTTGCAAAATCAACAAATCTGTCTGCCTTGCAGTCGATATTCGCACCACAGTCAACTATGCAGAATGACTTGTCATTGCGGCCATTAAGCACTACGGAAAGCGCTGGTCGTGTGGCATTTAACTTGCCAAGTATAAGAATTGAGCTGATAAGCACAACTCCGGTCGCGCCACATGTCACGAATCCGCCAATATCCTCATTCATCCGGCACATTTTAAGCCCCTTGATTAAGGACGAATCCGTCTTGTCGTGATAAGCGTCAACCGGATCATCGAAATTAGTTATCTCCTGCGTGCAGTCCACAATCTCAAGCTGCGATTCAGCATAAGAAACATTTGCAAGATAATCCTCAATCTCCGCCTTTCTTCCCATCAGATACACATATAAATCTTTATTCTCATTAACTGCCCTGATTGCGCCCGAAACAAGCTCTGTCTGCGGCTTGTCAGCGCCAAGCAAATCCACTACTATCTTAATCATAAATCCTCCTTGTTTTACGAAGTAAAATCCGAGTCCTTTGACGAGGAGAGGATTCAGCCCTCCTTCTGCTCCCGCCAGAAATTATCAAGCAGGTTCTTATACACTGCCTCTGAAAATGGCACTTTGGCAAGCCTTTGTTTAGTTTCCTCTGACAAATGCTTTGTCATTGCAAATTCTTTTCCAGCCGCCTCATATCTGGATAAATATCTGTCGAGTCTCGGACTTGCCCCCAGTTCAATAAGTGTCTTTAACTGCGGACACAGAATTGGTGTGAACCCGTCCCTGCCGCATATACACTCATACTGCTTAAGAAGCGAGTCATAGACTGAAGCCGACTCCGAATAGGCACAGCCCGATATTAAAACCAGCTTCTGCCCCGGCTTCGGATTTCTTATGCCATGAAATGATTCGCCATTTTCAGGCGGCTTCTGCCCCCTGTAGGTACACATCATACTTAAAAGCCTGTCTGTGAAAAGCTTCATCTGCCCCGGCATTCCGAAGAAATACAGCGGGTAACTCTCAACTATAACATCCGCTTCCTCTATCTTTTTCTTAACCTCTGGCATGTCATCATTTGTAATAACACATTCGCCCTCAGTCCTTGCCCAGCACGAAAGACACCCCATGCAGGGTGTAACATTTAAGTCGGAGATATTAATTATCTCCGACTCGTATTCTCCGCCTTCACTCATCCCTTTTACAAATGCGTCCGTTACCATCATCGTAGTGCTGGCACTCCTATGTGGACTTCCATTTAATACTAATATCTTAGCCACGACCAAATATTCCTCTTTTCTTTCTTACAGGAGTCTGTGTCCCGCCAAGCAACTGTGCTGCACCCGGAACCTCTCCTACTGCCTCACTGTATTCGCTGTAACGGCCTATTTTTCTGTATTTCTCATATCTGTCATCAAGAAGCTTATCGACTGGCTTCTTCTCCAGTTGCTTTAATTCTTTAGATAAGTCGTCAGCGAGCTTTTTCATAAAATGTGCTGTTTCTTTTTCCTCTGAAAAATCCTCCGGTTCTTCAACAACCTTTTCCACTATACCCATTTTATTTAAGTCAGCGGCTGTAAGCTTAAGATGCTCTGCTGCCTCCGGTGCTCTCTTCGGATCCTTGAAAAGAATGCTGGCGCATGACTCTGGTGTGATTACTGAATAATATGCATTTTCAAGCATCCACACTTCATCAGCCACGGCAAGTGCAAGCGCGCCGCCGCTTCCGCCCTCGCCAATCATCACTGATATAATTGGTGTCTTAACATCCGTAAGCTCATACAGGTTGTTGGCAATTGCCTGTCCCTGTCCTCTTTCCTCTGCGCCCTTTCCACAGTTAGCGCCCTGTGTATCTACGAAGCATATAACAGGTCTGTGGAACTTCTCTGCCTGCTTGATAAGTCTTAATGCTTTCCTGTATCCTTCCGGAAGGACACAACCGAAATTTCTTAAAAGTCTCTCGTTTAAATCTCTTCCCTTTTCAATTCCGATTACAGTTACCGGCTTTCCGTTAAGCCTTCCGATGCCGCCGACAATTGCATGGTCATCTGCAAAGCACCTGTCGCCATGAAGTTCTACAAAATCGGTTATTACAGCATTTATATAATCTGATGCAGTTGCCCTGCCGCTCTTTCTCGTGCGGCAGATTCTGTCATAAACACTTAAATTCTCGTTTGCCATAATTAATTTTTCTCCTTAATGTTGCAAAGCTGCATTATGTTGCGAAGTTACATTATTCTGCGTAATTTCATTGCTACGCACTTACTGTTTCTGCATGTATTGCAAGAATATTAGCAAGATATGCCTTCTGTTCCTGTCTTGGTACGATATCGTCTATGAATCCGTTCTTTAACTGGAACTCGGCGCTCTGGAAATTATCCGGAAGCACCTCACCTGTAACCTGCTCTACAACACGCTTTCCGGCAAATCCAATCATTGCACCCGGTTCAGAAATTATGATATCTCCAAGCATTGCAAAGCTTGCTGTAGCGCCGCCCATTGTAGGATCTGTTGTACATACAACATATAAAAGTCCTGCGTCGCTGTGTCTTTTCGCTGCTGCTGATACCTTAGCCATCTGCATAAGCGACAGCGCTCCCTCCTGCATTCTTGCGCCACCGGAAACCGTATATCCGACAACAGGAAGCCTGTGCTTCGTAGCATATTCAAAGAGTGCAGTGATTCTGTCTCCGACAACCGTTCCCATAGAACCCATCATGAACCCCGGCTCCATGATAAATATACATGTATCCTGTCCGCCGATAGTTCCCCTGCCGCATACAACCCCTTCTGTCTCGCCGCTTTTCTCTCTGGCAGCCTCATACTTTTCCTTGTAAGAAGGAAAGTTAATAGGATCAGTGAATTCCTGCTCATTGAACATCACATCGAATTTTTCTGTAAGCATCTGAATTCTGTTCTTCGCCGGTATACGGTTTAATTTTCCGCACAACGGACATATGTAGTAATTCTTTTCCAAATCTTCTTTGTTGATTTCTTCTTTACATTTGTTACATTTAACTGCCATCATTATTCTCCTGCCCTGATGCTTTCAATTGCTTCCTTCAACGCATCTACTGTTGTGACTGTGTACATCCTTGCTTCAGGAAGTGTCTTCTTAACAAATCCAGTGAGCGTCTTACCTGCTCCGACCTCAATAAATGTGTCTACTCCGGCAGCCCACATATTCTTAAGCGTGTCCTCGAATCTGACACTTGAAGAGGCCTGAAGTGCTATTGTTTCCGCAATCTGCGCTGTATCCTGTGGGTAAGGCTTTCCTGTTCTGTTGGCAAATATATCTGTCTGTGGCGCATTGACTGTCATAGTCTTAAGCGCCTTCTCAAGCTCCTCACTTGCTTCCTTCATGTAAGGTGTATGGAACGCTCCGCTGACTGCAAGTTTGACTGCCCTGCCACCCTTTGCCTTGATTGCAGCACAGAAGTCATCTATCTCATCGGCACTTCCTGCGCATGAAATCTGTCCCGGACAATTGTAATTAACCGGCCAGATTTCCTTGAATTCCTTACAAGTCTCTTCAACAACCTCTGGTGCAAGCTTAAGTGCTGCTGCCATTCCACCTGCATACCTTGCAGACAGCTCACCCATCTTAGCACCTCTTGTGACTACCAGTTTAAATGCGTCCTCTGTTGATAACACACCTGCATAAGCAAGTGCCGGAATCTCTCCAAGAGAAAATCCTGCTACAGCGTCAGCCTTAATCCCTGCATCCTTAAGTGCATTGGCAAATGCAAGGTCTGTAAGGAAAAGTGCCGGCTGGGTATTCTCTGTCTTCGTAAGCTCTTCTCCCTCTCCCTCAAAGCACACCTTAAGTGTTCCCGGACGGAGTGACTCTCCCAAATCATATAACTTCCTTGCATTGGCATCTGAATCATAAAGGTCCTTGCCCATTCCTACATACTGGGCACCCTGACCTGAAAACAATACTGCTATCTTTCCCATGTATATCACCATACCTTTCAATAACCTGCAAACTTTGGGCCGCAGGCACAAAGTGCCGGAGGAACCGCGAGCCAAATGTCAGATTTGGCTCTGCGATAAAAGCTATTTGTGATGCCTGCGTCACAAATAGCCGTGTGAAAAATCAGATATCAATCTGATTTTTCACACAAATCTCCATTCCATTCTATTCATTTTCACCATATACAGCCTTACGGTCTACTGTTGTAAATGTCATGCTTCCCTTTGCGTACACATTGCCATCTACCTTGACTACTGCATCAAATGCTGCTAAAACCTTGTTGATTCTTGTGGCTGTAACTGTGATATCAAGTGTATCTCCCGGAATTACAGGCTTTACGAACTTGAATCCGTCTACTTTAAGAAGCACATACAGCTTACCCTCTTCCCTGCTTTTTCCACCGTCATCAATTACAAGTGAGCAGAGCTGGGCGCAGCTCTCAATTATAAGAACTCCCGGCATTATAGGCGCATCTGGAAAATGTCCCATGAAATATGGTTCATTGATTGATACATTTTTAATGCCCCTCGCACTTACATTCGGCTCAAGCTCCAACACCTTCTCAATCATCTGGAAAGGTGGGCGCTGTCCGATTCTTTTATTAATTTCAAATATGTTCATCATAATGATAGTCCTCCATCAAGCACGATAACCTGACCTGTTACATATGAAAATGCGTCTGAGCAGAGTGCTGAAACAACATTTGCAACATCCTCTGCCTTTCCTAACTTATGCATTGGGATTGCGTCTAAGTACGCTTTCTTCTTATCCTCCGGAATTGCATCAAGCATCTCTGTCTCTATAAAGCCCGGTGCTACTGCATTTACACGGATTCCATAACCTGCAAGCTCCTTAGCCATTGTCTGTGTCATTGAATTAACTGCGCCCTTAGTTGCGCTGTATACAGACTGTCCCGGAAGTGCAAATTTTGAGCTTACTGATGACATGTTGATGATAACGCCGCTCTTCTTTCTGAACATTTTAAGTACTGCCTGCTGTGCGCAGTAGAAGTATCCCTTGACATTCAGATCCATGCATGTGTCAAGCGTATCCTTGTTGAGCATGAGAAGGTACTCATCCCTTACGATTCCTGCGTTGTTTACGAGTACATCTATTCCACCAAACTCCTTGCTTACATCCTTAACCATCTGCTTAACCTGATTAAGGTCTGAAACATCTGCCTTATATGTAATGGCTGTTCCACCTGCTGCCACGATTTCATCAAGCACCTTTTGTGCCTGTTCCTCTGAAT
This sequence comes from Ruminococcus sp. CAG:382, assembly GCA_963654395.1. Classification (GTDB taxonomy): domain Bacteria; phylum Bacillota; class Clostridia; order Lachnospirales; family Lachnospiraceae; genus Lachnospira. The sequence continues at coordinate 5,793 of CAVKBP010000100.1, forward strand.
GGCTGTAATTGATAACGACGGCATATCCATCCTTTGCAAGGCGTAATGCGCATGCCTTGCCAATACCGCGTGAAGCCCCTGTAACTAATGCTGTTTTCATATCTATGTATCCTTTCTTCTGACCAGTACAGCGTTTCATAAATAACTAATTCAAAAACAGTCAGGTTTTTAGCCAGTCATAAACCAGTCATTTAGAAGCTGCTGCAATCATCTATAAATATAGTCAACAATCTGTTTTTTCAGACAAATGCATACGCAATTCTATAAACAGATTTAAATTAAATCTGATATTACTTACTAAGTACAATTGCTGTGTATGAACCACCTGCACCATATGCAATTACAAGCACATTGTTTAACTTAGAAGCCTCTACATTAGTCTTAGAAACGCTTCCGTCTGCTTTAATGCTGTATGCTTCCTGTGATGGTATCCTTCCTGCAAACATAAGTGCTGCGTGTGCTGCTGCTGTTGTAGCTGCTGCTGCCCTTGACTCACCAAGAACCTCCTTTAATTCTACAACCGGCTTTTCTGCAAGCTTACCGCCAAATACTGCTGTCAAGCCCTTGATTTCCACATCATCTACAGCCTTCATTCCATTTGCGAAACCGAATACTGCGTCTATATCATCAACAGTCATTCCTGCGTCTGCTAATGCGTTATTGACTGCATTAGTAAGACCTGCCTCTGAACCTGTAAGTGTTCCGAACTTAACGCTTGAATGAGCCATTCCGTAACCTGCTGCATGGCAGTAAATCTTAGCGCCACGCTCCTTTGCTGCCTTCTCGTCCTCGATGAGTACTGAAGTACTTCCGTCGCTTAATACGAAGCCGTCGCTTCCTGCAAATGGAGCTACAGCCCTGTCAGATGTAACACCTAATTTACCGAAAAGCTCTGTCATTGTGTCGCTGTTCTCATCTGAGCCTGTGGCTAACATAGCATTTTCCTGACCTGAACGGAGTACGCTCATTGCATATGCCATGCTTGCAAGACCTGACTGTGCGCCGTTAGTAACTGTTACATTGTAGCCCTTGATGCCTGAGCAGATTGAAAGATATCCGCCTGCTGCGTTGTAAACTGTGTTAGGGAATTTGAATGCGCTTCCTGACGCATTGCCCTTCTCTGTAATCATGCTCTGGAAATCACAGCATGTTCCAAGTGCGCCCTCTGAGGTTCCAACAATAATACCGATATCTGTTGCATTGTCGTCTGTCACTGCATAGTCAGCGTCCTTAAGCGCTTCCATTCCTGATACTGCCTGAAGCTGGCTGAAATTATCAAGCTTTCTGTAGAATGACATCTTAAGTCCAAGTGCGTCATAATCCTCCTTGCCGACTGCACTTCTTAAGTTCGCCTCTGATACAGCTTCATTCTTCACCGCATTTGCAGTATATGTATCTACGCCGTTGCCGCCCGGTGCAACTACGCCAATACCTGTGATAACAAGCGGCTTCTTCTCTTCCTTGACTGTCACATTGCCAGCCTCTTTGCTGAATATAATACTTGCATTATTGCCACCGAATGCAAATGAATTATTCATTACGCTTGTAAGCTCTTTCTCGTGAGCCTTGTTAGGGCAGAAATCTATCTTTCCGGCTTTTTCGGCAAGCTTCTCCATGTCCTCATCCTTAAAGCCGAGTGTTGGAACTACTGTATTAGTCGTAAGTGCCTTGATTGAAAATACTGCTTCTATCGCACCCGCAGCGCCGAGGCAGTGTCCTGTCATAGCCTTAGTTGAGCTTACTGAAAGGTTATCGTTCTCGCCGTCAAATATTGTATGTAATGATAAGAATTCTGCATCATCGTTCTTGGCTGTTCCTGTTCCATGTGCATTAACATATCCAATGTCCGATTTTTTCATTCCTGAATTTCTGATTGCTCTGTTGATAGCTTCCATCTGACCTTCGCCGTCAGGTCTTGGAGCTGTGATGTGGTGTGCGTCACTGCTTACACCTGCGCCTAGTACCTCACAGTACATCCTTGCATTTCTTGCCTTGGCATGCTCGTAGCTTTCTACTACGACGACACCAGAACCCTCGCCAAGTGTAATTCCTGTACATCTGTTGAATGGTGAGCATCCATCCGGATCAAGTGCATGAAGTGATAAGAAGCCAGCATATGGTACTGCTGCAAATGTATCTGAACCACCTGCAAGTACTACATCTGCCTTGCCTGCCCTGATAAGCTCACATGCGTATGCGATACTGATTGTTCCGGCTGCGCATGCATTTGCAATATTAGTGACAACTCCACCTGCATGGCACTGTCCTGCAACCTGTGGTGCTATTGATGAAATCGGCATCTTAGCAACATCACTTGCCTTCCTGCCATGCTCATAATAATCAGAAATGCTGACTGCACCGCCGACACAGCTTCCGATAATAACTGAAGCCTTAGGATTTCCTGCAAAATCATCAAGACCTGCGTCCTTCATAGCCTCGCCTGCTGCCTTGATACAGAGCTGTGCTGAACGGTCCACATCCCCGCTTCCCTCGAAATCTCCGAGTGTGTCACACTTAACCTCTGCCGCAAGGTCTGCATAGCAGTCTGTTGTGTCAAGTGTTGTTGTTTTATGTATTCCTGAAACCGAATTAACAGCCATTTTCCATGCTTCATCTACTGAATTACCGATTGCACATATCATTCCAAGACCGGTGATGACTGCGCGGTTATTATTCTCTGTCATATCTGTTTCTACTCCTTTTTTAATTACTGGTAACTTTCTGAGCCACCCTCCAAAATACTTAGCAATTCGTCTGCTTAGAACTTGGAGCCGCTTATGGCTCATGCTCTGATATTCCCAGCCGTGCGGATGTTAATACCACCCTATACTTGCCCGGTGTAGGAATCCTGCGAGCATGAGCCTTAAGCGGCTCCAGATTATATACTGTTATCAGAATATATTATGCATTTTCCTCGATATACTTAGCGATTGTCTCAATGCTGTAGAAATGTTCCTTACCAACACCTGTCATCTGAACTCCGAACTCATCATCAACATAAGCGATGATTTCAAGTGAATCGATTGAATCAAGTCCGATTTCTCCATCTCCGAAAAGCTGTGTATCAAACTCTAAAACATCTGCGTCAATTCCTAAATTCTCACATAAAAAGTCCTTTAACTTTGGCATAATTTCATTAGCGTTCATTATACAATTCCATCCTTTTTCTTTAATTATATTGCACAGCCATCAGGCTATGCATCTGCTCAGAGCTGTGGCATATCCGCCAGATACAACTTCCTAAACCAGTCTTAGGATTACAAGCATTCCACATCTGATTTATGAAACTTTACTCGGCCCCAAACAGTTTCACATTATATACATTTTTGTAAAAAATTGGCATAACAAAACCTGTGCAGTGTTCAAAAACGCTACACAGGTCTTGAAATTGTACTATTTTCAGACACATCCACGAAAGTGTCCGAATTACATTTTGCTATCTGATTTATGAAACGCTGTACTATTACAATTCATGATAATATGGACATATATTGACATAGGTTCCGTCTTTCAGCCTG
>CAVKBP010000101.1:0-9239 GCA_963654395.1 Ruminococcus sp. CAG:382
TTACAATTCATGATAATATGGACATATATTGACATAGGTTCCGTCTTTCAGCCTGAAGCCTCCAGGGATTGTGCCTAGCTGCTTAAAGCCCAGTCTTTCATAGAGGTGGCGGGCATGTATATTAGTTTCAACAACAGCATTAAACTGCATAACCTTAAAGCCAAGCCTTTTTGCCTGCGAAAGACAGTCTGACACAAGCATTTCTCCTATATGCCTGCCCCTGCACTGTGCATCCACCGCATAGCTTGCATTGCTTATATGACCACACCTTCCGATATTGTTCGGGTGAAGAATATACATTCCAACTACCCTGCCGTCATCGTCAACTGCAACCCCGCAATAGCTCTGTTCAGCGAAAAATGCTTTCCCAGTCTCCTCATCAAGAAAGTCCTCCTGCGGAAATGCTATTCCTTCCTCAACAACTCCATTCCATATTGAAACCATTGCACTGATATCTTCGTCTGCATACTCTCTTACTATCATAAGTCCACATCTCCCGGCAATTAATTTTTCTTCATATTAGCTATGATAAGCTCAAGCTGTCCATCGAATAATTTCTCGATTCGCTCAACTGTATCCTTGATTTCATCAACAGTCTTGGCTTCTTCCTCTTTGATAACCCATCTTATGAGAAGTCCGAATATCGCTTCCTCATAGAAGCTGCATATAATCTCAACATCCCTGATTGAAAGAATATACCCCTCTGACATCTTCCTTATCTGTAGAAGTGCCAGATAGTGAATCCGCGTCTTGACATATTTCTCAAGCCATTCTCTTCCTCTTGCATCAAAAAGATTAGCCCAGACCTTTCTGTGTATGATACTGTACTCTATAAAATCCATAAGGACTTTATCTATCTCGCCATTGTACTTTTTGTTAAACTCGTCAAGCTTCTCCTGCACAACTCCGTCCAGAACATCATATATATCTGAAAAATGATAGTAAAATGTGCTTCTCGTAATCCCACATGCATCAGCTATATCTTTAACTGTGATTTTCTTTAACGACTTATTTTCGGCGAGCTCAAGTGTACTCTGCATTATGGCTTTTCTCGTCAACTGTGACATGTAAATCTCCGTTCCTGTCTGCTTTTCAAGGCATTTCAAGTTTGTGCGCAAGCACAAATCTCCATTTCGCAGGCACAAAGTGCCGGAGAAATCGCGAGCCAAATGTCAGATTTGGCTCGCGATAAAAGCTATTTGTGCTGCCTGCCTATTGTATCACACTTCACCCGCAAAGTCACATATCATTTTACTTTACAACCTGCCTGTATCATTCCACTTTACAGCCGCCTGCTTTAATCACAATTTACTTTCACCAGTCCATATGGTCTTATGTCTATTCCGTTAACATTTTCCTTTCCAAACACCACACTCATCTTATCCATGTAAGCCTGTGCCTGCGAATCCTTAATTACCGCCAGAATAACTCCGGCAAAGCCGCCGCCATGAACCCTGCACACGCCGCCGTCCTGTCCGATATATTCCTTAGACAGCGCCAGTGCCAGCGTTATCCGCTGTTCCTTATAATCACCGTCACACCAGCAGTTCTGCAAAAGCTCCCATGAGGAATGTCCGGATTCTTCAATCATGGAAAGTATCTGTCCAATATCTCCACTTTTTCTTACACCCTCAACCCTTTCATTCTCATTGAAAAAATGCAGTGCCCTAAGCAGCGCCCTGTCGTTGCCCTCAAGCCTTGTAATATTCTCAAGGAAATGCTTCTTGTCCGTTTCGCATAAACGCTTGCAGCCAAGCGCTTCCGCTACAGAAATCATTTCCAATGGAATAGCAGAGTACTGCTCACTTAAGTCTGCATGACCTTTCCCTGTATTAGTAAGTATCATAGTATAACCATTACTTGTGAAAGGCAGATTAAAGCTTTCAAATGCAACATCTCCCTCTGCTGCAAAGTCCATATAGACTGCGCCACCTGCCGCACATGCAATCTGATCCATAAGACCTGAGCTTTTATTCCAGAACACATTTTCCGCATACTGACCTGCTCTTGCACATTCCTTAATAGTTATTACGCCCTCGTTAAACAGGTCATTAATAATCCCACATATCAGCATTTCAAATGATGCCGAAGAACTCACGCCTGCTGACGGCACAACCTCTGATGTGACATACGCATCAAACCCGCCAATCCTGTATCCCATATTAAGAAATGCCCTGCATATTCCTGCAACAAGCTTTTCTGTTAAAGACTGTCCGTCACATTTATCCGGTGTGCCATCTGCTGCAAGGTCAGTATCAACACAGATTTCGTCTCTGTAGCCCTCGCTTACAATTCTTATTACCGGCAGATTATTTTCTGCTGCGGCAGCAATAGTATCCATGTTGATGCTTGCCGCTATGACCTTTCCCCCATTGTGGTCTGTGTGATTTCCGATAATCTCACTTCTTCCCGGACATGAATAAAAGCCCTGTGGCAAATGTCCGAATTTTTCAATTATGGCTCTGCTTATTCTTTCGTATCTTACCTTCTCTTTATCAGCATTTATGCCATATAATTCCTTTAAATCTACTGTCTGCATGCCAGTTTACTCCTTATCGTCTGAAAGCATTTCCATATAATAAAGCCTTGATGAGAAATCCTTCATGACTCTTACATCTTCACTATATCCCGTAGCTGCATATCCTTCATGCAGCCTTACCCCGCTATTCATAAGCGTATCCCCATACACTATATAGTCTTCTCTTTCTCCGTACTTTGTAATCACCTTAGCTGCAATATTCATAATTGCAGAATCAGGCTTAATATGCACTGGTGACATTGTATTAATCAGTCCGCCGAAATCCTTAATATTCACCACACCCGGAATGTTATAGAAATGATATTTTTTATCCGGTTCAAGACCTTTGGCGAAGAACTTCATTCTTCTTAAGGACGGCATATTCACATCCTGATAATACAAGCCAACAGCGCGTCTTTTATCCTCTGACACTACGCACCATGAAACTACATTTCCATCCCTGCACCTGTAAAATGCGCCTTTCTGGAACACCTCACGCCATGCCTTGTATAATTCTATCTGTTTAGTCACTGCTTCATAATCACTACGGTTCATATCGCACAGATTACATTCATATCCCAATGAACCGAACGCCGCAACATTGAATCTTGTATCAAGCGAAACACTCCTTAATGTCTGATGATTCGGGCAGTCCGAAACATGCGCAGACACAGTCTCTGGTGGGTATGCATAGCTGTAATTATTCTGTATGCGCGCCCTTACGGAAGCGTCTGTATTATCACTTCCCCATATCTGTGGAAAGTAACACAGTATTCCTAAGTCAAAGCGGTTTCCTCCGGCACTGCAGCCTTCAAAAAGAATATCCGGAAAACGCTTCGTCAGCTCAGCCATACATCTGTACAGTCCGCATACATATCTGTGTGCAAGCTCCCCCTGCCTGTCCACAGAAAGATATCTAGAATAATAATCACTAAATATCCGGTTCATATCCCATTTGACATAAGAAATATCTGCCGATGAAAATATATTGCTCATCGCTTCAATAATGTAATCCGTTACCTTTGGATTGCTTAAATCCAATATCCTCTGATTGCGCCCCTCGGAATGCGGTTTGTCTGGAATACTGACTGCCCAGTCAGGATGCGCCCTGTAGAGGTCACTGTCTGTATTCACCATCTCCGGCTCTACCCATATGCCGAATTTCATTCCAAGCTGGCTGATTTTACCAGCCATGCCCGATATTCCTTCAGGAAATTTCTTCTCATCCGCTGTCCAGTCACCAAGACCGCATGCATCATTTTTCCGTCCCTTAAACCAGCCGTCATCCACGACAAAAAACTCTACCCCAGCCTTTGCCGCCTCCTTGGCAAGCTTTAAAAGCTTATTCTGGTTAATATTAAAATATGCAGTCTCCCAACTGTTAAGAAGCACCGGACGCACCTTGTTCTTCCAGCTTCCACGCACAATATGGTTTCTTACAAATGTATGCATATTCCGGCTCATGCCATTGTAGCCATCACCTGAATATGTAAACACAGCCTCCGGCGCTTCCAGCTTCTCCCCCATTTCAAGCCTGTATTCCAAGCCATCCGGATTAATACCTGTCACTATGCGGAGTCTCCCATACTCATCAGCCTGAACCGCCTCATAGTGATTGCCGCTGTATATAAGATTGAATCCAAAGCACTCTCCTGTGTCCTGCGTCGTATGCTCTTTCCCAAGCATTATGAATGGATTAGCCCTGCTTGAGGAAGTTCCTGCAATTGAAGAATTCACATGTCTTCCACCGGTCACAACACAGTCATGCCTGTTCATCTCATTAGTCCATGCACCATTAAAGGTTGACAAGACATACCCGTCATTATCCATGTCAAGCTGCATGCTCATCAGCCTTTTAACACACAGAGAAGCAGTACCGCTGTTGTAAAGAACCGCTCTCCTTGCTATAACATCACATTTTTCAAAGACATAATAATACAGTTCAAGCTCTTCACCATATGACTTATCCTTTAGCTTAATAACCAGTTCATCTGCCTCTTCGTCATCATATGATGATGGCATACTCTCCATCGGTGTTTTCCCATCATGTATATCCGCCCCCACGAATACAAAGTCCGATGTACTGCTTCCATCCTCATGCCTTACGACAACAAATGGCTCTCTTATATCACCTTTGCCGTATGACGACATTTCCAGCGCCATATCCTCAAGCGTCACACTCTTATAATCATCTGAATACACATTGGTATTGCCCGGTATAAATGTATGCTTTTCACGAACTGCCTCTATATCCGCATGCACATTTGCACCATAATATATGTGCTCCAGATGACCGCTTTCAGTAACCATAAATATGTATGAGGTGTTAGCTGTATGAAGCTCATAAACATTACCCTTCTGTTTTATCATAGACCGCTCCTGATTATCCTAGTTTATATTTCTTGTGGAAGAACAGCACAGCCGCCAGCAGTCCGGCTATCGGAAGTACTGTCATTGTAAGCCTTAATATAATCACTGAACCGCCTGCTGCTGCCACCGCATCCCCTGCTGTATCCTGGCTTAGATGTGATACAGAAAGACATATAGATACTACAAGTGCAGCAATTCCAGACGCAAGCTTTACTACAAATGTCTGCATTGAAAATATTACGCTCTCATCTCTTCTGTTATTCTTCTTCTCGCCATAATCAACTGTGTTGGCAAGAAATATTGTTGTAAGAACCAGAAGCATTCCATTCGCAGCAAATATAAAGAATGCCGGAATGAACAGGATGAATACATTAGACATTGAAGTAAACAGCAGCGCAAGCAGTGCAAGATATCCGATAAATGCCATTGCAAAGCTTACATAAAATATACGGATTGCGCTCATGAATTTTCTTAACAGTGGGAAAAGAATCATCATTGACAATATCTGTACCGCTCCGCCAAATGTGTTAAAAAGTGTATATCCGTTGTACCAGTCTGCGCCTCCGAAATCATATTTAAAAAAGTAGATTACAAGATTAGAGGTTATATAAACTGCTGTATTGATGAGTACAATAGTCACAACGACTGCGACTGCCTGGTCATTTTCTACAAGTGCCTTGAACATCTGTCCCACAGAGGCTGCCTTGACATCTACTGTAGATTTTTCCTTAATATTGATGCACATAAGCAGTGTGAATACGAAGAACATCACAGCAATTATAAGTGCAAAATACTTGAAGCCCTTCTGTTCATTGCCACCGCCAAGTGCAACAACACATTTCATTGTTATGATTGTAATTATGGCTGAACCTGCTCCGGCACATGACCTTGCAAGTGTCGAAAGATTTTCGCGCTCCTTTCCAGCCTTAGTGAATGCCGGAATCATTGACCAGTATGGAATATCCATCATTGTATATGTAACACCCCATAATATGTAAGTAATTGCAGCATATGCTACAAGTCCGCTGCCATCTAATGCAGGCGGTGCTGAAAACATAAGGAACAACACAATTGCATTAAGTAATGTTCCGATAAAAAGCCATGGGCGGAACTTTCCCCAGCGAGTTCTTGTCTTGGCTACTATTACTCCCATAACCGGATCGTTGAACGCGTCAAATACTCTCGCCGCAAGCAGAATCATTCCCATTGCAATGGCACTCACGCCGAGAATATCCTGATAATAATAAAGAATATAGCTTGCTGAAAACATGTACACCATGTCCTTACCCACAGCTCCTATTCCATATGAAATCGTCTCTTTTTTCGATAATCCCATAACCGTATCTCCTTCCGCTCTAATCCTGCTTCTTTGCAAATGCCAGTTTTACCGCTTTATAAGCGCCGTCATACACACCGGCTTTCTTGTTGGCAACAATGTTATCGCACATATCCTTTAAAAATGCTTCGTCTTCCATAAACATTTTTACCATCTGTAATGTGTGTGCTGTATCGCGGCATTCAAGCGTTCCGTCTCCTATGTGTGCTGAATGGATTGCACCCCATCTTTCATGTCCGCCGACTCTCTTAATGAAAAGCTTCGGCACCGGATAGAAAGCCAGCTCGCTAGGCTTAGTCATCAGTACATCTGCGCTTCTCATTAAAAGATTAGTACAATACACTGCTTCAAATATATTCTCATAATAGAATGCATGCACTCCCTTTACCTCACCATCAAGCGCGTCCATTGCAAATGCTTTAGTCTTATCCCATTCGTCAAAATGCTCTGTCGCAAGCTTCCTTAATTCAGGAATTGCATTCTCTATCTCATCCCATACATTCTTATAATCCCCGACATTTACATATATGGCAGCCTTGTCCTTCTTAACATAAGGCAGAAGATACTTAATAATCTGTACGAAGATTTCACGCTGTGCTCCTGCTCCACCTATCGTAAGAAGGAATCTCATAGGTGCGCCCCCGTCTTTTCTTGCCTTTCTTGCTTCACAATCCTTCTCGATATTAGCTACAAGCTCGTGGTCGATATAGTGTCCTGTGTACACAAGCGAATCGGCAGGCATAGGATTAAGAACCTTATTCTTGTTCATACCGTTCAGAATCCTGTAACCCTGATATGCAAAATGTGTCTGGATAGTATGTGTGCTTCCCTCTGACAGATGAAGCGCCATAGGCCAGTTATCAGGAATTGCATTGACTACATATTTCATGCCAGCATGAACTGCCGCCTGTGCCGGCCACACATGAGTAGCTACAACCGGTATATCTTTAGGAACATTCTTAAAAACTGGTGCCATAAGCTCTGCATTTTTCTGGTCAGATGCGTTGTAGCTTAATCTTCTGAAGCCCTCATAATTCACCGGCTCCCACACAAGCTTATTAAACAGCCTGCTTTTCTGTGAAAGTCTTGAGCCAAGTGAATACAGGTCGTTCTGTGCACTGATTACCTTGGTACAGGTTGTATCAGGATAAGAATTAAGGTCCATCCAGTAAGGTGTATATCCCAACGCATTTGCCGCTGAAGCCATTGCCATGGATATTCTATAGTGACCAAAGCCCATCCTTATATTGCCTACGATAATTCCTTTTTCCGTGTCAAATGTTTCATCAGACGGATTAACCTTATCACCTACGCTTATGTTATATATTCCAAGGTCATCACCAAGATACTTATTCTTCTCTATAGAAGTCTTATATTCATGTCCGCTGTCATCCCCGAACTTTTTAATATATTTTTTCTTGGAATTAATGGCTTTCCTGTAAGCCTTTCTGTCTATGGTATTACCATATATACACTGTGATCTGTCCTGCATAATTACTCCTTTAATTTTTTAATAAAATTCCTTTAATTAATATTCCGACTACCTCATCAAGCCCCTGCGCATATGTCATGTTACACCTTACGAGAATGTCTCTCTGGAAAAACTGTTCCAGTGACGCCTCCATCATCATCTTAAAAATCATAAGATTAACAGGGCGTATAAGCTTTTTTTCTATCCCCTCATTCATCAGCTCTAATGTTGTTTCCCAGCCATTCTCCAGCCGTTCCTCAACTCTTTCATATATCTTAGGGTACTTATCCTTTAACTGATATAGCTGTCTTAAATCTATGCTCTTATAGCTTTCCGGCAAAACCGAAAGAATCCGGCTTATCTTTTCTGAAAGTGTCAGACTGCTGTCTTCTATAATTGCCATCTCACTTTCTTTAATCCCGTCAAACAGATAATCAACCATTTCAAGAAGCATTTCGTCCTTCGTCTCAAAGACTGTATATATAGTCTTTTTGCTGATAGACAGTCTTGCCGCAATATCGCTCATAGTGAACTTAAGTCCCTTTTCGTTAAATGCGTCTATGGCTGACATAATAATCCGCTCCCGCAGCTCCAATACTTCACCTCCTATTCTGTTGTATTAATTATGTCCTTATATTCCGTCCTTTTGGAAACTGTTTTTTCATTTCCGGTTTCCTATAGTATATCATCATATTTTTTATTGCACAATGTACAAATATACTTATTTTTATCAACATTTTTTGTGCAATATTCACATCTTAAGATTTCTTGTATTCTTTTTAATAATGCGCTAGACAAATGTATTGAAAAATGATACTTTCTTATGGGACTAAGGAATTATTCATATCCGGATTACTGTCGCGGATATGAATGCATTTTTGAAAGGAAAATTAATGAACAAATACGGACATGTAACCGTAACTAAGAGGCTTACACCTAATCTTAAGAAAAGACATGACCTTGCTTTAAGGCTTGGAAGCATTATGCCAGACATTCTCCTGCATACATATATTAAAAGACACACATGGGATTCTTCTTATGATAAGGTTGCAAGAAGACTTCACCGTCTTGAAAGACATGGCAGAATGAATTGCTTCTCATTCCTGTCTTTAGGCTATGCCTTACATTACATTGAAGATTACTTTACATTTCCACATAACTCATGGTATACAGAGCCTATGTCTGAGCATGTGTTATATGAGATTAAGTTCATGAATTACATAAGAGAAGCTACGGACGATATCAGTATACCTCTGATATCCCAGAATGGACGCGGTGTATCCGCTGACAGAATGTTAGATTTTCTCATAACTAATCACAGACAGTATGCCGCTAATGAGCAGGGCTTTGATAACGACTATAGCTATATAACCTCTGTCGGATATGCATTTGTTGCCAACTATGTAAAGCTTTTTATGATTAACAGTGGCAGGGATGTCATTATTGAGATGAATGATGATTATGTAGCACTCAATTCCAATATGTAGTCGTAACTGTTCAGAGCCAACCTCCAAAATGCTTCGCATTCGAAAGGTGTGGCGTAT
>CAVKBP010000102.1:0-9170 GCA_963654395.1 Ruminococcus sp. CAG:382
GTTCTATTTTGATACATTGTGTATATGATAAATTTGTTTCAAAATCAGGCTTGATTTTAATAATTTAATATGTTATAAGTATTACACAATTAAGATTACAAAGCGTTGATGGAAACAAGTAGGTTATTACTGAACTTACAGAAAGCAGCCGGTTGATGAGAGGCGCAAGGGTAAGGATAGCTGAATACATTCCGGAGCGGCGAACTGAAAGCGTTATGCAAGTAGGGGCAGCCGGATTGGCACACGTTATAGTGCATAAGTCCATGATGGTGGACTTAATGAGGTGGCAGATGTGAGTCTGTCATGAATAAAGGTGGTAACACGTAAGTTTAGGCTTTCGTCCTTTAAGAAAGGGCGGAAGCCTTTTTTGCGCGAGTAGCGATGAGAATTCAAGCGGATGTGGCACAATCATGCTTGCATGAATTGTGGCATATGCGGTTGGATTCGAAGAAAAAAAGAAAAGAGAGGAAACTAAGATGACAATTTATGACGAGTTAGTTGCAAGAGGTCTTATTGCACAGGTAACAGATGAGGAGCTTATCAAAGACCTTATTAACAATGGAAAGGCTACATTTTACATTGGATTCGATCCGACAGCGGACAGCCTTCATGTAGGACACTTTATGGCACTCTGCCTTATGAAGAGACTTCAGATGGCAGGAAACAAGCCTATTGCCTTAGTTGGCGGCGGAACAGGTATGATTGGGGATCCATCAGGCCGTTCTGATATGAGAAAAATGCTTACACCAGAGCAGATACAGCACAACTGTGACTGCTTTAAGAAGCAGATGGAAAGATTCATTGATTTCTCAGATGACAAGGCATTACTTGTAAATAATGCTGACTGGCTTCTTAACCTTAACTATGTAGACCTTTTAAGAGAAGTCGGAGCATGCTTCTCAGTTAATAACATGTTAAGAGCAGAGTGCTACAAGCAGAGAATGGAAAAGGGCTTGAGCTTCCTTGAATTTAACTACATGATTATGCAGTCATACGATTTCTATATGTTATACCAGAAATACGGCTGTAACTTACAGTTCGGCGGAGACGACCAGTGGAGCAATATGTTAGGCGGAACAGAGCTTATCAGAAGAAAGCTTGGTAAAGACGCTTCAGCCATGACAATCACACTTCTTCTTAACTCTGAGGGAAAGAAGATGGGTAAGACAGCTTCAGGTGCAGTATGGCTTGATCCTGAAAAAACAAGTCCTTATGAGTTCTACCAGTACTGGAGAAATGTTGATGATGCAGATGTTCTTAAGTGCATCCGTATGCTCACATTCCTTCCAATAGAAGAGATTAACAAGATGGATAGCTGGGAAGGCGCACAGCTTAACAAGGCTAAGGAGATTCTTGCTTACGAGCTTACAAAGCTTGTACATGGTGAGGAGGAAGCCAAGAAAGCAGAGGCTACAGCAAAGGCAATCTTTACAGGCGGAGATGCAGCTAACATGCCTACAGCAAAGCTTGAGGCTGGCAGCTTTACAGATGATGAAATCGACGCAATTAATCTTGTATATGGTGCTGGACTTGCAGCTACTAAGTCAGAAGCAAGAAGAACTATCCAGCAGGGCGGTGTTTCTGTTGACGGCGAGAAGGTAGCTGATATAGCAGCAAAATTTCCTAAGAGCATGTTTGAGGGAGATGGCGTGGTTGTCAGGAAAGGTAAGAAATCTTTCGTTAAGGTATCTGTTAATTAATTGTTCTCCCACAAAGGAAGGATTATGAAAAAAGATGAGATTACAATGGTGAGGCTTTTAAGCCTCGCCATTCTTATGGCTGTAAGCCTGTTTGTTCTGCTTGTTCCAATCGGAAGCAATGAATTTGGACATATTATCAGTAAAATGAATAATAATTCGCTTAACATTCCGGAAAACCAGAATTCAGTATATAATCTGTATTATTATACTGGTTTAAATGTTTTCTATCAGTTATTCTTTTCACTCACAATTTTATTTACAGCAGTGTCAGTGGCAGGAATTTTCTTAAGGATAGGAAACACAGGAATGGCTGCAGTTGTAGCTGCAGTATTAAATATAGCTACAGGTGTGCTTCTGTTATTTGCAAGAATATGTGAGTCATCAGTATCCATGCATGCAATGCTTGATTCCATATATCTTGACGGAGTGTTAAAGAACCAGATTGAGACAGCGCAGTTACTCGATAAAGTACCTGTCCTGTATATCTTTTTGATAATTCTTGGGATTCTTGAAATGTTAATGATAAAAAGCTCAGGGATTATGCGCATAAAGCTGTTTGCTGACAATAAAAAACCCAATGCCATACAATGTCTGATTCCGGCGCTGGTTATGTATGTATGGGCTGGATTTATAAGAGCAGATATACTTTCTGTAATTATAAGAAATGGTGATTTCCAGAGAATTATAATTAATGAATACCTTGCAGAATATTACATAGGCAGTAAAATATTCTTTAACTGGTCATGGATGATAATGCTTCTGATAGCCACAATTCTTTGCATGATTATAAGGTCAGGAATTATTAAAGGCTTAAGTGGCAGGTCAGGAATGCTTGTAAGTATAGGTATTCCCACATTTGTAACAATAATACCGTCTGTTATATATGCATTTAATCCACCGGCACTTTTTGGGCATCTCACGCTTGATATTTCATTATGTGATATGACAGATAACGCCTTTTACATGTATCTGGCTGCATTCTGTGTGTGCATGACAGCAGCATATATATTAATATATCTTGTGATTAGCGGGATTCTTGACATGAGAAGACTGGCGTTTATATTTATTACAAATGTAGTTATAAGCGTGATTATGACGATTATTGTTTCTGGTAAAGTTTCACTTGCAATCCAGTACATGCCATGGATAGTGGCAGATGCTGCATCAGTCATACTGGCTGTTGTGTGTGCTGCTGCAAGACCTGTGAATAAGAAAATGTATGAAAAGGATGTGAGATAATGCGTAGGACGAAGGAAGAGGCAGAGGAGACAAGAAAGAAGATTATAGAGGCTTGCTACGATGTTATTCTTGAAAAGGGATATGATAAAATGACTAAGGATGATATTGCCGTAAAGCTTGGAATGACAAGAGGGGCAGTAAACTGGCATTTTAAGGATAAAGAAGAATTGTACATTGTCACAC
The DNA here is from genome assembly GCA_963654395.1 of Ruminococcus sp. CAG:382. Lineage (GTDB taxonomy): Bacteria > Bacillota > Clostridia > Lachnospirales > Lachnospiraceae > Lachnospira. Next base: position 3,123 of record CAVKBP010000102.1, read on the forward strand.
TCTCATATGTTCTTGATAAGTTAAAGAAAATGAGAGAAGTATATATTAATGATGACACCCTGACTGTAAAGGAAAAGCTGCATGGATTGTATCTTGAGCCGGTCAGAAATGCTGAATATTTCCACTTTATTAATCATATCCCGCATTATCTTCTTTCCAAGGAAGAGTTTAAATGTATTGAGAAAAGAAAGAATGACAATAGATTGTGGTTTATGCAGTATATGGTCGAATGTCTCAATCAGTATGAAAAGGAGAATAAATGTGTTCTGGGTAATTCCAAAGAAACAATTGCCCAGATGATGTATCTTCTGTATGAGGGACTTCATAACCGTAATACAAGCAAGGAATACGAAACCTTTGATTTTATATCACATCTGGATGAGTATTTCAGCCTGATTATAAAATAAAAAACAAAAAGCATTGACATTTCTTTTTTTTAGTGTTATACATACATCTATAAATGTATAATAACAAAGCTGATACGACAAAGAGGTCGCAAAACACATGCCTGTTGGAGGGCATTGTCTTTGTGACCTCTTTTTACATGGCAGAAGTTACATGGCAGAAGCAGTGCAGTTATTATCATTACAAAAAATATAAAGGAGAAAGAAAATGGACAACACAAAAAAGAAAGGGAAAATACGATTCCCGCATGAGTTTATCATCATTCTGGTGCTGATTGTACTGGCATGTATACTTACATACATAGTGCCAGCAGGTAATTACACCAGAGTGAAGACTGAATCAGGTACTACAGTTGTAGATGCTACAAGCTTTTCCTATGTTACAGCATCACCTGAAAGCTTTTTGAAAATTCCGGAGGATATTGTTGAAGGCTTCTATAATGCCAGACAGCTTATATTTGCTATTCTTATATTTACCGGTGGCATGCAGATTATCATGGCTACAGGAGCCCTGCAGAATCTGACTGGTGTTATTATCCATAAATTTGGAAAAAGACAGGCACTTGCGATTGCAATAATTATGGCAGTAGTATCAGTGCTAAGTTCGCCAATGGGATATAATCCATTCATTGCATTTGTACCTTTAGGACTGTATCTTGCAGTTTCCATGGGATATGATGCTGTAGTCGGTGTCGCAATATTCTGCTTAGCAGCAGCGATGGGACCTAATGCCGGAATGCTTAATCCGTCAACTACAGGTGTAGGTAATGAACTTGCCGGACTTCCTACCTTCTATGGCTTTGGTTACAGATGCATAGGCTTTGTATTATTCACAGCCGCTACAATTTTATATGTTATCAGATATGCTAACAAGGTTAAGGCAGATCCTACCAAGAGCCTTGTATATGGAATTCCACAGAATATCACATATGAGGATGATGGACAGGAGAAGAAGGTTTCAAAGAGACAGTTGGTTGTATTAATTGCAGTTCTTATTGGAATTGTAATATTAATTATCGGCTGTACCAAGTTAGACTGGGGCTTTAAGCAGATGTCTGCGTTCTTTATCGTATTCGGACCTGTATGTGGTCTTATATATGGAACAAAGCCTAATGATATATGTAATCAGTTCGTCGATGGATGTAAGATGGTAGTAAGAGCCATTATTCTTATTGGTATGGCATATTCTATTTCAGTTGTATTAAAGAATGGTAATATACTTGATACTATCGTATATGGAGTATCTAACCTTCTTAATTACATACCTGTATGGCTTCAGGCACCGGGAATGCTTGTAATTCATACTATTATTAACTTCTTCATTACATCAGGTAATGGACAGGCTGTAGTAACTATGCCAGTTATGCTTCCTGTTGCTGATATAATCGGAATGTCACCTGAGACAGCAATTCTTGCACTTAATTATGGTGATGGATTTACTAATATCATATTCCCACATTCAGCAGCACTTATGAGCTTCCTTGCATTGTCAAATGTTCCATATCAGAAATGGCTTAAGTTCGTAGGTAAGCTTGTCCTTATATGGTATGTAATCGGTTTTGCATTACTGATAATTGCACAGGCTATCGGATACTAAGCTGGTTAAAGAGGACTAAGATGGAAAAAGGTTATGCAAAGAAAGCAGCAGTCTTATCGGTTTCTACCATTACAATTCTTGGAAGCACAGCGGTTTCTCCGGCACTATCCGGAATTAAAAGCGCATTTCCACAGATGAGCGATGGCTGGATTCAGATGATACTGACGCTTCCAATATTACTTATTATTCCGTCCTGCTTATTGTGCAGATATGCAATAAGCAGGATGGGACAGAAAAATGTATTATTAATGGGTATAATAATATATCTTATCGGAGGTCTTGGCTCAGGTCTGGCACCTGATTTCTATATTCTTCTTGCGTTCAGGGGAATATTGGGAATAGGGTGCGGACTGATAACCCCGATGGCACAGAATCTGATAAGCAGCAACTTTACAGGCGAAACTAAGCACAAGCTTACATCCTACTCGGCATCTGCATCATATCTGATGGGAATAATCGCATCATTTTTAGTTGGACGGCTGGTAGGAATTAACTGGAGAATGGCATTTCTTATATATCTGATTGCAATTGTTGTGCTTGTGTTAAATGTTATATATCTGCCGGATGATAAAAATGTAAAGCGGGAAGCTGTAAAGATGGACAAGGAAATTAATGTCAGAGCCATATTGGTAATGATTGCAATGTTTGGCATAAATGGCGCGTTCTATACATTTTCAGCAAGCATTTCTTTATTCATGAGAACCGAGGGCATAGGTAATGAGACAAGCTCCGGAATAGTTGTGTCGGCATTCATGATATGTGGCTTTATAGTAGGCCTTGTAGTTCATCCGGTAAAGAAGATTATTAAGGAATATATGGCAGTTCTTGGGTGCTTCCTGATGGGAGCCGGATATGCGCTGTTATCCTGTGCGCACAGCATTCCGGTGCTTATGATTGCCGCAGCCATGGTTGGTGGAAGCTACAGCATTTTATATCCGGAAATATTTACTAAGATAAGACAGACTGCAAGAAGCGAAGAGGAGACAACGACACTCGTAACATATACAACAGCTTGTATGTTTCTTGGACAGGCTCTTTCACAGTATATTTTAAGAGGCATGGAACACATAGCCGGTGTATCAGGTTACAGATTCAGATTCATATTTGTCGGAGTAATGTTGTTCATAAGCATGTCTGGGTGTATTATTAAAATATTGTTATCAGAGAGGCGGTATCGATATGATTTTAGATAATGAAAAAGTAAAAAAAGCTATAGAATTCATCAAGGCAGAGGATGAGAATACAACAAATGAGACTCTTGCAATGTGCCAGATTCCTGCACCCTCACATCAGGAAAAGGAAAAGGCTGAATATGTCATGAAAAAATTCGAGGAAATTGGTCTGTTGGATGTACATATGGATGAGGTCTGGAATGTGCATGGAACATGGAAAGGAAATGGTGACGGTCCTGTAATCATGCTGGCTGCGCATACAGATACAGTATTTCCGATTGATACTGATGTTACTGTCAGGAAAGAAGGAAACAGATACTGCTGTCCGGGAATTAATGATGACACTCATGCAGTGGCAGAGATAATGGCAGTTGCCAAGGCTATGGTTAAGTATGACATACATACTAAGGGTGACATTATATTCTGTGCAAATGTATGCGAGGAAGGTCTGGGGGATTTAAAGGGTGTGAAATACATTTTTAATAATCCTAATAATATAGACGCATTTGTTTCGGTTGACAATCCTGTGACTGGCGGTGTTGTATATACTGCAACCGGAAGCCACAGATATCAGGTTACATTTACAGGTAATGGCGGACACAGCTTTGCGGATTTCGGGCTTCCGAATCCTATTCATGCGATGGGAAGGGCAATTGCTGCCATATCTGATTTTAAAGCACCGAAGTTTCCTAAGACAACATTTAATGTAGGGGTAATCAATGGCGGAACATCAGTAAATACGATATCAGCATCAGCAACTATGCTTATGGATATCCGTTCGGACAGTGACGAGGAGCTTGAGCGCCTGACTAATGAATTCGTTGAAGCAGTTGAGAAGGCTGTTGAAGATGAGAATGCAAGATGGGATTCTGATAAGCCACAGGTTAAGGCTGATATTGAGGTTAAAGGAGTAAGACCGGCTGGAACACAGGAGCCGGATTGCCCGATTGTCACAGCAGCATTTGAAGCAGCGAAAATTCTTGGAATCGAGCCTGAATTAAGGGATGAGAGCAGCACAGATGCCAATATTCCTATAAGTATGGGAATTCCGGCAATAACTATTGGACGCGGCGGAAATGAAGGCGGTGTGCATACTGTACATGAATGGTTTGAACCGGTAGAGGCATGGTTAGGACCACAGAGAGATTTTCTTTTAATGCTTATGCTTGCCGGATATGAAGATGAATATGAACCTGTTATAGGGAAAAGAGGCAAGAATGGAGAATAGAATGAATAAAGAAATATATGATAAGTTTATTGAGGATAATAAGGATGAGGCTGTCAGTCTCCTTATGACACTTGGTAAGATTCCCTCACCGAGCCATCATGAGGATAAAAGAGCAGAGTTCTGTAAGAAGTGGTTTGAGAATGAGGGCTGCAATGAGGTGTGGGTAGATGAGGCTAAGAATGTTGTATGCAAATTCAACTGTGACAAATATGATGATATAACTGTATTTATGGCGCATACTGATGTTGTATTTGACGATACTGAAGAGCTGCCTATGACAAGAGAAGACAATATTTTGCGCGCACCGGGCATAGGAGATGATACATCTAATCTTGTCAACCTTATGATGGGAACAAGATTCCTTATACAGAATAAAGACAGATTAAAAACAGGTATCATGATTGTCGCAAATAGTTGTGAAGAAGGTCTTGGAAATCTCAAGGGCTGCAAGGAAATATTTAACAATTACGGCGACAGAATTAAGCGCTTCTACTCATTTGACGGATATATGTCACAGTGTACAAGTGTTGCTGTCGGCTCACACAGATATAGAATTCAGGTTGTAGGCGAAGGCGGACATTCTTATCTTGATTTCGGTAATGACAATGCCATTCAGATTGCGGCTGAGCTGATAACAGAATTATACAAGATTGTTCCTCCGGCAGATGAAAAGACTACATATAATGTAGGTCACATTGAAGGTGGAAGCACTGTTAATTCGATTGCACAGGATACTGTTATCTTATACGAATACCGCTCAAGCAGTGAGAAATGTCTGCAGATAATGAAGGATAAGCTTAATGAGGTTATTGGAAAATTCAGGAACAGTGGAAAGAAAATCAATCTCGAAATCCTTGGAATAAGACCGGGCTGTGGAGAGGGCGATAAATCAGAGCTTAAGGAATGGACTGATAAAAATATTGAACTCATCAGAAATTACTATGATGGAGAGATGGATCTTGGCCCATATTCAACGGATGCCAATATACCATTATCTAAGAATATCCTTGCCAATACTATTGGCACTATAAAGGGTGCTAATGCCCATAAGCGTGAAGAGTGGGTTGACCTTAATTCTTTACCACAGGGTATGGGCATTGTCCTTAGCCTCATTGGAAATTATCTTGATGATTAAATTTTTAAATACATTTATAAATACATTTATACCTGCTTAATGTCTTTAATGCCGGTGTCTGCAACCATGGAGTAGTTGGTGTAATATACAACGAAGCCCGGTTTGGCACCGGCAGGTTTTTTAACCTCTTTCTTTAGCACATAATCAACCTCGACCTTTTCCTGCTCACGGCCTTTAGAGTAGTAGGCGGCGAGACTTGCGGCTTCTTCAAAGGTTCTGTCAGGAACCTCTTTTCCATCGGTCTTAAGAAGTACATGTGAACCCGGCATCTGCTTTGCATGAAACCACCAGTCATTGCCATTGCCTGTCTTAAATGTAAGCTCATCATTCTGGATGTTATTTTTCCCGACATATATGTCAAATCCATCACTGGAAATATAATGCATTGGCTTATTGGCAGTGATTTTGTGCTTTCCTTTAACTGTTCTTTTGATATATCCTGTTTCAATAAGCTCCTCTTTGATATTAGAGAGGTCAGCCTCTGTTACTGAAATCTCGATAGCATTTATAAT
>CAVKBP010000103.1:0-9167 GCA_963654395.1 Ruminococcus sp. CAG:382
TAGCCACCGCTACACCTCTTTCCTCCACCTTGCATACGAGAAAATCATCCTGCGCCAATATAGCAGATATTTAGTTTTCGTTGTCCTAGGTCTTTACATTTTTACCTTACCAGTTCTTTGAATCGTCGAAATCCTCAAGCGACGGATCAAGCGGCTCTTCCCTGAAAACAGTTCTCATGTATCTGTTAATCTCTGTTCTCATATCTCTTCTCGTTCCATCCTCAGGACACATAAGATTATGTGTTACCCATATCAGGTGTATTCCATGCTTTCTTGCTTCTTCCTCAAATATGCCATGATAACCGGACATTGATTTACAGCCCATATGCACATACATAATTACAATGTCAATATTAAACATTTCACAGAACCGCCACAGTGCCTCTACACCTGTCTCATAACCGCCATTGGAACGGTTTCTCATAATCATGTTCTCATACAGATAAGCAAGGTCCAGCATTGCCTGATGCTTATCCTCTGTATTAACTAGCTCTGTAGACACCATACTTAACATATCCGCAATTGTCACAACTCCCCAGCAGTTAAGAAGCCAGATTGGAAGCGCAGTGTAGTAAGCCGCCTGAACGCCCCAGGTCATGGCTCTGTGACGGTACTCCTTTGCAGCCATTTCCTTATTCTTATATGCCTCAAGCGCCATCTTAGTAAGTTTCTTATCCATATCAAGGAATGCCTGATTTCTTCCACCGGCAGCCTGATATACACCATATCTGTAAAGTGCAAGCGTTACGCCCATAACCTGTGGATAATCTGTCTTGGAAATCTCCATCCACTCTAAGAATTCCTCTGTCTCTGCATTGAAGCGCTTCATACTCTTAAAGAATGCTTCCCAGTCGAACTTCTCCCCGGTCTGCTCTTCAATAAAATGTATCGCATTAACCACTTCCTCTGCCGCATACTCCTGCACACTTTCCTGTCTGTGTCTTATAGGCACAGCAAGCTGAAATGTAGGAATCTTAAATGACCTTGCCTCAATCCCATTACCCATAAGGCTTCCATCACATGTCGTATTACACTGGACTGCACAACAGCCTATAAGTGGAAAATCATCAGCCAGTGCAACACCAAGCTCTGCAGCCGGCATAGGACATACATCTGACGGCACACCATATTCATGTGTGACATCAACATAATAGCTCACTCCATCCTGTGACATCATTGAACTGGTATATACAGCCGGAACCTCCACTGAAAGCCATGTAAGATTAGGAAATCCGCCCATCAGTGTACTCATCATATTTTCATCAAAAAGGACAATCTTACTGTTTAACTTCTTGTCATTGCCGATAGCCGGATCTGCCCTGAATATCTGTCCGAGCATACTGCATATATCAGTAACGATAAGTCCCAGTGCCTGATGTGCCATGCGAAGCTGCGTTCCTCTCATGCCCTCTGTATGTCTGTCCATGAAGTCAGGCAGCGCAAGATAATTAATCATCCAGCGGTATCTGAAGAAGCCCCTGATATTATTGGGTTTTATTATAAATGTAATTAAAGTCTTCCAGTATCCAAGCCACCTTACATAGTCGTACCAGGTATCCTTAAGTCCGCGCCACTCTCTTCTTCTTTTCGGCTTCTTGCCTGTATAGAAGCTTCCAAGCGGCTCACTTCCTATATTCTTAGACATATTTATACTTTCCTTCCTGCATTGATACGCTTAATCTCAAGACTTTCAACGAATGCCTGTATTCTCGTTCTTAGCTGTCCGGATGTTCCCACAGCATAAGGTCTGTCAATAGAAAGAACCGGATATCCGTATTTTTCCTTCATCACATGAAATGCCGAAGCCCTCTCATAGCCCCAGTAGTCACAGAATTTAATCTGCTCATATATAAGACCATCCGCCTTATACTCTTTAGCTATTGCGTCAACATATTCCTGTCTTTCAATAATCTTTTCTGTATTCATAAACCTTGGGCACTGTCCCCACTTCATATACTGCCTGCATATCTGTGTCAGAACATCCTCTGTATCATTAAGGATAATCTCATCCCTTCCCGGAAGTGAGCCAAAGCAGAATCTGTCAGCCACTACAAGCGCACCTGCTTCCTCGGCAAGCTTTATAAGCTCCGGATTATCAATCTCCGAACCGGCCATTACAACCCTTGCCCTGTAATTACATTTGTTATCAGGCTCACGCGTCTTAAGCTCCTCAAGAGTCTCTTCAAGCTTTTCTATAAGAGCTTCTTTCGGACAGCAGTAGGTTGCAAGGCACAGCACTGCAAATTCATAGCCTGTAATCCTTGGATTATCTTCTTTCCTGTAATTGCCAATGCTTCTTATAAGCCTGCTTATCTTATTCTGCAGCTCAACAGATTTTCTCAGCGCAGCATCCGATATGTCTATCCCATATGTATTATTAAGCGGTTCAAGCACATGAAGCCTCATCTGCTTAACATAGTGTCTCAACGCCGTCTCATCATTCTTCATCGGAACATCTGAATATTCGACGAAAAATTTTTCTTTTTCAATAAGCCTCTGTCTCTCGATATTCTCCACGCACCTGTTCATCTGGGCACATGCATCTGGTGCAATTATGCAGTCAAGAAAGTTAAATCCGCCTTCTATTGCCCTCTCTAATATCGCGCGGCAGCCCTCACATAGCATACTGCTCATGTAATATGTGCCCATCTCGATAGAGCCTGTACGCGGCGCACGAAGCCTTACTGAAAAGCTTCCCGGCAGGTTGATAAGCGGCTCTGGTATCTGGAAACAGACTGCGCCGATTGCAATATCACCTCTCGCCTGTGCCTGCCTTACAAGGTCGTTATTCACTTCCTCCAACAGCTTCTCAAAATAATATAGATTAGCTAAATCCTTCACATTTACCTCCGCCTATAATATCCCGATATTAACAAGTGCCTTTCTTGCACCCTCAACGATAACCGCATTGTCTGGGAGATTAAATACATTTTCACCAAGAACATCTGCCTGTGCAAGCTGCGAATCGCTCTGTATTACAGAGAGAAGCTCAAGGTCACCGATATCCATAAGCTTAGCGACCTCCATATCAGGTATTCTGTTAACGATAACTCCGATACGGTCATACATAACAAGCTCATCTGCAACCTTCCTGATTGTCTTTACAACCTGACAGCCCTTTTTGCTGGCATCAGTGACAAGCAGCAGGTGAGTTACCTTCTCCATAACTCTTCTGTTAATCTGTTCGATTCCTGCCTCACCGTCAATCACAACATAATCAAACTTATCTGAAAGCATTGTGATAACTTCTTTAAGATACGAATTAATCTTGCAGTAACAGCCCGCTGTCTCCGGTCTTCCTATTGCAATAAATGCGTATCCATCCTGCTCAACAACTGCATCCATTATCTCGTATTTGGCTTCTCCTAGTAACTCCACAGCAGTCTTCGTATCGCCGTCCTCAACATTCTTAATCACTTCTTTTCTGATATCATCAATAGTCTTATCCACTTCAACATTAAGAACTGTGGAAAGTCCGACCGCCGGATCAGCGTCAATCGCAAGTATCCTCTTGTCAGGATGAGCCTCAACAAGAAGCTTTACAATAACTCCTGCCAGCGAGGTCTTACCGACTCCGCCTTTTCCTGCAACTGCTATAATCTGTGTTTTCTTATCCATTGTCATTCCTCCGTTATCACATCATGTCTCTAAAGCAGTAGTGTTTTCGATTAATTCTTTGTTTTAGAAAACTCTGCTGAAAATACTTCCCTCACCTTATCCATATTAATAGGCTTAGAAAGATGTCCGTTCATTCCGCTGTTAAGAGATCGTCTGATATCATCATCAAATGCATTGGCACTCATAGCATATATCGGTATTGTTCTGCTGTCAGCGCGGCTTAAGCTTCTTATATGCTTAGTTGCCTCTAAGCCATCCATCACAGGCATCATTACATCCATAAGAATCATATCGTAATATCCTGCCGGACTCTTTTCAAACAGCCTAACAGCCTCCATTCCATCTGCTGCCTTCTCTGTGATTATTCCGTACTCCTCAAGAAGAGTGCATATTATCTCCATGTTAAGCTCGTTATCCTCAGCAATCAGTATCCTTCTGCCTGTAAAATCCACATTTTCTTCCTTTGCTGTATCATCTGTGAATCCGTCTGCTTCCCTTCTTAAGCGCACAGTAAAGCTGAAGGTGCTTCCCTTATCTGATTCACTGTCAAGAATAATTCTGGAATCCATCATATGGACTATTCTTGTGCAGATTGCAAGTCCAAGACCTGTTCCCTGCTTTCTTGCCTTATCTGAATCATCAGCCTGTTCAAAGCTCTGGAATATCAACTGCTGCTTATCCTTAGGTATTCCGATTCCATCATCCTCAACTGCAAAATACAAGTCAGAATATTCTTCATCAACATTTGTTTCAGCCACCCTGAATTGTATATGGCCGCCCTTAGGCGTATACTTTACAGCATTGCTTAAGAAATTAACAATAACCTGGTTAAGGCGCAGCTCGTCTCCAACGAACCATGTACCGGTAATATCAGCCTCTGTTGCAAACTGTATATTTTTCTCGGTCATTCTCGTCTCCATCAGTGTGACAATTCCATCTATGAATTCCCTGATATTAAACTTCGCATTGACAAGCTTCATCTTGCCGCTCTCAATCTTGGACATATCAAGTACATCATTAAGAATTCCAAGCAGATAATTAGATGAGCTCTCAATCTTTTTAAGACAGTCTGTGCGTCTTTCCTCACTCTGTCCGTCCTTGAGGGCTATCTGTGTCATACCGATTATGCCGTTCATAGGTGTCCTGATTTCATGAGACATTCTTGCAAGGAAATCTGATTTTGCAAGTGCAGACAGATCATGTCTCCTTACCCTTATTGCGCTCTGAATGATTGCACTTATCTCACTTAGCTCTTTCCATCTTGCCTCGTCATTTTCAAGCTCATGTCCGATTCCGGCAAATATTATACTGCCTGCATACTGTCCGTTGTCAAACATGTGGAATACTGTACAGCATTTATCCTCAACAAATGTGTCTATAATACTCACATCATTATCATCCCTGCTGACCTGATGAAGCATGTGCAGCTCCCTCGCTTCAAGGAAATTCTGATATTGCTTCTGTGTGCAGTAATTAATGCGTTCTATATCATTATTCTTCCAGTGATAGTGAAGTGAATTAGACAGATACTCTGCGCTGAACTGGGTAATTATAATATCCTCCAGTCCGAATTCCCGCTGCAGCCTGATTGCCAGCAGGTCAAGAATTACCGGAATCTCGCCACTTTTATCAAAAAGGCTTAATGCCATTGAGGTGAGATTTAATTTTCTTATATCATCTACATCCTCTGCTTCCTCAAGAACAGTGTCATTGAGTACTGTCTCGTCATATTCCGGAAACTGGCCATATGTAACAATGTCATATTGATATTTATGTGCAATGCTTAATGCAATTCCTGCCCTGTCTATGACAGCCTCCGGACCGGCTGTACTGCTGCCTGCAGCAATACCTGATTTTAACTCTGGCTGCATATATGCCGGATTAAATATACATGTGAACTTATCCGCAATATCCTTTAATGCAGCTTCTGCCTTGTCCTTATCTGTGTCAGCAATCCACATCATAATCTTATTAAGACCGGCTCTCACATATATGGCATTGCCCCAATTATACTCATCAGACTTCTGTATTATTATTGAAGCCAGATTCTCCATCAGCATGCCTGCAAATAAAAGTCCGTACTGATCCTTAATACGGCTCCAGTTACATACTTCAGTTATTACGAGTACGCCTCTGTTCTTATCAGAATATTTCATTGCAAGCTTTTCAATGCCTGCGTTAAATCTGTAGAAGGATGTAGTCTTATCGTAATACCAGTTCTTTTCCTGGCTGAGCTCTAACAGCTTTCTCTGGTTAATATCAGATATACAGCCGACAATTCTGCATATGCTTCCATTATCCTTTGTCACAGCAGCATTAAGATTTACCCAGACATAACCATCATTCTCCCATGCCCTTACCCTGAAATCTATGTTGACTACACCATCTGAATTGATTATTGCATTAGTTACATAATCCCTGTCTCCCGGATATACGCGCTTGCCATCTGTCAGCTCCGGATGCTCATCACATTTCCACACACCATCTATGTAGCCGCTGTTAATTATCTCCAACAGCTTAGCGTCTTTATAGTAGGTAAAGAACATATCCTTAGAGCTTTCAACCGCAATCCTGTATCTTTCCTTTTCCTGCAGAAGCTGCTGCTGGCTTAATTCCTGCGCATCTGTAAGATTCTCTACCACAGTGAACAGCTCGTCAATCTCGCGTATATTGGAAGCCTTGAACCTATGTATTCCCTCAACGCCGCCACGCACACTGTCAACAAGTCTGTACACAGGCTTTGTAACATTTTTTACAAGCACATATACCAGTATCAGCGCTATTATTCCGCAGATAATTGCAGAAAATACAAGCTTCTCATACAGGCTTGTGCCAAGTCCGTACACAGCCTCACCCGGAACAAAGCCACATAAAACCCATTCGGTATCCTCGTATGGAACATTGCGGCTGTATAACTCTATCTCCTTGCTTACACCGTATATCTGCTGCTTGCCGATATAGGCATCCTTTACCTTGTACAGATTGGCATATTCCTGTTCCTCAAGCTCAAAGCTGCTCGAAGCATGGACGATTGCCTCATACAATGCGCCCTTTCCCATAACACACTCATAGCTGCCATCCTTATAGACGGAAAGCGCATAGCCTGCATTACCCTCACTATCCAGATCCTCAACCTGAAAATATTTATTCACAATATAAGAAACAGAAATCTCCACACCAAGAACTCCATATACATTTCCCTCATATGTAAGAGGCACTGAATATGTTATCATCCTGTGGCTGTCCATATAGTTATCCTCAAGAATAAATGGCCTTGACCAGTATCCAAGGTTGACTACATCTGTATCCGGATACGCCAGCCCCGCCAGATACGGCTTATAAAAGAACTTGTCAGCATCGCGGTTTCCATCACCATTCAATCTGAAATTCTTAGACCATGCCGTATCGAGTGATATATTAGCTTCCTGTGCAAGCTGTTTATTTCCCTTTTCCATAAGTAAATCCGCATTAGAATCAACCCTGTTCTGCGGATCCGAGTCTCTTATAAAAAATCCCCTGTATTCTGCACTGCTATTAACATTTGCATCATTTGCCAGAATGATAAATAATCCGGAGGTCGAATTATACTGCAGTGTTTCAAGCATATCTGCAAATATATTATTCAGATACATCTGCTGGTAATCTGCTGATGCCAGAAATGTATCCAGACTGATTCCATTTTCAGACAGCACTCTGGAAAGCTCCATATTAAGGCTTGAATTCTCCTTATATATTGAACTCCATCTGTCCACCATGTCGTTTTCAAGAACAAGCTGTCTGTTCTCAACAGCATTATTAGCTACACGCACAATATTTTCTTCTATGCTGCTCTCTATCTTACTGGCTGCGATAAATACAAACGGCACAACTCCCTGTATAAGGACAATTATAAGCACCGGTATCATAAACATATTTAACAGCGTTCTCTTGCGGCTCATCAGCTCACCTCTTTTTATGGGAATAATCTTTATGCTAATCTTTTACTTATTCACTGCTTTATTAAGTGCTTCAACAAATGTAGTATACCAATGTTCAAAGCTCTCGTCCGAGGTATACTTCTTAAGCTCCTCTTCCCTGTCTGCTCCTGCGGCTACAGCGGCATCAAGCGCCTCCTTATCGCTGGCAGCTTTATCGGAAAGATTGTAATCCAATACCTTTCTTGCAGAATAGCCATTTTCAAAATTCTTAGTTGTATAGAATTTCGTATTGTCAAAATCAGTCATTGTCTTTTTAAGACACTCATATGCTTTCGTATTAATGTCTATATTATTAGTTGCAATAACCTCGTCAAGTGCTTCTATGTTATTAGCTTCCTTTTCAACCGGCATGTAACCTGCATCACTTACGAATCTCAGATTATTTTCCTTCTGTGTGAACCACTTAAGAAATACACAGGAAGCATATTCGTGTTCCTTGTCAGATTTGGCAACAGCCATTCCTGCGCCCTGCTGCACCTGGTAATTTTCGCCATTCTCCATGACAGGCGCATTAAGCACCTCGAAATCAATAGGATATGAATCATCATCTCCCTCAACCACATCAGGGAAATATAATGTTGATGAAGCCGAACCTGTATAACAGAGAATGTCACCTGTCTTTACATCATCAGAACGGAACTTTCCATATGCTCCGATATAGCCCTTTACATATGGAACATAATAATTATCCCATAATCTTTTTATAAGAGATTCGTCGGCATTGATAGTCACTGAACCGTCCTTTACCTCAAATATCTCTTTTCCCATCTGCTTCATTCCAATGATGAAATAATTAGCCATGGAATCCCTGCCATAGAAAGCCTTGCCATCATCCGGGATATCAGGTGTCTGGGCATCTGTCCAGTTATAATATTTCTCTGCTACATTTATTACGCCCTCTGTAGTTGCAAGCTCGTCAAGTGTACTTCCTGTCGCCTGTGCAAATGGCTCCCAGTCCGTCTTATTCAGCATCATAATCTCTGTTGTCTTGGCAACCGGCATAAGATAGAGCGCGCCATCATTATTAAAATATCCTTCCTGTATATAGGAATCCACATATTCAGAAATCTCATCCTGTGAATAGTACTCTGTAAGGTCTACCAACATGCCCCTCTGCTGTACTGAATATGCCGTGTCAGCGTATGATGAAAAAATGTCTGGGAAATCACCAGAACCGACCTCTCCATTCATTGAGCTTGTAACAGCCTTCTCCAGATCTGATACTGAGCCGTGACTATATCCTTCGACATATATTCCCATCTGTCTTCCCACAGAAGAATTAAAATCCTCAATGAGTGACTCGAATTCTGCCTGCTGCGCACCATTGTAATAATGCCATACAGTTATGGATACTGGTTTATCCGGATTAAGCTTTACACTATCAGTTGTATTGTCAGCCGTCTTTCCCGAACAGCCAGCTAAAACACATGCAGCTAAAGCCGCTGATACAATCTTTAATACTCTTCTTTTCACCATACTCTTCCTCCTAAACTGCACTAGTACAGTGCAACTTGCCTTTTTTTCTGACTGCACATACCAAAAAGCCTCGCCGTAGCCCGCTACGCCTGCGTT
>CAVKBP010000104.1:0-9110 GCA_963654395.1 Ruminococcus sp. CAG:382
TGCGCCAGCACAAATCCTGTATATGAAAAATCGAAGATTTTTCATATTGTTCTCCCACTCTTTGCATATGTTTCTGAATGCCTTCGCATTTAAACGCAACACATCTAGGATATAATAATTCATTAAAGAATGCAATAAAAATTTCAAATGTTGTGTAACAGGGTCATGCTGTTCTCCATAATATTGTATTGTAGATTAATTTTGGAGGACTTTTACATGAGTGATTTAGCAGCAACAAACTGCGGAGGATGCGGTGGATGCACAGACAACAGCAATTCTCTTGCATGGATTATAATTCTCCTTCTCCTCTTCGATGGAAATAACGGCTGTGGCTGTGGCAATGGATGCGGAAATAACTGCAGCTCCCTCTGGATTATAATTCTCCTCTGCTTATGCTGTGGCAGCGGCAATAATTTCTTAGGCAGCTTCGGCTGTGGCTGCAATAACGGTTGTGGCTGTAACAGCGGCTGCGGCTGCCAGTAATCCTTTAATATGGGCTGCCTTAAAACGGCAGCCCTTATACATTAACTCCTGCTGCATCCCATCATACATTTTCCATCTATTTCATATATGGTATTCTCTTCTTCAACAAGTATATTGCCATTGTCCCTGATATCCATACTGATTACCATATCATTGCCCTTTTTATATATTATATGGGCTTATTATGTAATTGCTAAGCCCTGCAGGAATAATTATACTATACAGACTAATATATATAGAACAAAATCCCCATATGTGAGTCCATATGAAAGAGCTTCCAATAACAGAATTTGATATGCAGACTCTGCCACAATTCATACAGCTTGCAAAAGCTGTTCTTCCTTTCATGGAATTCGGTACCCAGCAGACACTTGGCACACTGCTGCGCGCATATGAATTTTCCTGTACCATTAATTATTACAGCCGCCCTGAAAGCCTGCGTATTGCGGCATGCTCCACAAAGCCTCATCTTTCCCTCAACAGTTCCCTGCAGGATATCCTTTCAGACGATAGCATTATGAATGTTATTCTCATGTACTGTCCCGATAACTTAAAAAGCATTCTGGATAATTTCAAGAGCTATAATAAAATGTCCGATTTATTCAATCTTTTAAACCGCGGTCAGAATGGTGTCAACGGTTTTCTTAATCCTGCCCAGCAGAAAATGTATGAGGCATATACAGAACAGTTAAATAATCTTAACCTTTAATATCTGGAGGATTGTATGTCAGAATTAGATTTTAGAAAGCAGCTTCTGCTTAATGAATTCAAGACCTTATCACATGGAAAGAAAAATGATGAGATAATACCGCTTCTTTTCGCAATTAATGATAAAGCGAAAAAATCCGGTATCACATTTACTAAAGAAGACTGTCAGTTAGTTATTAACAGCATGTCAGACCAGCTAAATGAAAAAGAGCTCAGGCTGCTGCCCGAGCTTCTTTCTCTTCTGAATATGTGAGTTCAGAGCCAGTCAAAATGCGCTGCATTCCGGAAACCGGCTTCAAGCACCTGTTACCTGTATATTCATTACCTAGTACAGCGATTTCTAAATATCTATCCCAATAAATAACTTGCCTGTTTTTTGATATGCACATTCAAAAACCATTCTGCGTTTTTGGGATAGTTATTTATGAAACGCTTTATTTTGCAACAATATTAACTATTCTTCCCGGTACATATATTTCTTTAATAATGTTACCTGAAAGCTTACTACCCAGTGCTTCCTTGGCAGCAGCAATAACGCTGTCCTTGGCAGCATCCTTGGCTATGTTGATTGTAGCCTTAGTCTTTCCATTAATCTGGACTGCTATCTCAACTGTTGCTTCAACAGTCTTGGCTTCATCATATTCAGGCCATGTCTGCTGATATACTCTTCCACTCTCGCCGATTGCTTCCCACATTTCTTCTGTGATGTGTGGAGCAACCGGATTAAGTAAGATAAGGAATGTCTTAAGCTCTCCCTTAGTAATCTTACCTGCCTTGCTGAAATCATTGAGTATTGTCATAAGCTGTGCGATAGCTGTATTGTACTTAAGATTCTCATAATCAAATGAAACCTTCTTGATTGTCTGGTGCATCTTAGTCTCAAATTCTTTAGAGAAGCCTTCTTCATCAGTCATGATATCCTGAAGCTTCCATACTCTGTCTAAGAATCTGCGGCAGCCCTTAACGCCATCCTCTGACCAGGAAGCGGCTGCGTCAAATGCGCCGATAAACATTTCATATGTTCTTAATGTATCTGCACCGTAATCTCTTACGATATCATCCGGATTAACAACATTGCCTCTTGACTTACTCATCTTCTCGCCATTCTCGCCAAGAATCATTCCATGTGAGGTTCTCTTCTGATATGGCTCTGGGCAAGGTACAACCTTCTGGTCGTAAAGGAATCTGTGCCAGAATCTTGAATAGAGCAGATGTAATGTTGTATGCTCCATTCCTCCGTTATACCAGTCTACTGGAAGCCAGTAGTTAAGCGCTTCCTTGCTTGCAAGTGTCTCTGTGTTATGTGGATCTGTATATCTTAAGAAATACCATGATGATCCTGCCCACTGAGGCATTGTATCTGTCTCTCTCTTAGCAGCTCCGCCGCAGCATGGGCATGTTGTATTAACCCAGTCTTTCATGGCTGCAAGCGGTGATTCTCCATTATCTGTAGGCATATAGCTTTCTACCTCTGGAAGAAGTAATGGAAGCTCACTCTCATCAATAGGAACATAGCCACATTTGTCACAATGGACTATTGGAATAGGCTCGCCCCAGTATCTCTGGCGTGAGAATACCCAGTCACGAAGCTTGTAATTAACCTTGGCATTACCGATTTTCTTTTCTGTAAGGAATTCAATCATCTTTTCCTTAGCTTCCTTAACCTCAAGTCCGTTAAGGAAATCAGAGTTAATAAGCACACCTGTTGCCACATCTGTAAATGCGGCTTCATTAACATCAACCTCTTCGCCATTCTTGGCAACAACCTGAATAATAGGAAGATTGAACTTCTTGGCAAATTCCCAGTCTCTTTCATCATGTGCAGGAACAGCCATAATAGCACCTGTTCCATAGCTCATAAGTACATAATCTGATACCCAGATTGGAACCTCCTTGCCGTTGACAGGATTAACTGCCTTAAGTCCGTCAATCTCTACACCTGTCTTATCCTTTGCAAGCTCTGCTCTCTCGAAATCTGACTTTCTTGAAGCCTGCTCTCTATAAGCCTCAATTTCGTCCCAGTTCTTAATCTCATCCTTATATTTATCAAGATATGGATGCTCTGGTGAAACAACCATGTAAGTAACACCGAAAAGTGTATCACATCTTGTTGTATATATTCTTAGCTTGTCTTCCTTACCGGCAATTGCAAAGTCAACCTCTGCACCTGTAGAGCGTCCAATCCAGTTCTTCTGCTGTGTCTTTACTCTCTCAATGTAGTCAACATGGTCAAGTCCTTCGATAAGCTTGTCTGCATAATCTGTAATCTTAAGCATCCATTCGCTCTTAACCTTGCGGACAACAGGCGAACCACATCTTTCACATACACCATTAACCACCTCTTCATTTGCAAGACCAACCTTGCAGGATGTACACCAGTTAATTGGCATCTCCTGCTTATAAGCAAGCCCAGCCTTGAAAAGCTTAAGGAAAATCCACTGTGTCCACTTATAATAATCTGGATCTGTAGTATTAATCTCTCTGTCCCAGTCAAAGGAATAACCGATTGACTGGAGCTGGTTCTTAAAATGATCTATATTGTTCTTAGTAACTATCTTAGGGTGAATCTTGTTCTTAATAGCATAATTCTCTGTTGGAAGACCGAATGCATCCCAGCCCATAGGGTATAAAACATTATATCCCTGCATTCTTCTCTTTCTTGCTACAATATCAAGCGCTGTATATGGTCTTGGATGACCTACATGAAGTCCCTGTCCTGATGGATATGGGAACTCTACGAGTGCATAATACTTTGGTTTAGAATAATCATTAGTTGCAGCAAAGGCTTTTTCATCCTGCCATACCTGCTGCCACTTCTTTTCAACTGTTTTGTGGTTATATACTGCCGACATAACACATTCCTCCTTAAAAACGCATAAAATCATTCTACACACATCATTTTAATTTGTCAATTAAATAGCCGTCTTTACATTATCGCTTTAAAGTGTTAAAATATCACCATTCTTATAATTTTCCTATAAATGTGGCTGGTCAGTAAACATCAGCCGTATATGAATATAATTCTCATATGGAGATTAGTATGACAAGCAGGCAAGAATGGAGGATTAATATATGAAAACCAAGGTTGGATTCATAGGCTTCGGACTCATTGCAGGAGCCTTAGCCCACGCCCTTAATGAAAGCGGCAGGGATTATCACATAACTGCCACAAGCAGACATTTAGAACCGGTAAATGCAGCCGTTGCTGACGGCGTAGTTGATGTTGCCGCCCCTGCGGTAGATGAAGCATTTTCACAGTGTGACATAATCCTGTTATGTACACCTGTAATTACTATTACAGAATACCTTACCAGATTAAAGGACATTGCCAGTCCTGAATGTATCATCACTGATGTCGGAAGCGTCAAAACAATTATTCACGAAGCTGCCAGCTCGCTAGGTCTTGATGACCGCTTCATAGGCGGACACCCTATGGCTGGCTCTGAAAAAACAGGTTATGAAAATTCCAGCTCATCAATAATAAAAGGTGCAAGATACATAATCACGCCAACTAAAGAAAGCCGCCCTGAAAAGATAGAATTCATGAGACAGTTTGCTCTTGATGTCGGCATGAAGCCTATTGTCATGGATTACCATGTCCACGATAAATCCGTTGCCGCCATAAGCCATGTTCCGCATCTGTTATCAACTGCACTAGTTCATGTAGTTTCAGAAAATGATGATGAAGAAAAGCATATGCAGTTACTTGCCGCCGGATGCTTCCGCGATATGTCAAGAGTTGCTGCTTCTTCCCCTGAAATGTGGGAACAGATATGCTTAACCAACAGCTCCGCAATCAGCAGCATACTTGGACAGTACATAGAAATGCTTGAAACAATCAAAGAAAACATCGACCAGAAAACCCCCGGCTATGTCGCCAGCCTCTTCGAGATGTCAAGGGAATATAGAAACTCCTTAGAAAGCATAAACCCAGGGCGCTAAGCTGCATTTATGTACATTCAGCATATGTACACACCTGCCTGTGTGAACATATCACCACCACTAGTACAACAAAAATTAAATATCTGATATATTGGCATTGGATAATTTTTTATATGCAAGGCGGAGGAAAGAGGCGTAGCAGTGGCTACGCGATTGACGAAACACAGCATATGAAAAATCAGACAAGTTAATATGGCGGTTATTTATGAAATGATGTACAAGTTTATCAAACACATCCAGCCCCTGTGATTATCCATGTAAATCTGTATTTGCGCGCGGGCAGGGCTGTCTGTGGCACACACTTGAATATGCCCGGGCTGTGCAGGAGTTAATGCCGCTATATACAAAAGTTCAGCGCGCAAAAGCTCGTCCAAACAAAGTGCGTTTGCTTTTGCGCGCTGTAATAAGCGTTGTAGATAGCGGCATTTACTCCTGCTAAGCACAGGCATTTGAAAGTGTGTGCCACAGACAGCCCTGCCGGCGCGCACCCCAGTGAATTGACATAAAATCACACCTTAAAGCAGCCCCCACCAACAAATTCCCTTAATATAGAATCAATTGGTACACTCTCGTATCCGCATGGCAGGAAATAATTCATGAATTTAAGCAATCTTTTAGCCTCCTGATATTCCGGATCATCTTCTGTTACCTGAAAAAGTATCGGCTCCACAAATGCCTTCAATACACATGGTTCATATGGCATTGCAGAGTTAAACATGACATCCGCCTGCTCCTGGAATGGAAAGATATTCTTCTCCTCTCCTCTTCTTACCGACTCCCACATAGAAAGTGTCTTCTTGGCAGATGCGCCTCTTGTCCTGTAATCCCTTACAAGTCTTCTTAATAGCCTTCCGTCTGTAGTAGAAACCCTGTTGTGTTCATCAACATTAAGCTGTGTAAGCGCACTTATATATATCTTGAACTTACTGTCAATCGGAAGCGAATATGACAATTCATCATTAAGGCAGTGGATACCCTCGATTACAAGAATATCTTCCTTTCCTAGCTGTAAGAAATTACCGTTATATTCCTTCCTTCCAAGCTTAAAGTTAAATTCCGGCATCTCCACATTTTCACCATTGAGAAGCTGTGTCATATGCCTGTTGAACAGCTCAATATCAACCGCATGAAGGTCTTCATAATTGTAATCTCCGTTCTCATCTACCGGTGTCTGTTCTCTTTCCACAAAGTAATTATCGACTGCAATAGGATGCGGCTTATATCCGTTAGCCATAAGCTGGATAGATAATCTATGTGAAAATGTTGTTTTGCCTGAAGATGACGGACCTGCAATCATAACGAACTTCGTATGCGGTCTTTTCTTTATCTCATTAACTATCTCAACAATCTTCTGCTCCTGAAGCGCTTCCTGTGTAAGCATAAGTGAGGTCATATCTCCATTAGTAATATGGTCATTAAGCTCTCCAACTGTCGACATGCCTAGCATTTTAGCCCAGCTAGTAGTTTCCTTTAACACATTGAACAGCTTAGCCTGTGGATTAAATTCCGGAACCTCCAGAGGCGCTTTCTTAACCGGAAGCTGCAGCACAATTCCCTCATCATAGAGAAATATGTCAAATACTCCAAGCATTCCTGTAGACGATGCCATATATCCATAGAAATAATCCTTATACCCATTAAGGTCGTACACATTAACGAATGAGCTTCTTCTATACTTAAACAGGGATGTCTTATCTGTCATCCCCTTTTCCTCAAAAAGCTTCATCGCATCAGATATCTTCATAAGCTCCTTCTTAATTGGCAGGTCCTTTTCAACCAGCTTATGCATGACATTTTTAACTTCCTCAACAAATGCCTTATCCGGCTTAAAGCCTCCGTCAAATGTGCAGTACAATCCTTTACTTATTGAATATTCAATGACAACTCTCTCAATATGCCTGTCAGCGTTCAGCTTATCAATAACCGCAAGCATGAGAAGAACTACGCTTCTCCTGTATGTCTCATTGCCTATTGAAGTAGCTGTTGTTACAAATGTAACTTCATTATCAGGCGTATACTCCTCCCCAAGCTCTTTAAGCTTTCCATCTACATTTGCAAGTATAAGTTTATCCTTGTATCCGCTCTGCTTTTCGGCTGCAAGCTGTGCAAGTATTGCTCCCATATTCCCTCCTCTTATACATTAGCCGTAACATGACAATGCATTTATAATAATATTATTATTATCAGCAAGCTGCTGTAACCTCTTCTGTACAGCGGGATTATCCGCGTCCTTTCTTAAGCTGTTGCTTATTCCCTCATTAACAGCTTTCTCCTTAGTAAGATACTCATAAAGTGTCTTATCCTTCTTCTCAAGCAGCTTCCAGCCATACTGGTATTCTGTCTCGCTATGCTCTGACAGCATTTCCCCATCTGACCTTCTGCACCTGATTATAAAATAGTACTTTCCGTCTTCTTTTAGCATTTTCTCATCATCAATGACAAAGCCATGTGACACGAGAAAATGTCTGAATTCCCCTACCTCTGACTGCGGCGATACTATAAGTGTTGTGTTCTGTGAAATAACATCAATTCCTTTAGCCAGAATGTCTGCTATAAGCCTTCCGCCCATGCCACATATAGTTATTATATCCGCTTCATCACAGGATAATTTTTCCAGTCCGTCAGAAAGCCTTGTCTGTATCTTATCCTGTAAATGATTGTCGCTAATGTGCTTCTTCGCTTTATCTAACGGACCTTTTCTTAAATCCATGGCAATAGCAGATGGCGCTATTTTCTCCTGTACAAGATAGATAGGAAGATAGCCATGGTCTGTTCCTATGTCAGCCACAACTGCACCCTTATCGCACATATGGGCAACTGTTTTTAATCTGTCTGATATCCTCACCATGCCAACCACCATTCCTGCCTTTTTAATACAGCGAAAATTAAATAACCGCCATATTAGTCGAGATAATCTCTTAACTTACGGCTACGGCTTGGGTGTCTTAGCTTTCTTAAAGCCTTGGCTTCAATCTGTCTGATTCGTTCTCTTGTTACATTGAATTCCTTGCCGACTTCCTCAAGTGTTCTTGCTCTTCCATCATCCATGCCGAATCTTAATCTTAATACCTTCTGCTCTCTTTCAGTAAGAGTTCCAAGTACCTCAACAAGCTGTTCCTTAAGAAGTGTAGAAGCTGCTGCCTCTGCCGGAACAGGTACATTATCATCCTGGATGAAATCTCCAAGGTGGCTGTCTTCCTCTTCACCGATAGGTGTCTCAAGTGAAACAGGCTCCTGTGATATCTTCTGGATTTCCCTTACTCTCTCAACAGGAATATCCATATTCTCTGCAATCTCTTCCGGTGATGGTTCTCTTCCGAGTTCCTGAAGGAGCTGTCTCTGTACCCTTACGAGCTTATTAATTGTCTCTACCATATGGACAGGAATTCTTATAGTACGCGCCTGGTCAGCTATAGCTCTTGTGATAGCCTGTCTGATCCACCAGGTAGCATATGTACTGAACTTGAAGCCCTTTCTGTAATCATACTTCTCAACAGCCTTTATAAGACCTAAGTTACCCTCCTGGATAAGGTCAAGGAACTGCATACCACGGCCTACATAACGCTTTGCAATACTTACAACAAGCCTTAAGTTAGCTTCTGCAAGTCTTTTCTTGGCTTCCTCATCTCCCTCTTCCATTCTTCTTGCATACTCAATCTCTTCATCTGCACTGAGAAGCGGTACCTTGCCGATTTCCTTTAAGTACATTCTTACAGGATCGTCAAGACCTATTCCATCAGGAACAGAAAGGTCTATCTTTTCAATGTCAATCTCATCCTCATCATCAAGAATTATATCCTCATCCTCATCAGGAACATCATTCATTCTTACATCGATTTTCTTAAGCTCAAGGATTTCAAATACTTTCTCCATCTTATCAGCTTCAAAATCTGTATCCTGGAAATATGTCATAATCTCCTGATAATCGAGCACATTCTTTTTCTTCTTGGCTATTGCAAGAATGCCTTCTATCTTCT
>CAVKBP010000105.1:0-9107 GCA_963654395.1 Ruminococcus sp. CAG:382
GGTAAGTTTCATAGTTTTTTCTTTGTAATAAAAAACTTTCTCTTATCCGATTGACAAAATAGTCGCGTCTAACTATAATAACATTAGTTGCGAAAGCATATTTTTTTAACCGCTTGGTTAGCGTGTGCTTACCGAGGTAATAGTATGTTAACTATTCTATCGATACACATTACTGGGCAGAAAAGGAGAAAATTATGATGCCTTTAATATTGGCAACCCCCGGTGAAGTTAATATCATCAAAAAAATCGGCGGCAACCCCGAAGTCAAGGCTCACCTTGCGGATCTCGGATTCGTAGTCGGCGGAGATGTTATGGTCGTGAATGAAATCGGCGGAAACATCATCGTAAATGTTAAAGAAGCAAGAGTTGCTTTAAGCCGTGAAATGGCACAGAAGATTATGATCTGATCACCGTGTGATTTATCCTAATCTTTACTATATTGAAATTTATAAAGGAGGAATATTCTGATGAATACACTCAAGGACGCAAAAATCGGCTCTACCGTTAAGGTTAAGAAGCTCCACGGTGAAGGCGCCATAAAACGCAGAATCATGGACATGGGCATCACAAAGGGCGTTGATGTTTATGTTCGCAAGGTTGCACCTTTAGGTGATCCTATCGAAGTAACAGTCAGAGGCTACGAGCTCTCCATAAGAAAAGCTGACGCCGAAGAGATCGAGGTTGAATAATCGCCTCGATTATTTTGCCCGATAGTTAGTTATCAATAAGTTTTATTAGCTCTGGTTTACCGAGGTTAGTTAAAACTTAGATAATAAAATTGTTAATTAGGACAGTAAAATGTCTTGAGAAAGGAAAATTAAATATGGATCTTAGAATTGCCCTTGCGGGTAACCCGAACTGTGGTAAGACCACATTGTTTAACGGTCTCACGGGTTCTAACCAGTTCGTCGGTAACTGGCCTGGTGTTACTGTTGAGAAAAAGGAAGGTAAGCTCAAGAAGCACACAGGCGTTATCATCACCGACCTTCCGGGTATCTACTCTCTCTCCCCTTACACACTTGAGGAAGTTGTCGCAAGAAATTACCTCATCAGCGAGAGACCCGATGCTATTCTTAATATTATAGACGGTACAAACCTTGAGAGAAACCTCTACCTCACAACTCAGCTTGTCGAGCTTGGTATCCCCGTTGTTTGTGCAATCAACATGATGGACGTTGTTAACAAGAACGGCGACAAGATCAACACAAAGGAGCTTTCAAGAGAGCTCGGATGCAAGGTTGTCGAGATTTCCGCTCTTAAGGGAACAGGAATCATGGAGGCTGCCGAGGTAGCAATCGACGCCGCAAAGAATGGCAAGACAATTCCTCAGCACACATTCTCAGGCCCTGTTGAGCACGCAATCGCTCACATCGAGGAGGCAGTGCTTCACTCAATGCCCGAGGATCAACAGAGATGGTATGCTATCAAAATCTTCGAGAGAGACTCAAAGGTTTTGGAGCAGCTCAACATCAAGAGCGACGTTATGACTCACATCGAGGCTGACATTAAAGCTGCCGAGAAAGAGCTTGACGATGACGCAGAATCAATCATCACAAACGAGAGATACATTTACATCGCTTCCATCATCAAGGGATGCTACAAGAAGTCAAGCGCAGGAAAGCTCACACTTTCCGATAAAATCGATAAGGTTGTAACAAACAGATGGCTCGGCCTTCCGATTTTCGCAGTAGTTATGTTCTGCATCTACTACATCGCAATGGTAACAGTCGGTTCTTCCGCAACAGACTGGGCTAACGACGGCCTTTTCGGTGACGGTTGGCATCTCTTCGGTATCGGCACATCCGATTACGAGGAAGTAAATGACGAATATACTGAAGCTCAGGAAGCTCTTAACGCTTTCGGCATCGAGTTTGATACTGAAGACGAAGACTTTGACGCTGCAGCTGTTCTTGCAGAAGCAAAGGCACTCAAGCCCGAGAGCGACACAGCAACAATTACTGTTTCCGACGAGGAGACTCTCGAGGACACAGATTACACAGCTTACTACAGTGAAGTTCCCTCCGACCTCAGCGATGAGGACGCAGAGACAACTGTTTCCATGAGCTACACAGAGGCTCTTGCTTACTTCGAGGAGCGTGGCTCATTTGACGCTCCCGATGCAGCAGATTACGGCATTTGGATTCCGGGAATCCCCACACTCATCGGCAACCTTCTCGATTCAGTCGGTTGTGCAGCATGGCTTTCCGGTCTTATCCTTGACGGTATCGTAGCCGGTGTCGGCGCTGTTCTCGGATTCGTTCCGCAGATGCTCGTTCTCTTCTTCCTCCTCGCATTCGTTGAGGCTTGCGGTTACATGGCTCGTGTTGCTTTCGTTCTCGACCGTGTATTCAGAAAGTTCGGCCTTTCCGGTAAGTCCTTCATTCCGATTCTTGTCGGTACAGGTTGCGGTATCCCCGGTATCATGGCTTCAAGAACAATCGAGAGTGAGCGTGACCGTCGTATGACAGTTATGACCACAACATTTATTCCTTGCGGCGCTAAAACTCCTTTCATCGCTATGATCGCAGGTGCAATCTTCGGCGGTTCTCCTTGGGTTTCAACAGGCGCATACTTCATCGGTATTGCGGCTATCATCATCTCCGGTCTTATGCTTAAGAAGACTAAGATGTTTGCCGGCGACCCCGCTCCGTTCGTTATGGAGCTTCCTGCTTACCACCTCCCGAGATTTATCGATCTTCTCAGAAGCATGTGGGAGCGCGGCTGGTCCTTTATCAAGAAGGCCGGTACAATCATCACACTTTCCACTATCGTTGTTTGGTTCACAACCTATTTCGGCGTAGTAGACGGTTCCTTCAGAATGCTCGAGGAGTCCGAGCTTTCAAGCTCAATCCTCGCTACAATCGGTAACGCAATCTGCTGGATCTTCGCTCCTCTCGGCTGGGGCAACTGGCAGGCAACTGTTGCAGCTATCACAGGTCTCGTTGCTAAGGAGAACATCGTTGGTACTCTCGGTATCCTCTACGGCGGCGGTGAGGCATCTGTTTACGCAACAATGGGCGCTTCCTTCACAGCACTTTCCGGTATGTCCTTCCTTATCTTCAACCTTCTCTGCGCTCCTTGCTTCGCAGCTATGGGTGCTATCAAGAGAGAGATGAACAACACTAAGTGGTTCTGGGTTGCAATCGGATATCAGTGTGGATATGCATACCTTGTAGCTTTAGTAATTAACCAGATTGCTGGTCTTATCACTGGCGATACAGCATTTAATGTATTTACAATAATCGCATTCCTTATCGTTATCGGTTTCGTATATCTGTTATTCAGACCTTACAAGGAAAGCAAGACATTAAAGGTTGATTCTAAGAAGCTTATGCATGCAGCAAAGTAATAATTAAGTATAAAATGTCCGGAGCTGTGGCGTATCCGTCAGACAAAATTTCAGAATCAGATGTGGGAATGCAGGCATTCCCCAACTGATTACTGAAATTTTGCAGGGCTCTGAACAATTGAAATTAAGTGATATTATCGGAGGTGTAATTATGCTGGGAACAATTATAGTAGGAGTTATATTAGTGATTATAGTTGCGCTTATTGTACGCAGTATGGTACACGACAAGAAAAGCGGTAAATCGTTCACATGTGGCGGCGACTGTGGCAAATGCAAAGGTCATTGCCATTAAAAGGAGGTAGCGGGTGGTCATGAATCCTGATAAAGACAAAGACATTATTATATCTCGTCTCAGGCAGCAGGGCTGCAGGATAACCAAGCAGAGGCTTATGCTTCTTGATGTAATCCTTGAAGAAGACTGCTCAAGCTGCAAAGAGATTTATTACAAGGCAGTGAAAAAGGATCCTAAGATTGGAGCTGCTACTGTGTACAGGATGGTTAATACGCTTGAGGAAATAGGTGCAATTAACCGTAAGAATATGTACAGAATATCTTGTGATGAGGACGACAATGGCGGTTATACTGTAAGATTAAACGATGATTCATCAATTAATTTATCTGAAAGCAAATGGAGTAAGATAATAGAATCAGGCCTTGAGGCCTGTGGGTATATTAAAGACCAGAAGATAACAGATGTTGTCGGCAGGAAAATGTGAAGCTGTCCAGAGCTGGACAAAATTCCATAAATCAAAAGGGCATGCGGAAAAAAATTTGTTTTTTCACATGCCCTTTTTGCACTGTTGATATAATTAGTCAAAACTGCCTATATGCAAAAAAGCTTCTTCCACCAGGGCTTTTGCTTATGTGGTTATTTCGCCGTATAAAACTGCTTATCTGCCTGAATGCAGCGTAGTATGGCTCTTAATAGCAGTATATTGAGAAAATTTATCAACAGAGGAATTCAAGTGGAAATGTTGAATAATAAGTAATATAATAACCGTTAAACTTAAATAATAAATTATTGGAGGGACACATTATGAAGATTAATAATTTTAAGAAACCAGGACTTTTTGCAGCAGGCGTATTATTTGGAACAGCAGGAATCAAGCTTCTTACAAGCAAGGATGCCAAGAAGCTTTACACTAACTGTACAGCAGCAGTTTTAAGAGCTAAATCATGCGTAATGAAGACTGCTACAGCCGTTCAGGAGAACTGCGAGGATATATATGCAGATGCTAAGACAATTAATGAAACAAAGTATAACACAGATGAGGTTGTAGCTGATCTGTCAGATGAAGCAACAGAGGGAGAAGCAGTTGTAGAAGCAGATGTAGAAGAGGAAGCGTAATAAAATATGAAATTCATAATAAAGCATGATGTGCCCGGAAGAATCCGTGTTCACATGGATGCTTCCGGCATGACTTACACGCAGGCAGATATTCTTCTGTATTATCTTAAGAATCTGTCAGGCGTTACGAATGCCAAGGTGTATGAAAGAACTGCTGATGCGGTTGTCGAGTACAGATGCTCAAGAAAAGAGATAATTGAAGCGGTTGCCAGATTCAGATACAGTAATGTAGAGGTTCCGGAGGATGTTCTTGCAACATCCGGCAGGGCAATTAATTCCCACTACACTGAAAAGCTGGCAGACCGGGTACTATGGAGAATGACTAAAAAAATATTTGTTCCGGCACCGGTATGTGCAGTATTAACCACAGTGTCTTCCATGAAGTACATTTATAAAGGAATCAGGACGCTGCTTTCCGGAAAGCTTGAGGTTCCTGTCCTGGATGCGACAGCAATCGGAGTGTCTATATTGAGGAAGGACTTTAATACAGCAGGCTCTGTAATGTTCCTGCTTGGAATAGGCGAGATAATTGAGGACTGGACACATAAGAAGTCAGTCGATGACCTTGCAAGAACTATGTCGCTTAATGTCAGCAAGGTATGGCTGAAGACACAGGATGCAGAGGTACAGGTATCTGTAAAGGATGTTAAGGACGGCGATAATGTAATAATCAGAATGGGCAATGTGATTCCGTTCGATGGAACTGTTATCAGTGGTGAGGCAATGGTCAACCAGTCGTCGCTTACAGGAGAATCTGAGCCGGTAAGAAGAGGCGAAGGAACTAGTGTATTCGCCGGAACGGTCGTTGAAGAGGGCGAGATTGTATTTAAGGTCAAATGTGCCGGAGGCTCAAGCAAATATGACAAGATTGTCACTATGATTGAGGAATCCGAGAAGTTAAAATCCGGTCTTGAATCAAAGGCAGAACACCTTGCAGACAGGCTTGTACCATATTCGCTTGGTGGAACAGCACTTACATATCTTCTTACAAGAAATACTACTAAGGCGCTGTCAATTCTTATGGTTGACTTCTCATGTGCTTTAAAGCTTGCCATGCCTATTACAGTGCTTGCAGCTATAAGACAGGCAAGTCAGGAAAGCGCGACTGTCAAGGGCGGTAAGTTCTTAGAGGCAATTGCAGAAGCCGATACTATTGTATTCGATAAGACTGGCACACTTACCAAGGCTAAGCCGACTGTGAGCAAGGTATATTCATTTAACGGAATGCCAGAGGATGAGCTGTTAAGAATAGCTGCGTGTCTGGAGGAGCATTTTCCACACTCAATGGCTAAGGCTGTTGTCAGTGAGGCCTGCAGAAGAAATCTTATGCATGAGGAAATGCATTCTAAGGTTGAATACATAGTTGCACATGGAATATCAACATTTATTAATGAAAGCAAGGTTATCATAGGAAGCCATCACTTTGTATTCGACGATGAGGCATGCGTGATTCCGGCAGGAAAGCAGGATTTATTCGACAGTCTTCCGGATGACTGCTCACACCTTTATATGGCAATCAATGGACAGCTTGCGGCCGTTATATGTGTAATTGATCCATTAAGAAAAGAGGCACCGTCGGTTATTGCCGGACTTAAGAAGGCTGGAATCTCCAAGGTTGTCATGATGACCGGAGACAGTGAAAGAACAGCAGCATCTATTGCCAAGAAGGTCGGAGTTACAGAATACTATTCCGAGGTTCTTCCTGAGGACAAGGCTAAGTTCGTTGAGAAAGAGCATGCCGCAGGCAGGAAGGTAATAATGATTGGTGACGGAATTAACGACTCACCAGCGCTTTCAGCAGCAGATGTAGGCATTGCCATAAGTGACGGTGCAGAGATTGCAAGAGAGATTGCAGATATTACTGTCGGTGCAGATGACTTAAATCAGATACTTATGCTTAAGAAATTAAGCGACAGCCTGATTAAGAAGATTAACAGGAACTACCGCGTGATAGTCGGCTTCAATTCCGCACTTATCGCACTTGGAGTAACTGGAGTTATCCAGCCAACAACCTCAGCACTTCTTCATAATACATCAACACTTGTTATAAGTCTTGAGAGCATGAAGAACCTGCCAGTCTGATAAGACATAATAATTTGTTCAGAGCCAGCCTGCAAAACGCTATGCATTGGAAATGTCTGAACCGATACACTATAAAGATTAGAAACGGATTCATCTTCGGGTGGGTCCGTTTTTCTATTTGGAATTGAAAACAATCCGGAACATAGAGTATAATAGATTAAAATGCATGGTTGGAATCAGAGAGGAACATATAATGGAGAATGTTATCAGTATTGGAAATCAGGGCTTTGATGATATCAGAGAGAAAAAATGCTTTTATATAGATAAGACTTCTTTCATAAAGGAGTGGTGGTCATCTAACGATGTGATTACTTTAATTAACAGACCGAGAAGATTTGGTAAGACACTTAATATGAGCATGGTGAACTGCTTCTTTTCTAACAGATATGCAGGAAGAGGTGAGCTTTTTGACGGTCTTGACATATGGAAGGATGAGAAATACAGGTATATACAGGGTAAATATCCTGTTATATTCATAAGCTTTGCTGCGGTTAAAGCAGACAATATAGCAGATGCAAAGAAGCAGATAAAGGCACAGATAACTAATATATACAATGATAACAGGCATATTCTTGATGGCGGCTGTCTTAGCGCTAATGAAAAGAAAGCATTTGAAAATGTGTCCATGAATATGGGAGATGTCGAAGCAGCCATGAGCATTAATGATTTATGCAGGTATCTTGAAAGATATTATTCGCGTAAAGTTATAGTTCTTCTGGACGAATACGATACACCTATGCAGGAGGCATATATTAATGGATACTGGAATGAGCTTGCGGCATTCTTAAGAAGTATGTTTAATGCTGCATTTAAGACAAATGCAAGTCTGGAGCGGGCTATAATGACTGGTATTACAAGAATAAGCAAGGAGTCGATATTCTCTGACCTGAATAATCTTAAGGTTGTAACATGTATGTCAGACGAATATGCAGAGAGCTTCGGATTTACTGAAAAGGAAGTATATGCAGGCCTTGAACAGATGGGGCTTGAGAATGATTTTGAAAATGTTAAGAGCTGGTATGATGGATTTACATTTGGCAGCCACAGAGATATATACAATCCCTGGTCGATAACTAATTATCTTAAAGAGAAAAAGCTTCTTCCATACTGGGCATCCACAAGCTCTAACGGACTGGCTAATAAACTTATCAGGACATCCTCGTCTGCAATTAAAGAGCAGATGGAGGAGCTGCTGAAAAACAATGAAATAGAAGTAACATTTGATGAACAGATAGTATTCAACCAGCTTGATACTGATGAAAATGCGATATGGAGTCTTTTAACTGCAAGCGGTTATCTTAAGGTGGAAGATACAGAATATATCGGGATTATGAGAGAGCCAAGGTATTATCTCCGGATAACTAATATGGAAACCTATAGCATGTTTATGAATATGTTCAAGGGATGGTTTAATAATTCTATAGCTAACTACAATGGCTTTGTCAAGGCGCTGCTGGCAGGCAACATTAAGGATATGAATTCTTATATGAATGAGGTTGCGCTTGCGACCTTTAGCAGTTTTGATGCAGGTAATCATCCGGGCGGAAGGACGCAGCCCGAAAGATTCTATCATGGTTTCGTGCTGGGACTGCTTGTTGAATTAAGGGATACTTACGAGGTGAAATCCAATAAAGAAAGCGGATACGGACGGTATGATGTATGCCTTGTACCTAGGACAAAGGACAAGGACGCAATTATAATGGAATTCAAGGTTTTGGATGTGAGCGAAGAAAAATGCCTTGAAGACACTGTCAGGGCTGCACATAAACAGATAGAAGACAAATGTTATGATTCCGAACTGGTGGAAAGAGGAATAGATAAGGGAAAAATCAGACATTATGGATTTGCATTTGAGGGGAAGAATGTTCTGATTGGATAAAAAATCCTTATTATGCAATCCTGTTAGAATTGGGATTAAGCTGCAAAAATTCATGTGTTTGCTTTGATGATGAAGAACTTCCGTTTGATTGAAGCTTGTAAAAATGGTGGTCGATTTAACGACCACCACAAAAAATCTAAAAAACTTACACATGTTACTTTAATTATTCTGTTCTTCTAACAGCTTTCTTAGTCTTATAATTTCAGCATCTTTTTCATCAGAGGATGCCTTTAATAAGGCAAATTCTTCCCGCAGTTCGTCTTTCTGCTCCTTCAATTCATCCTTTTCCGCTTGCAGTTCATCAACCTTTCCTGTAAGCTCATCATTCTGTCCCTTCAACACCACCATCTCATTTTTCATTCTGTCGACCATCAGCTCTGCAGTATTCCTGTCCAATATCCTCAACGCTTCCGAGAACATACCAATTACCTCCTTAGGTCTTTCCAAAA
>CAVKBP010000106.1:0-9083 GCA_963654395.1 Ruminococcus sp. CAG:382
GCGTTGTCGTCAATCGCCGTAGCCACCGCTACGCCTCTTTCCTCCGTCTTGCATATGAGAAAATCATCCTGCGCTAATATAGCAGATATTTAATTTTCGATGTACTGTTCTGAATAGCTGAAGATTATGTTAATATATATGATAGCATATGAGAAAGCGGGGTACGATATGTATAATAAAGAACAGCTAAAGAAACAATTAGAGGCTATGGGATTGACAGGGAATGAAACTATTCTTATTCATTCGTCGATGAAAGCTATTGGAGAAGTAGAGGGCGGAGCGGATACAGTGCTTGATGCATGGATTGAATATTTCGGACATGGACTTTTGCTTCTGCCGACGCACACATGGAAAAATGTAAATGCGGATGCACCCATATATAATCCGGAGGAGACGCCATCCTGTGTCGGACTTCTCACTAATATGTTCCTTAAAAGAGACGGAGTGATAAGGTCACTTCATCCTACACATAGTATGGCAGGAATCGGTGCGAGGGCAGAGGAATATCTGGCAGGTGAGGAGAACAACAACACGCCATGTACGCCAGGTGGCTGCTATGACAGATTAAGAAGCTGTGGCGGCAAAGTGCTTCTTGTAGGTGTGGGGCATGAGCGCAATACATTTATTCACAGTGTCGAAGAGGTGCTTAATGTGCCACACAGGCTGTCTGACAAGCCCATGAAACTGCAGATTGTAATGCCTGATGGCAGTATTAAGTACTCTTATATGAGAAAGCACTACAACGCCGGACAGCCTCACATATCAGAGGATTTTGTCAAGCTTAATCAGGCATTTCTTGACTGTAAGGCTGTGCGTGAAGTGACCTTCGGGGATGCTGCGTGTCTGCTATGCGACGCACAGGCGGTGTTTAATGTTGTAAGGCATGTGATTGCACCGGAGCCTGAATGCATTGTTACAAGCAGTTCAATTCCAAAGGAGCGCTGGGCGGAACTTATGGAGTAACGATTTTTTCAGAACAATACTGCGTGGCAAAATCTATAAATAACTGTGCGCTGTGGCTTAAGAATTTCCCCTTTTTCCATACGATTCCGATGTTTACATCAATCGGTGGCTCAAGGGGAATTCCCTTATAATGCTTAAAATGCGGCATCATATCTGAGAAAAGAAAACAGCCGCATCTGCCGTTGTCAATGAATTTCAGGGTGGTATACAACTGGCTGCTTCGCATAATGATTCTCGGATTAAGCTTTAGCTGGTCAAATCTGTTCTTCAAAAGTTCATTCTGAACAGAGTCCACATTAAACATAAGCAGATTTTCATTCCTGAAATCTTCAATCTCCATACATTTTTTCTTAGCCATAGGGTGCTTCTTTGAGACTACATACATAAGCTGTTCCTTTGCAAGGATACAGCTTTCAAATTTATCAATGTTAAACTGTTCCATATTAACAATCGCGAGGTCGAGCTTTTCATCCTGCACAAGATCACATGCGCGCACAGAGCCGAACTCGTCTAACTCTGTCTGGATACTGGGATTTTCCAGTTCAAATGCATTAAGCACCTCCGGGAAAAAGATTGTGCTGAACATCGGTGGTATTCCAATCTTAAGAACAGGAACGCGGTTGCCTAGTTCTAAGAATTCATTCTGCATTTCTGCACTGTGGTTAAGCAGGTCTTTAGCCTTTTCAAAAAATGTCTCACCGGCGCTTGTAAGCTCCAGATGATTTCCATTCCTTGTAAAGAGAATAATATTAAATTCAGCTTCGAGATCCTTAATGGCAATCGAGATTGTCGGCTGTGTCACGAAAAGCTCCTCGGCGGCTTTCGTTATGCTGTGTGTGCGGCATGCGGTGCAGAAATATTTTAACTGGTTAAGTGTCATGGCGTGTTTCCTTTCATTTATTTGTGAACTTTACAAAGCATTTACACTAAAAATTCTTATAATTCAGCAGGATTAAGCCATTTTGAGGCTTAGTGTAACATGGATGTAAAGTTCACATTATTATCGGATTCATGTACCTTTTCACTATGATTATATCATAAAAAAAATTTATTGAAATATAAAAATCCTTAAATTGTTTTTTTATGAAAACAGACTTATAATTTAGTTACATTAAAGATGAGTCCGGACAAAAAGTAAAAATTAAAAAACGAAAGGGGAAACACAATATGTCTCAAACCACAATAACATTACTGTTTTTGTTGTTTGCTGTAGTCAGCTTTGTACTTGAAAAAATTCCACTTGGACTAACAGCTACAATTGTTGCACTTGGTCTGAATCTTACCAATGTGCTGACAGTTAAAGAAACATTTGCAGGTTATGTAAACAGCAATGTAATCCTGTGTGTCGGAATGTTCGTAGTCGGACAGGCACTATTTGAAACAGGCATGGCTAATAAAATCGGCGGAGTTGTTACTAAATTTGCCAAGTCTGAAAAGATACTTATAATCGCGATTATGGTAATCGTAGGAGTTATGTCGGGATTCCTGTCTAACACAGGAACAGCCGCAGTACTTATTCCGGTTGTCTGTGGAATAGCAGATGAATCAGGATATTCAAGAAGCCGTCTGTTAATGCCACTGGTATTCGCAGCAGCACTTGGAGGAAATCTCTCAATAATCGGAGCACCGGGAAATCTTATGGGTGTAAATGCTTTAGAAGAATTAGGACTCTCAACAAGCTTCTTCATGTATGCACCAATCGGAGTACCAATGCTTATATTTGGAATTATTTACTTCATTGTAATAGGCTGCAGGCTTCTTCCGGACAATAGGGTAGTTACAGATGATGAGCCGGAGCAGGCAAGAGATTTCAGCAATGTTCCAAAATGGAAGCAGGCAATGTCACTCATCGTGTTAATTCTTGTTATTCTTGCCATGATTTTTGAAGACAAGATAGGAATTAAGATACAGGTTTCAGCATGTCTTGGAGCAGTAATACTTGTTCTTGCAGGTGTTATATCTGAGAAAGAAGCGCTGAAGTCAATTGATTTAAAGGTTGTGCTGTTATTCGGTGGTTCGCTTGCACTTGCAAGTGCTCTTGAAAAAACAGGAGCAGGATCACTTATAGCAGATAAGATTGTTGGAGTTATGGGGTCTAACCCAAGTCCGATACTTCTTCTGTTCGTGATATTCGTAGTCACATGTGTGCTTACAAATTTCATGTCCAACACAGCAACAACAGCACTTATGGTTCCAATTGCCGTATCACTGGCAGAGAGCCTGAACGCAGATCCGAGGGCGGTAATAATTGCTACAGTCATTGCAGGATCTTGTGCATATGCAACACCAATCGGAATGCCAGCTAACACAATGGTAGTTGGTGTCGGCGGATACAAGTTCAAGGATTATGTAAAGTCAGGACTTCCGCTTATACTCGTATCATTCGTGTTGTGTATGATTTTGTTACCAATATTATATCCGTTCTATCCGTAGGATGTGATGAAAGTAAAAATGTTACAAAATAATGAGGTTAAAATCCTCTCCTCGTCAAAGGACTCGGATTTTGCTTCGCAAAACAAGGAGGCTAAAATCCTCTCCTCGTCAAAGGACTCGGATTTTGCTTCGCAAAACAAGGAGGATTAATATGAACAAAGAAGAGAGCGTAAAGCTTATGACAGACAAGATGGCTAAGTTCGTTGGCCATATCGGTAAGAAGTTACCAGATGATGTAATTGCAAAGCTTGAGGAGCTTGCAGCACAGGAAACAGCACCACTTCCAAAGGTGTTATATGAGACTATGACTAAGAATCAGGGACTTGCAGTATCACTTGACAGACCTAGCTGTCAGGACACAGGTGTATTACAGTTCTGGGTTAAATGCGGAACTAATTTCCCACTTATCAATGAACTTGAGGCTCTGTTAAAGGAAGCTGTTGTACAGGCAACATTTGCAACACCATTAAGACATAATTCTGTTGAAACATTTGACGAGTACAATACTAAGAGAAATGTTGGTAAGGGAACTCCTACAGTATTCTGGGATATCGTTCCTAATGATGACCACTGCGAGATATATTCATACATGGCAGGCGGCGGCTGTACACTTCCGGGCAAGGCAATGGTTCTTATGCCAGGCGCAGGCTATGAGGGTATTACAGATTTCGTGCTTGACCAGATGACAAGCTATGGACTTAATGCATGTCCTCCACTTCTTGTAGGTGTAGGAGTTGCAACATCTGTAGAAACAGCAGCACTTCTTTCTAAGAAGGCACTTATGCGACCAATCGGCTCACATAATGACAATGAAAATGCTGCTAAGATGGAGAAGTTACTTGAAGACGGAATCAATGCTATCGGACTTGGACCTCAGGGCATGGGCGGTAAATTCTCAGTTATGGGAGTTAATATTGAAAATACAGCAAGACATCCATCTACAATCGGTGTAGCTGTAAATGTAGGCTGCTGGTCACACAGAAGAGGTCATGTGATATTTGACAAAGACTTAAATGCAGTATGTGACACACATTCAACAATAGACCTGAACGCATAGGAGGATTAGAAAATGGTAGAAATCAGAGGCGATAAAAAGGTTCTTGTTACACCAGTTAGTGCAGAGGACTTAAAGGATATTAAGATTGGTGACATTGTATGGCTTGACGGAGATTTAATGACATGCCGTGATGTTGCACACAGAAGACTTGTAGAATATGGAAGAGAGCTTCCTTACGATATTAAGGACAAGGCAATATTCCATGCAGGTCCTATCGTAAGAAAGATTGAAGGAACAGAAAATGATTATGAAATGGTATCTGTAGGACCAACTACATCAATGCGTATGGAGAAATTCGAGTATGAATTCACTAAGCAGACAGGTGTAAGAGTAATCGTAGGAAAAGGTGGAATGGGACCTAATACAGAGAGAGCATGTAAGGAATTCGGTGCAATCCACTGTGTATTCCCTGCTGGCTGTGCTGTAGTAGCAGCAACAGAGGTTGAAAGAATTGCAGAGCATCACTGGGATGAGCTTGGTATGCCAGAAACATTATGGTGCTGCAAGGTTAAAGAGTTCGGACCTCTTATTGTATCAATAGATGCTAACGGTGATAATCTTTTTGAACAGAATAAGGTTATATTCAATGAAAGAAAAGAGGAAGCCAAGAAAGTTATATATCCTGATGTGAAATTCATAAAATAGATGTAAACCAGATGTACCTGTCTGGGGCTACCCTCCAAAATGCTTTGCATTTACTACTGGTTTTTCGATATTTGCCAAGGCTCTGGATAGTTACTAAATAGATGGACATAAAAACAGGGGCGGCAGACCAGAATGGTCTGCCGCCCCACTCCTATATATGGAGTAATTGCGCAAATTTAAGGGATAAGTTATAATTAATATCTGCTAAGGACGGATAAAATAATTAACATGAAAGGGGATTTTTTATGAAAACTAAAATGAGGAGATTTATGCAGCAGGCTGCATCTAATGTTGAGATTTTTCTGGCAGCATTTTTATTATTAGTGATTATATACATCGTTGTGAAATTTCTGATGGAGAGCGTGGGTGGAATTGGAAATGGGAACACAGAATTAGAATATTTTCTCGAAAATGTTATGACACTTGCAATAGGCGTAGAGTTTGTAAAGATGCTTTGCACACATACTCCGGGCACGGTTGTGGAGGTTCTTCTTTTTGCAATTTCCAGACAGATGATTGTGGAGCATCAGTCGTCATATGAATCATTGGCAGGGATAGCTGCTATTGCCGGACTTTTTGCGATACGCAAATTCCTGTTTTGTAAAGAGTTTGGCAGTTCGGATAAAGAATCTGATGAAGCTGAAGAAAAGAATTTAGTATAGAATACAGAAAATATGTGATTGAAAAAATCGGACATGAAAGCATATTGTAAATTGTATTTATCAGAGCATTAAGTTATACTGTGAACAGAATATTGAAAGGTTGTAAGCAACTATGGCAAAGACAATAAGCATTGGGAATCAGGGATTTGATGATATCAGAGAGAAGAACAGCTTTTATATAGATAAGACTAAGTTAATCCGCGAATGGTGGGAATCAGAGGATATGATTACTCTTATCACGCGTCCGCGCAGATTTGGAAAGACGCTTAATATGAGTATGCTTGAATGCTTTTTCTCAAACAGATATGCAGATAGAGGTGACCTTTTCATGGAGCTTTCTATATGGGAGGATGAAAAGTATAGAAAGCTTCAGGGAACATATCCTGTAATATTTGTGAGCTTTGCAGCGGTGAAAGCTGATAATTTTTTCGACGCAAAGAATCAGGTTATTGATGCTATTAATGAGGCATACATGGCGCAGCAGAATATTCTGGACAGCGATGTGTTAACGGATGGAGAGCGTATGGTATTTAATCAGCTTGATCTGTATACTAAGGACGCTTCTGTTGAAAAGAATATATCTAATGATATAGTATGTGGAGCATTGCGCACACTCTGTACCTGTCTGATGAAGGTCTACGGCAAAAAAGTTATAGTGCTGCTTGATGAATATGACACGCCGATGCAGGAGGCATATGTACATGGATACTGGGATGAATTCACAGCATTTATAAGAAGCCTGTTCAATGCAACATTTAAGACAAATCAATATCTGGAGAGGGCTGTCATGACTGGGATTACAAGGGTGTCTAAGCAGTCGATTTTCTCAGATTTGAATAATCTGACTGTTATTACGACATCATCTGACCGTTATGCAGATTGCTTTGGTTTTACAGAAGAAGAGGTTTTCGCCGCTCTTGATGAATTCGGAATGGAAAATCAGAAGCCGGCTGTAAAGGAATGGTATGATGGCTTTGTTTTTGGCGCGCATAAAGATATTTATAATCCGTGGTCGATTACGAATTTTCTGAAAGAAAAAAGGTTAAGGCCGTACTGGGCTTCCACAAGCTCTAATGCACTGGTAAATACACTGATACAGACGGGTTCAGCCAGAATTAAAACATATATGGAAGAGTTAATCAGTGGAAAAAATATAGTTGTTAATTTTGAT
Organism: Ruminococcus sp. CAG:382; assembly: GCA_963654395.1. Classification (GTDB taxonomy): domain Bacteria; phylum Bacillota; class Clostridia; order Lachnospirales; family Lachnospiraceae; genus Lachnospira. The sequence continues at coordinate 6,932 of CAVKBP010000106.1, forward strand.
GAGCAGATAGTATTCGAGCAGTTAGATACTGATGAAAATGCTTTATGGGGCTTACTCCTTGCGAGCGGATATCTCAAGGCAGAAAATGTTGAATACAGAGGAAGGCTGCTAGAACCATGGTATGAGCTTAGCATTACGAATCTTGAAACATATAGTATGTTTGACAGTATGTTTAAGGGCTGGTTTAATAATGTATCCTCTGATTATAATGCATTTGTGAAAGCACTTTTGAGTGGGAATGTGGAAGAGATGAATCTGTATATGAACGATGTGGCGCTTGCTACCTTTAGCAGCTTTGATACAGGGAAGCAGCTATCGCAAAGGACTCAGCCGGAGAGATTTTATCATGGATTTGTGCTTGGACTTTTAGTGGAGTTAAGGGACACATATGAAGTTTTGTCTAATCATGAAAGCGGATATGGAAGATACGATATTATGCTGATTCCACATGACAATTCGGGGTATGCGGTTATTATGGAATTTAAGGTTAAGGATTCACGGAAAGAAAAAGAGCTTACTGATACTGTCAGGGCAGCGCTTACCCAGATTAATGAAAAAAGATATGACAGCCAGCTTATCGAAAGGGGCTTTGATACAGCCAGTATAAGACATTATGGATTTGCATTTGAAGGAAAGCATGTGCTTATCGGGGCAGAATAAGATGTGTGGCTGGTAGTGAGAAATGAAGCTACATTTGTTAGTTCCGAAAAATACAATTTTAAAACAACCTTATTGATTAATATCATCATATAGCAAATCAATGCACCATAATTTGATAGTTAATCAGGACAAAGGCGTCTATGTTAATTCACAAGTGTGGATTGCGTAGGCGTTTTTTATTTTAAGGGAATGATTAATTGAAACAGGTGAATATCAAAGAATATCTAAGATGGAAAAATGGAGGTAAGGATATGGTTAATTACACATGTATGCAGAATGTGAAAATTATGGCAGGACAGGGTGTTCATAAGAGTATGGGCGAGGCATTAAAAGAGGCTGGTTATAAGAAAGCATTTGTTGTATATGATGGCGGCGTCAAGGCGGCAGGAATTATTGGAAAGGTGCTTGAAAGTCTGGACGAGGCAGGAATCAGTTATGCAGAATTTGACAAGGTGCTTCCGGATCCTCCTGCAAATGTGGTTAATGAAGGAGGAAAGCTCTGCAGGGAACAGGAGTGTGACTGTGTAATAGGTATCGGTGGCGGAAGTGCAATTGACACAGCAAAGGGTATCAATATTCTGCGTGTCAATGGTGGAAGCATATTAGAGTATGCCAATCCGGAAAAGGAGATGAAGAAATCCCTCGGACTTATGAGCGTTCCTACGACATCAGGAACAGGTTCGGAACTATCTAATGGACTAATTATTTCAGATACAGAAAACAATATCAAGGTTGCAATTCTTGTAATTAATGGCATGAGTGAATTTGCGGTTATTGATCCTGAATTTTCGGCTGGAATGCCTAAGGGACTTACAATTATGACAGGATTAGATGTATTTTCACATGCGGCAGAGGGATATACAACAATACTTGCCAATCCAATGACTGATATGATTACTAAGTCAATTATGGAAAATGTTGTGAAATATCTGCCAAAGGCGGTTGAGAATGGAGCTGATATGGAAGCAAGAGAAAAGATGCATATTGCAGCATCCTTAGGCGGCTGGATGTTAGCTAATTCAAGCGCACATGTCGGACATTCACTTGCACATGTGATAGGCGGCATGTATCACATTCCACATGGTGCATGTTGTGCATACTCACTTCCAGTTGTATTGGAGGCAGTGAGTGAGACACTTCCGGATAAGATAAAGGATATTGGAACAATTCTTGGTGCTACATATGACGGCTCAGAAAGTGCTAAGGAAATCGGCATCAAGGCAGCAGAGGCTTATAAAAAATTTGCATATGAGACAGTAGGCGTTAAGAAGATAACAGAGTATGTCAGTGATAAAGCAGATGTTGAGTTACTTGCAGACAGAGTAGTTAATGAGCCGCTTGCAGGTTTGTCACCGGTTAAGATAACAAATGAGCTGGCTGCTGGAATGATAGAGAAAATCTTCTCTTAAGGATTAAAGAAAAGCAGGCAAGAATGGAGGCTTTTATCGCAGAGCCAAATCTGACATTTGGCTCGCGATTCCTCCGGCACTTT
>CAVKBP010000107.1:0-9072 GCA_963654395.1 Ruminococcus sp. CAG:382
CTGCGTCACAAATAGCCGTGTGAAAAATCAGATATCAATCTGATTTTTCACACTACCTCCCTTCACCGTCGTTGTTCATTATGTAATCTTCTCATCGCTGCCCGCGCAGCTTTGTAAGCCAAGTCTCTCCGTAGCTTCGCTACTCCCGAGCCTTGATAATTCACAACTCCCGGTCTTCGACCTCCGTTGTTCATTATGGGCATTCGCCATATAAGCCGGAATTTGTGCAAGCACATTCCGTCTTGCATGGCTCATTGCTTCGCGGGCAGCTCATCAGATGCCAGAACGAAGTTCTGGCATTGTCGCGGCGCTCCTCGAGAATCCATATAAAGTTCTCAGTTCGTGCAAGCACGACTGTGAACTTTCCATGTCTTCCCTCATCGCTGCCCGCGCAAAGAAGGCAGAACTGCTTTCCAGCTAGTTCTGCCTTTAATTTCATAATATAAACACGCCGGAAATCTTTTATTACCGACGCCTGTTGTATGTTCGCTGACATGATTCACTCTGTAATCCTGTCCTCTGGTCTTGAAAAGTGGTGTCCCCAATTCAACGCCTCAACTAATATAACACAGTCTTTCTGAATTTACAACCACCTTTTAATGCAGCCTATTCCGCTTATGAGCCAGCTTTTACCGCCACTTTCATTGCAGCCTTCAGCTCCAGCTTTACCGCTCATTTCTCCATGCCTCAATAACCCCGCCAATAAAGCCAGGAATAAGCCCAAAGTATCCGACGAATGTAATCATCCATTCAATTCCCCTGAATGCAAATATGCTCACAAGCGCCCACAGCGCAAAGCCTATTGCACACCATACGAGCGTGTTAAGAAGCAGAAACAGGTATTCATAATTCTTTTCTGGTAACTGTGTGTTTTTACAAATGTTTAAAATCACCTTCATCGAAACCTCCCTTCGTATCGAGAGCGAATATTACCCATTCTGCAATGTTAGTTGCATGATCTCCTATTCTCTCAAAATACTTGGCAACCATAAGCAGCTCAGCAGCCTGTTCACCATTGGCTGAATCTGCCTGTATCATTGCAACAAGGTCATCTCTTACCTTTTCAAATAAATCATCTACGACATCATCATAGGCAATAACCTGCTTTGCCTTATCAGTATCTTTCTCAACATAGGCTTCAATGCTTCTGATTAACATAAGCATAGTCTCTGAAGCCATCTGGTTGATATGCTCAAGCTTCTTTATGTATGGCTGGTCTGCAAGCTTAATAGTAATTTCTCCAATATCTGCTGCCTGGTCACCAATTCTTTCCATATCAGTAACCATCTTTAAAGCTGCTGTGATAGTTCTTAAATCCTTGGCAACCGGCTGCTGCTGGATAAGAAGATTAAAGCAGATGCTCTCGATAGTCTTCTGCTCCCTGTCAATCTCCTCGTCCTGTTCCATAACCTTCCTGGCAAGCTCTGCATCCTGCTTTACAAGCGCATCAACAGCCTTCTGGATAGAATCCTCAATTGCTGATCCCATCTTCATCATTTCTTTATTAAGCCTTTCAAGCTGTTCGTCAAATTTACTTCTCATCATCCAAACCTTCCTGTTATATAATCCTCTGTCCTCTTATCCTGAGGGTAAGAGAATATCTGCTTAGTGTCTCCAAATTCTACCATCTCTCCTACAAGGAAAAATGCTGTCTGATCCGAAACTCTTGTTGCCTGCTGCATATTGTGTGTTACCACAATAACAGTGTATTTCTTCTTTAAATCCTCCATAAGCTCTTCAATCTTAGCTGTAGAGATAGGATCGAGCGCTGATGTAGGCTCATCCATAAGAAGCACCTCCGGCTGCACTGCAAGAGCTCTTGCTATACAGATTCTCTGCTGCTGTCCACCGGATAATCCCATGGCCGATTTTTTCAATCTGTCCTTAACCTCATCAAATATAGCTGCTCCCCGTAGACTCTCCTCAACTATCTGGTCGAGCTTTTTCTTATCCCTTATTCCATGAACTCTTGGACCATAAGCAATGTTGTCATATATGCTCATTGGAAAAGGATTAGGCTGCTGGAAAACCATTCCGACTCTCTTTCTAAGAATCGTAGTATCAACTCCCGGCTCATATATATCCTCACCATCAAGAAGCACTCTGCCATCTATTCTTACTCCGTCAACAAGATCATTCATGCGGTTTAAGGTCTTTAAAAATGTTGATTTACCGCAGCCAGATGGTCCGATAAATGCTGTCACTGCATTTTCCTGTATATCCATGCTCACATCTTTTAATGCATGATTATCACCATAATACAGGTTCAGATTTTCAACTTTAACTTTAATCTTATTACTCATATGTTCCTCCCAAATTAGTGCTTTTCAAGCTTCTTAGCCAGCTTCTTTGTACCGAAATTGATAAGAAGTACAATAACAAGAAGCACAACCGCAATACCGAATGCCACCTCGAATTCACCCTTGCTTGCACTTAAATAAAGCTGGATAGTAAGCGTTCCGCCTGAGTTAAATATTTTTTCAAGAAATGCATTGAAGGTCTTTGGAAGAAGATGTGCACTTCCTGCTGTAAAAAGCAATGCTGCCGATTCACCAATAATTCTTCCGATTGCAAGTATTACTCCGGTTACAATTCCCGGCATTGCTGATGGAAGAAGAATCGTCCTTATCGTGTACCATTTTCCGGCTCCTAAGCCTACGGCACCAGTCCTGAAGCTGTCAGGCACTGTCTTTAGCGCTTCCTGTGTATTTCGTGTTACAAGCGGAAGCACCATTAAGGTAAGTGTAAGAGAACCTGTCAGAAGTGAATATCCCATGTGGCAGAGCTGTCCGAAGAAAAGCATTCCGAACAGACCGAATATAATTGAAGGGATTCCTGCAAGTGTCTCTGTTGCAAATATTATAGCTGTAACAAGCTTTCCCGGTTTGGCGTACTCATTTAGATAAATAGCTGCACCCACACCGATTGGCGTTGTAATTATCATAGTAAGAAATATTATTATTAATGTGTTCAGAATATTACCGGCAATTCCCACCGTACCATGGAGAATTGAAGTAACACCTGTAAGGAATGCCCAGTTTACACGCCTTGCACCCTTTGCGAACACATATACAATAATTCCTAAAAGCAGGAGAACTGAAAATGCTGCGCATATATATATCGCTGTATAGACTGCAATTTCTTCCGGATGCCTCTTTCTGGCTTTAAGATTATCCATTTGCTCTCTCCCCTTTCTTCTGCATTATTGTAATTATCAGATTAATAACCATTATAAAAATGTAAAGAACAAGTCCTACAGTGAAAAGAACCTGTCTGTGTACTCCATCCGCATAGCTCATCTCACTTACAATCTGTGTTGTAAGGAATCTTACTGAGTTGAATGGAAGAGGAAGATTTACTGAACCACCGGCTACCATGTTGATAGCCATTGCCTCGCCTAAGGCTCTTCCTATACCTAATACGATTCCTGTTATAATTCCTGACCTGGCTGCTGGAACTACAACCTTGAAAATTGTCTGTATCTTAGTTGCTCCAAGAGCAAGTGAGGTTGCCCTTAAATTCATTGGAACTGCCCTGATTGCTGATGCGCTCATATTGATAACTGTTGGAAGTATCATAATTGCAAGCACCAGTACGGCAGCCAGGAGATTTGCACCTCCTGTGTACTGATGTGTTGTGGAATTCGCGAATACATGCTTTTCTAACTTATAAAGGAGGGGGTTTAATAACATTAATCCGAGAAGTCCGTATATAACTGAAGGAATAGCTGCGAGCAGCTCAACCGCTGGCCGAACCACTGCTGCAAGCTTCTTTCCAGCTATCTCTGTTAAAAATACTGCTGTTAATAATCCAATCGGAACACCTAATAGAATTGCAAATGTTGTTCCCACTATTGATGAAAGAATTATGTAAACAATTCCATATGAAGGTGGTGTAGCAGTTGGTGCCCATACTGTTTTGAAGAGCAGGTCTGCTATTCCGACGCTTTTTAAGCTCTCTGTTCCTTTTATGAACATATAGATAGTAATGGAGCAGACTGCCAGGATAGCCACTACAGCACATACTAAAAATATTATCTTTGCCACGCTTTCGCTTACATGCTTTGTTTTTTTACTGCCTTTTAATGAACCATTTGTCATTGCCTTAACCGGGCTGGTTCTCTTATCTGCATTTTTCATATCAACATTTATAACCTCATCCATGTCAATCACTCCATTCAATATCTATATTATGGCTTAGTACATCGCAATTAAATAATCTCCATATTGACTTGTCTGATTTTTCATATGCTGCGTTGTCGTCAATCGCCGCAGCCACCGCTACGCCTCTTTCCTCCGCCTTGAGTATTAGAAAATCATCCTGCGCCAATATTAATTTTTGATGTACTAGTCTGGAAGGATTAAGCCTACGCCCTTGATTACCTTCTGTCCTGCTTCAGACTTTACGAAATTGAACCATGTCTGTACAAGCTCGCTCTGTGATGAAACAGCACCCTTAGTAGCCATTACAAATGGTCTTGAAAGTGTATACTTGCCAGCCTTAATATTAGCCTCTGTAGCGTCTACGCCATCAAGCTGGAGAGCTGTAACTGTCTTATCAACTACATCTAATGATACATATCCGATTGCACCCGGTGTTGCTGCTACCTTTGCAAGTACTGCACCTGTAGAATCAAGCTCCTGTGCATATGCACATTTGTCCTTAACCTCAAGGAGTTCTTCAAATGCTCCTCTTGTACCAGAAGCTGCCTCTCTGCCGATTACAACGATAGCCTCATCAGAACCGCCAAGATCCTTCCAGTTAGTAATCTTACCTGTGTAAATGTCTGTGAGCTGTTCCTTAGTAATATTAGTAACCTTGTTGTTCTTGTCAGTAATCATTGCGATACCATCAATAGCGATGATGTTCTCCTCAACGCCTGCTGACTTTTCCTTATCTGATAAAGCTCTTGATGAGTTACCGATATCAACTGCTCCTGATGTAACAGACTCGATACCAGCACCTGAACCTGTATATTCTGTTGTAACTGTGATATCAGGATATTCCTCCATGAATGCTTCCATAAGAGCTCCGCACACCTTTTCCATTGATGTACTTCCTGCTAACTGAATCTTTCCTGAAAGCTCCTTAGAAGATGATCCTCCATCTGATGAGCTGCCTGATGATGAGCCACAGCCTGCTAATGCCGCAAGTCCTAATGTTGCTGTCAATGCAACTGTAAGTAACCTTTTGATTCCTTTTCTCATAACTTTCGTTACCTTCCTCTTTTATTTATTTGCAAGCTTTGGCAGAGGATTTTCATAGGGGCTTGAATCAGTTTCCTGACGAATGATATGTGAGTTGTCTCATAAAAGAAAACCCTCTGCATCTGCTTGCAGAGGGTATGTTACCAATGATATGTAAAATGCATAATCTTATGCTTGTAAATTTTTTGTAAAATGTATGTGATAGGAATTACTAGACACCCAGAAGCTCCATAATATCTTCCCTGCTCATGCTGGCTATTCCGATATTATCTCCGTTGATTATGTTATCAGCCAGATTCTTCTTAGTCTCCTGAAGCTTTACTATCTTTTCTTCTATAGTTCCTTTGGCAATCATCTTATACACTGTGACCTTCTTAGTCTGTCCTATTCTGTGCGCACGATCCGTAGCCTGGTTCTGGACTGCTATATTCCACCATGGATCATAGTGGATTACAACATCTGCGCCGGTAAGATTAAGACCTACTCCGCCTGCCTTAAGTGATATCAGGAATACCGGTGTATTGTCTTCATTAAACTGTTTAACCTTATTAACGCGTTCCTGCTTAGGTGTATCACCAGTTATCTTATAATATGCGATATCCTTTTTTGCCAGCTCATTTTCTATAATTGAGAGCATGCTTGTAAACTGTGAAAACAGCAATATCTTATGGTCGCCCTCTATAGCGCTGTCAATAAGCTCAAGACATGATTCCAGCTTTGCTGATTCGCCATTATAGTTGTCAAAGCAAAGGTTAGGATCACAGCATATCTGCCTTAGCTTGGTAATCTCAGCCAATATACGCAGCTTGTCTTTTCTGAAATCCTCATCACTGCCGCTGTTTAACTCATTCTTCATATTGACAACCTGGGCATCATACAGCCTGCGCTGTTCTCCGTCCAGTCTTACAACTCTTGATTCCTCAAGCTTATCAGGCAGATCCTTTAATACATCCTTCTTGAGTCTCCGCATAATGAATGGCTTAACCATCTTCTGTAGTCTTTCAGCCACATTTTTATCATCAGACTTTACAATCGGATTCTCATAATCCTTCCTGAACGTATCATAGGTATATAAAAATCCTGGCATAAGATAATCAAATATGCTCCACAGCTCGCTAAGACGGTTCTCTATAGGTGTTCCTGTCAGTGCAAATCTTTTCCTGCTGTTAATCAGCTTCACAGCCTTAGAAGCTGCTGTTGTATGGTTCTTGATATACTGGGCTTCATCTATGACTTCATAGAGAAATTCCTTTCCCTCATACTGGTCTATATCCCTTTTCAGGATATCATAGGATGTAACAAGAACATCCACCTTATCGCAGTCTGCTATCATTGCTGCTCTTTCTTCAGCTTTTCCTGCCAGAATATTCACATTCAGCGACGGTGCAAAGCGCTCTAATTCCTCACCCCAGTTATATACCAGTGAAGCCGGCGCAATGATAATGGAAGTACCATTGGCTCCGTTTTCCTTCGCAGAAAGAAGCACAGAAATCATCTGGAGAGTTTTTCCAAGTCCCATGTCATCAGCCAGAATACCACCAAATCCAGCATTATCAAGTGTTTTCATCCATCTGAAGCCATTCTTCTGGTAGTTACGCATTACTGTATCCAGCGAAGCAGGTATTTCAAAATCTGCATCCGTAACAGACTTCATATTCTTGATTATAGAACGGAATCTCTGATCTCTTGTATTATATACCTCGCTATGCTCCTCTAAAAGCTTGTCTATATACAGTGCCCTGTAGAGTGGCAGATGCATTTTCCCTTTAACGAATTCCTTAGGTGTCATATGCATGCTTTCCATCATCTCGAAAAGCATCTGCAATGACGCATCCTGCAGGTCAACGAATTCACCTGACTTAAAGCGGTAGTACCTGTTATGCTTTTTATAATTCTTCAGAAGCTCAAGCAATTCACTCTCTGTAATATCATCAGCTAATAGATCCAGCTCAAGCATGCCGCTTGAAATGCTGACTCCAACGCTTAAGGATGTTTTCTTAGCTTTATTAATGCTCTTAAAACGGGTAGTACAATATACAGCTCCATACCTTGCCAGCTCTTCTACTCCACCAGTTATGATATCGTATATTTTATCCTCATCGTTGCATACCAGAAAGTCATCATTGATATCCACCGCCGGGAAATAGCGCTGCAGAAAATACAGCATCTGGCGCTCCTTTAATTCTACCCTGAAGCTTTCTAATACTTTATCTTTTCTGAATAAATCAAGGCACGAACACTTTCTGTTTCCATACTCTGACATAACCTTGCATGTCACATAATCATCAGCTGCATCAAGATAAAATGAAAATCTTGTCTCTGGCAGCAGATACTGTTCAATTATATCAGGCTTTGTCTCAGCAACATCAACATATGACGATATATCAGGAAGCACACCATAATAAAATTCTGAAAGCTTTGTCCTTCCAATATTCATGCTGATTATTCCATGGTCTTTTTCGAACTCTGTAAACAGTGTTCCCATATTCTCATAGAAATCTTCAGTAACCTTATAGAACATATCCCTGTTTTCATCTATGTAATACATATTGCCGCTTCCGGTATATATATCAGGTACATTCATCTGTACATTTACACCCTGAAACTTTTTATCCTCCATTATAGGCTGTATATTCATAGCTATTGCAGGATTCTTAGTTTCACATCTTAGCATACATTTCTTTTTCTTAAATCTGTCCTCGTAATTAACACCTGTATGCTCTGTTAATTCATATAATTTATCAATTCTCCAGCCGCGTAATGTAATATCCGACACGCTCGAATAATACTTTCTCCATCCCTTCGCAGCTAATTTTTTCGCGTAGTTTTCTTCTGCAACACAGTCCTGTATAAAATGCACCCATTTCTTTGACTCTGCTGTAAAATTCTGTATTCCATGATTAATATTGGTACTCGTTCCATACACCTCTGTATCTGAATTGTGCACCAGCTCCGCGAAATGTTCAAGATTTTTGATAACAAACATCTTGTCAAAGCCTACTTTAAATGTCAGGCAGATATTGCTGCCCTTAGGTATAATCCTCGGTTCAATTACCAATGCACCTTCCTGCTGTCTGCTTTCTGTAATACACTGTGAACGCTTACGGTCATCAAAGCTTTTCATAATCTTTGAGCCTGTCAGGTCAGTCGCATCCATTATATTATACTCTGATACATAATCAACCACAAACTGTAATACCGCCGATTCATATGGGCATGGTTCAACCATCCATGTATATCGGGAAGTACGGCAGTTGACGCAGTCACAGTTTACACCAAGAAGCTTGTCTTTAGTTATCGTTACAGATATATGTATTTTTTTAATTTCATCATAAGCCTCTTCTTCTCCCTCGAAAACAAACTCGGCTGCAGGCGTATATGTCTCATCCCCAAGATAACCAGTTGAACAATTAACAATATGAATTTTATGCTCTTTCAGAATTTTATCATATTCCGCTTTTTTCTTCTTATCCAGACGCTCATCTGACATAAGCTTTTTAATATTAAAATAGCTGTATTCGTCCTCTGCATGAATGCCTCTGTTTCCGTCAGTCTCCAGCGGCTCCTGTCCGGATATTACTTCCCCGTACACAGTTGTATCTGCCGAGTTGTTCTCTGGTTGTTTAGCTGCTAATTTTCTATTTGAGTTTCCCATCTGATTTCTCCCTTAATTATACTGTCTGCACCGCCACACAATGCTTATCTTAATGTGCGTCTGAATATTAATGTAATTGCCGTAAAAATTCTTTCTGTTCCGGTGTAATGCGGTAACTCTCTACAGCTTTCTGAATCGACTTTCTGTGTACCCACCCAGAAAGTCTGCGCTCCTGTAAATAAGGAACCGCCGCATCCCACTGCCTGGCAA
>CAVKBP010000108.1:0-8822 GCA_963654395.1 Ruminococcus sp. CAG:382
AAAATATGTCAAAAATGTATCAACAAACACTGTTAAATTTTCTACAAATTTGTTATTTAATTAAAATATAACTGGTTATTCATTAATTATATTAACTTTTATAAAGCCTTTAAATCCCCGCTGTTCTCTATAATATAGCTGCGGAATGCCTCTACTGCAGGAGACATATATTTGCTGTTATCGTTAACGATATAAAAGCTTCTCTCATACTCCGGTGATTTGATTTCAAATATCTCTACAGACATCTTTTCCAGTATATCCATATACGGAACGACTGCTATTCCGAACCCATTCGCAACCAGTCCGGCAATAACCTGGTCTTCCTCTGTTTCATATGCAATCCTTACAGTAATGTCCGATTTATTCAACATTTCATCAACTACACTTCTTATTCCTGAATTCCTGTCAAAGCACACATACGGATAATCTGCTGTCTGTGCCAGATTAATGCTTCTTGTCCTTTTCTTAGCCAGTGGATGTCCTTTAGGCGTGATAAGCACAAGTCTCTGGTGTCTGACTGGAACAGATGTAAAATGATATTCTTCCGGCGGCTTTGAGCAGAATAATAAATCATATTTGCCAAGCTGCATGTCATCAAGCAGCCTGCCTGTAACATCTGTGTGAAATGTAAAATCAATATCCAACTGTGGATTCTTCTTTATAAATGCTGCCGCCATCTGAGGTACATAGCTTATTCCCAGAGGTCTTACCAGCCCAAGCCGTATTATTCCATTACCCATAGCACTTCTCTTAATAGAAGCAATACCGTCATCTAATACATTAATCGTCTTTTCCGCGTAAGATAAAAATTCCTTTCCGAACTGGGTAAGAGTTATCTTATGTCCGTTTTTTTCAAAAAGCTTAACGCCAAGCTCCTTTTCCATCTGCGATATTGCATGGCTTAAGCTTGGCTGAGTGATGCACAGCTCCTCCGCCGCCTTCGTATACTGGCGGATTCTCGCAAGTGTGACGAAATACCTGAGATTATATATATTCATAAATCCTCCTTGTTTTGCTTCTAGTACATAACTGTAAATTTCATCTTTATTATAGCAATTCTATAGACAAAATCTATAATTTCATTGAAATTATTCATTTGTTATTCAAGTGCAATGTAACTACACTTATATGACTGGAGTTACATTTTATCTATAGCAAGCAAAAATGGAGGATTATTATGAGTTCAATCGATAACGCAATAGCTTTAAATACTGGTTCTGTTTCTGAAAATGTCAGGACGACGCTTCGTGGTGAGCTTGTTCTTGCATTTGCTGTTATAATCAACAGCCTGGGAGTTGTGCTTATGCTTTATTCAGGAACCGGAATATCTGCAATCTCAAGCGTTCCATACGCTTTTTCAGAGGTGTTTCCTAAGGTATCTCTTGGCACATTTACATATATGTTTCAGGGACTTCTTGTGCTCAGCCTTATGCTTCTGCGCAAAAAATTCGTTCCGTCATATCTGTTTTCATTCGTTATCGGATTCTTTTTCGGTGAATGCATAGACCTTCATAATATGTGGGTTCAGATGCTTCCTACAGCAATCGGATTCAGAATTATGTACTTTATTATAAGCTACTGCCTGATAAGCCTCGGCATAGCTCTTTCTAACAGATGTAAGCTGCCAATTATCCCTACAGACCTGTTTCCACGCGAACTGTCTGACATCACAGGCATAGCATACTCCCGCATCAAGATTTCCTTTGATGTAATATGCCTTGCTGTAACTGCATGCCTTACAGGTTTAATATTAGGTCATGTTAAGGGGCTCGGTGTCGGTACAGTCGTTGCTGCTTTTACAATGGGAAAAGCCATCGGACTTGTCGGCGGATGGCTTGATAAAAAGTTTGATTTTGTTTCGTTCATGAAGAAGTAGAAATAACTGTAGGTGTCTCTACTTGTTTTAAAGTGTAAAATTGTATGCACCTTACGCATATATTAATTTTCTTCTAATAGAACACCGGATAATACTCTCTCGCCTGCTTCTTCTTAAGATTGCGCGGTGATACTTTCGTGCATTCAATACCTGCTTCTTCAGCTAAGAATTTCAGCCGCTTCCATATATTAGACCTGTCAAGCGGCTTGCCAGTAGATGTACAGAAGAGACTCCCAGATACTACTTCATATCTTCTGGCGTACTCCCGCAATCCGTCAAGCATCTGCTTAGGAAGCTGCACCTCCAGCTCGCCATCCGCTCTTGTATCTAACAATACCCTGCCATCTTCAAGCGTATCCACAGTAATGAAAGACAACTCATTCATGCGGATATCAGTATCAGCAATCACCTGAATCAGAATTGCAAAGCGGTAATCCTCTAAGGATATAGCTGTCTTAATCAGTCTTGAATACTCGCTTGAAGTAAGATAAGCTGATTCTTCGGTAGCTGATGCCTTGCGCCTGCGAAGATTCGGGACGTTGATATCCAGACCAAAACATTTGCAATATGTATTGATACAGCAGATAACAGTATTCAAGCTGGAGGTCGCGTATCCCTTTTCCTTAAGCGAATCAATGTAGCTCTCAATCAGGTTAACCGTGAGTTCATTGAAAGCAATGTTTTCATCAGATTCCGTGTGCTCTTTGTCCACAGAAGAAGTGTCATAAGAAGAAGTGTCCGCAGCAATAGCAGAATGCTCATCAGCACCACACAGCTCATCTAAATACTGGCTGAACCTTGTTATGTCAAATATATACTTTTTAATTGTGTTGTCATTCTTCCCGGCAGCGGTGAGATATTCCTTGAAATCTGCGATGTGCTGGGGTGTTATGGTTTGATTCATTGCATTCACCTGTGTGCTATGTGTTTCCTGCTCACTATCTTTAAAAGATAGCCCGATAAAAGTGTTAATAAAAGATATAAAATTGTATGTAAGATTCCATATAATAATGTCGTTTCCAGATTTCTAAAAATAAAATCCACTAACCATATTGCTGGAAATTGTATCAAATAATAATACATTGCATCTTGTCCCCATTTGACAATTCGCTCACCTTGAAATATTCCTGATATTATTCCCTCAAAAGACATATAATAGCAGAATAGCATACAACTAAAAACATCCATGCTTCTCAGCAATACAATGTTGCAATAATTACTGAGTGTATTTCTAGAAAAGAAATATACAATTACAATAAAAGAAGCTACAACTTGCATATAATTACGATACTTTATTTCTTTACTATGATAATTTCTCAATCTGGCAAGTAAAGCTCCCAACAAAAAGAAGAAAATACGAATATAAGGAGTACTATATGTCAGCGTGTTAAAAATCGGAATATATACTTGAATATCACTTAACACAGCAAACACAGCTATCGTAACAACAACAGAAATAATAAAAGAAATTAAACAGCTTTTTTCAGTTTGAGTTATTCGAATAATGAATCTAAACAATGGTAAACAAAAAATATAGCAAATAAATAAAGCTGATAAAAACCATCCAACTGGATTGATACCATGACCTATTGTTTCAATTGGTATAACTGTCTGAAATAAACTTAAACAGCAGACAAAATTCACCAATGTTATTGAAAGCGTTTTAAGTAATGAATAACCTTTGATGATAAATCTACTATATAAAACATTTGGCAGACACAAAAATAAGCTGATTAAATACGGAAAATAAAGCTTTTTTATTCTATGTTTAGCAGATAAATAACTATTTAAAATTGTCCATTTGCCGGTATCCTGCCCCCCGATTTAGACAGCATAGAATACATCATTCCAAATCCAGAAAGCACAAAGAAAAAATCAACAGCAAATACCGGATTATTCAAATATTTATTCCAAAAAATCTCAAATGGATATCCTTCTACCTGGAAATGTGATAATACAATTATAAAAATCATGATTATTCGCAATCCATCAAACTGCCTTAATCTCAAATTATCATTAGACATTTTCTACCTCCACCACATAATTTTTCTTTATTTTGAAGCACCTGCCATTTGCTCATCGAATTCTTTCGAATATTCTATTTATAATTTCTTCATCTATTTTTTCATTAAATTTTCTGGCAAACAATTTTCCTGATGAAAACAGTTCATTTTCATCTTTCAGTTGCCAGGTATATGGTCTGCTTCCATTGAATCGAACATACCTTAAATTATCACCAGTTATCATGTTTTTAAATTGCGAATTCATTAATACTGTCTGGAGAAATAATTCATCTGCACATCTTGTCCATCTACCAAAAACACTAATAATTTTTGTTTCTTGCGAAACAACATATTCTGCAGCATTATTTGTTATACTAAACCAATTTGCACCCCAGTAAATTTTCATGTTTTTATTTTTAATACGATCAATTCCGATTTTATACTGTATTAGAATAGATACATATTCTATTGCTTTTAAGAATTTATTGGTTCTCCAATTTTTTATTCCAAAATGGTATAATGATAACCTTGAGTATGCATTGAAAACGCCACCTAAATCATTTTTACTAATTGGTATAAAATCATTAGATACATGAACAAATTCTTTGCCCTCATTTAAAGTAAAAAATTCATCAAAGGCTGAATGATTGAATAATGGAAGATCCTGTCCAGATAGTAAATGATAGTAGCTATACCCCCCCCCGGATTGCGGATTTAAGTAATATTAATTCTGCGTTTATTTGTGAGTAATCACCCCAATATACTTTTGTCCTCTCTGTAAAATAAATTTTAGAGTTGGTTACTAATTTTTCATATTCCTTATTATCAAAATTTTTTGTCTTTGCATCAACATGTATATAAATATCATTATCTTTGTGATCTAACAGTAATATCAAATCATGTAAAACCTTTCCGGAATTATGTACCATTATCAAAAATGCATGCTTCATTATAGTAATATCTCCTTTATCCCATACATATCTTATACAATCTAAATTTTGATTTTAAATTTGTGTAAAAGGTACTCATGTTCTGTTTTATCAAACATAAATACAAAATAAATAATTGCACTCAAAATAGCTATTATGCAACAAGCAATAATCAGCGAAATCCAACCTTTTATATACAAAATATTACCCAACAATTTCATTACACCGCATATGATTCCCCCGATAAATACATATCTTGCAATAATCCTATAGAAAAAATGCTTATCAACTTTCAGGCAAACTGCGATATAGACCGGATTCGTTATAAATGCTATTATTCCCATAACAACGACTGTTGTTACCAAAATAGCGTAAACACCTAACCTTGTAAATTTAATAAGAACCACCATTCCTAACACATTTAATATTCCACCGATAATTGTTATTATGCATGGAATCTTATTCTTAACACATAATGTATATACATAATAGCAAGGGTAAATCAAACCTTCCATTGCGTTAGGTAAAAGTGCAAGTAATGTAAGTTTATACAATAAATCTGCATTCTGACCTGGCAGCCACAATTCATAAAACTGTCTGCCAACAGAAAAAAATCCTGCATATATGATAATAGTGATTAATCCAGAATACTTCATTGCTGATTGAATAATCTGTTTTAACTTATCTTTATCTCCTATAGAATAACTTCTTAACATTGAAGGTTGAAATGCCTGTGCTATCAATTGATACAACAGCACAAACATATTAGGAAATGTTTTTACAACACCAATTATCCCCAAATCCGTCGATGTTAACATCAGATTAGTGATTAATATATCCAACCCTGTATTAAGAATGTTCCCTAATGAATTAATTGAATTCCAAATACCATTCAGAACCAGCTCCTTGACTGCTGTAATTCTACACAGAGCATAATTCATCTTTAACTCTGGTGTCAGTTGACTAGTCATCCAGATTCTGGAGCACAATATAATTATTGAATCAATTACATAACTTACTCCTATGTAAAACAGCTTTGTATCAAAAGCTCCAAAAAGTAATAATAGAGTTATAACTTCTGCTGAATAACCAATTGTTCTAAAAAAGTAGTTTAAATCCAGTTTGTTTTTTATATATGCTGCAGACGAAAATACAGCCATAACTGTGTTAATAGCGAAATTAAGAAAACACAAAACAAAAAGCTTTCTTACATCACTTAACAGTTCAACAGGAACTTTAAGTGTTGATTGAATAGTAAACGAAAACCCTACTGCAAATAATGAAATGAAAACTGACAAAAAAATATCAGCAAACAACACTGAATTATAATATTCATTGGCTTTTTTAAAATTATTATTATGGTACTCTACTCCTATATATCTTACAGCATATGAATTCAGGGCAGTTGTAATTAATGCACCATAATCCACAAATGTCTTTGTCAGAGATACAAACCCATATGCCTCCATTCCCATTTTATTAGTGATATATGGGGTCACAAAGAAATTAATTACGTATCCTGCGATAGAAGCTATGATTGACCAAAACAAAGTTTTTGCAACAGTTCCTTTTTTTAAAATAAAGCTCATTTTAATAATATCTCCAGTCTAAATCTGATTAACTAATTTACATAGATTATCAAGAGACTTATTTATGTCATATTGAGTATTAATGAATTGCTTTGCATTTGCACCTATTTTATTTGATAAATCTCTATCGTTATATAGTTTTCTTATGTTATAAGCATAATCTTCTGGATTGCTGCAATAAAAATAATCATTCCCATCTTTTGCAGGTATTCCCTCAATTCCAATTTCATTAGTCAAGACAGGAATTCCAGCAGAAAGAGCTTCAAGAACCTTAATTTTTATTCCAGCACCCAAAACTAAAGGTGCAACTAAGCATAGACACTCTTCAAAATACGGACTAACATCTTCTACAAAACCAACTACATGTACCTTATTATTTTCATATTTTTTTAATATCTCTGCTGGTTTTGCTCCAACAATATTAAATTCAAAGTCCAAATCTTTTAATAATGGCAAGACATTTTCAATAAACCATATTACACTGGCATAATTTTCTTCTCGAGCCATATTCCCGAAAAATAATAATTTGCATTTATCAGAGATGTTTCTATTAATGTAATCATAACGTGAAAAGAAAGGCACCCAATTAAAAATTTTAGCTGGATTTATTCCATCATCACATAATAGTTTCTTATCCTTTTCATTCAGGCATCCTACAAAATCAGCTGCATTTAAAGCTTTCAATTCCTCTTTTTTTAAATTAGAATATTTAATCTGCCATAAATGCTTTTTAACATTATTTTTTTCATAATCAACATGACGTTTATATCCTAAATAAGCGACATCTTCTTCAACACAAAGAATTTTAGAATCCGGAAAAACTCCTTTTATCGGTTCTGTCAGCAATGCTGCTTCAGTCCACTCTAAAACAATTATATCTGGAATATAGCCATTCTTTTTATAAGTTTTCACTCGTTTTAGAACAATAGATATAAAATTATTAGACACTAAATTACCGTATTTATTAAAAGGATTATATTTCGAATCAAATATATTGTATCTGAATGTCCTTATAAATTTTGATACTCTATCCCTCTTTAATAAAAAAATATCATTTTCAATGTTATAAGCATTCAAGTCAATGTTTTTAATTTCATCAGAAGTACAAAAACTAAGTACTTTAATATCAAATCCAGCTTTTTTTAGTCCTTTAACATAAAAATTTTCTGACTGTCCACCGGCATGATTCACCTTATCATATGGAACATATGGAGAAATCCACAAGATTTTTTTCATTTCCTTTTACTCCTTACTTCAACGATTTACCAACCAAGAGTCTGTGTAAATACCACACTATGTATAAGCTTCTCGTATATATCCAGCTGCTATCAACTTTATAGCAGCATGTCCAGATATATTTAAATGACTTTCTGTACCTATCAGCAATTTTAAGTAATCCCTTCATATAGCTTTTTGATATCGTTCCATTACTAAAATGGTGAATTTCAATAGGGTAGACATAAACCTCCGAACCTTTTTCACGCGCATGCAATGACATTTCAACCGCATAAAGATGCCAATTATCACATAATATATTATCGAAATTATGTCTTTCATATGTCTCTTTGCTCATTCCAAAGAAACTCTCATCAACGCATGCAACCTTCATCGGCTGATGCAGCATTTTAACTTCTTCAGGCTGTAATTCAAATCCTGTAGTATAATTTCCATAAATCGTTTTATCTCTTTCTACAACACCAGCGGCTCCAACAATTGTACCTGTTGGATGTCTCTCTATAAAATCACAGAATTCATAGAATTGCTTTTCATTTTTTATAAATATATCCTGATGAGTAAAAATGAAAACCGAGCCATTTGCCTGTTTAGCACCATAATTAAGTGCATCCGCCGAACACCTGAATTGATACTTAATACTATCCACAAGAATTAATTCATAGTTATTTTTCTCAAAAGAATTTAATGATTTTATCAATTGTTTCTCTAAATTAGTTTTATTGTTATATACGCATATTACTGATATCAATTTTGCACCTCTAGTTTTTCTCTGTTACATGAGTTTTCAATTCCTGATAAAGCAAACCACATAAAATAAGCTACGATAATCTCTTCTGTAGCCTGCAGTGTTATATCATCAACAAATACCGCTATGAATAATCCCAGATAAAAAATCATATTAGTATCATTCTTGTGCTTCTTTAATCTCCGGATTCCTCTAAAGAAAATATTAAATACAAATATATAATGCAAAGAAGCTCCTATAATGCCCAATTCGCATAATCTTTTCAAAATTCCACTTTCAGTCACTCCATACTTACCTGACAAATTCCAAGACCCTGTTTGTGAAGGACCAATTCCAAACCAAAAATTTTCCTTAAAAACATTAAAATAATAATTCCATATTACAGTTCGTCCCTTATTTCCGTCATCTGTGCTCCAATTCAATACACTACGAAACCTATCAAGG
>CAVKBP010000109.1:0-8725 GCA_963654395.1 Ruminococcus sp. CAG:382
CTTAATATCCACACCAGTCTTGTCTCTTAACTCAACTGCAAGCTCGAATAAAATCTTGGCAAGTGTTGGATAATATTCATTAGATACAGTATTACTTGCAAGGAAGGAGTGTATACCAAAATGCTTAACTCCCTTGCTCTTTAATATCTTAAATGCTTCAATAATCTGGTCATGTGTCATACCATATTTGGCATCACCAGGATTATCCATAATAGAAGTTCCAAGCTGGAAATATCCGCCCGGATTGTAACGGCAGCTCATTGTTTCAGGGAACTTTCCGTCTAATATCTTATCAAGAAACTCAATATGAGTAATATCATCAAGATTAATAGTAGCACCTATCTTATTGGCATATGCATACTCTTCTGCCGGAGTATCATTAGATGAGAACATAATCTCTTCCGGCTTATAGTCAAGAGCATAACCCATCATAAGCTCTGCCATAGATGCACAGTCAACACCACAGCCGTAATCCTTTAATATCTTCAAAATGTATGGATTAGGTGTAGCCTTAACAGCAAAGTACTCTCTGTATCCTTTATTCCATGAAAACGCTTTCTTTAATCTTTTAGCGTTCTCTCTGATTCCCTTCTCATCATAGAGATGGTAAGGAGTCGGATATGTCTTGTCGATTTCCTTAAGCTGGTCAAGTGTAACAAATGTCTTTTTCTTACTCATTATCTTCCTCGTTTCTGTGCTGAATTTCTAAAATCATTTGCAAGCCCACGTATACAGCACCAACGCATAGTCAGCCCACTGTAAGAAATCCTATATTATGAAGAAATATTTGTCAAGTTTTTAGTAGCATAGTTAAAAATAAGAAGCCCACATAGGGCTTCTTATTAGTTAATCAACTGATTATAGATTAATACATCCCTTGAATGCATCTGCTGCAACCTGAACATCACTGCCATAGCTTGCTTCCTTAAGAGCTGGGCAATTAATAAATGCTTCACTTTCAATTGACTTAAGTGACGCTGGAAATTCAACTTTCTCAAGCCGCCTGCAATTTTCAAAAGCATTAGATCCTATTATCTCAACTCCCTCGGGAAAAGTAACCTCTACAATATCATCCCTGTTAGAGAACAGCCCCTCTGTTATTCTTGTGAAATCTGACTGGTCGATCTCCTTAAATGTTCTGTTGTACAATGTTACCTTAATTCGATTAGTGTTCATAGTCTCCCCTTCTTTCCTTGTTAGTTAAGATTATAAATCCAGAAGCCTAAGATAATTCATATTCTTAATTACATCCGAATCATTATCTGTAACTGTATTATACAATCCCTCAAAGGATTTGTCATCCTTATATACGAAAATTGTCTAAAATAATAATATACATTGTAACCATTCATAGCCATCCTCCAGAATGCTTCGCATCTGCAGGATGATTTATAAAATTTTGCTTGGCTCTGAACAGTTAATATATATTAGATTATACATATGCCACGCCAGAATATCAATAGCCAAAATACGCATCGAATACTGCTTTTGCTACATACTGCGCACTCGAAACCCCTGAATAGCCTCCCTCAAGGATAACACATACAGCAATCTGCGGATTATCATACGGCGCAAAGCCTGTAAACCAGCTATGGTATCTCTCTGAATCATCATACTGTGCAGAGCCCGTCTTTCCTGCCGCCGCATATGAAGAATTTTTCATTGCATAGCCTGTTCCTGATGTGACAACTGCCCTCATGCATTCCGTAAGGTATTCAGCCTCTTCTTCTGACATAACTGTATTTATCACCGAAGGCTGGTTCTTCACAACCACTCTTCCCTCACAGTCACTTATGCTGTCAACCATATAAGGTGTCATCATGACACCATCATTGGCAACACTTGCTGCAATCATAAGATTATGGAGTGGAGTCATCATAGTCTTTCCCTGTCCTATACCGGTTTCCTGCATCTCGCTGACTGATGAATCCTTAGTTACTGACATTGAGCTCTTTGAATATTCAAATCCTACAGGAAGATTGGAATTGAATAAAAATGTATTGCACAGATTGATAAAGGATGTCTTATTAAGCCCTGCTCCAATTGTAGAAAATGCTGAATTGCATGAATTAGCAAATGCTTTTCTTAAATCCTGATATCCATGTGCCGTATGGTCAAAGCATGCAATAGTTGTTCCACCAGATATATATGCCTGACCATCACAATTATATGAATAATTATAATAATCACTCTGGTTCTGCCTTATATAAGCAAGAGCAGTGATAATCTTAAAGGTTGAGCCGGGTGGATATAACCCCTGTGTTGCCCTGTTTAGAAGCACTGAATCAGAGCTGTCATAGGTAAGCCATTCATCATAATCCGTATTGACAGCATTGGCATCAAAGGAAGGATTAGAAACCATTGCAAGAATCTTTCCTGTGGATGGCTCCATAGCTATAACTGCCCCCTTATTGCTTCCGAGCGCCTCATATGCTGCCTGCGTAAGCTCTACATTCAGGGTTGTGGTTACATTATGTCCCTTTGCTTTTCCGCCTGATATGTCATTGCCTATCTGGTCAAGCACATTGTCAGTTTCCTTGAGAAGATAAAAATTCTGTGACTGCTCAAGCCCTGTCTTCATACCGGTAAGTGAGGTAAATCCCACTGAATGGCAGAACAGCCTGCCAAATGGATAATACCTTGTTTCATAGCCGTCCTCGTCTGTCTGTGTTGTTGCAAGTACAGTTCCGTCATCAGAGAGGATATTTCCCCTTACAACCTTTGCCTCCTGATTATCAACCCTTTTATTATAGGGATTGTTGACTACAGTTGCCGCATCCTTTATGTTAAATATGCACAGATAGACAATTGTAGCCATGAAAAGTCCGACAAAAAAGAACGCTATTATATTAGTCTCTTTATTTCTTAGATTTTTCTTTTCAGTATCTACAATATCATTCTGCAGCTTTTTGTTTTTTCTTTGCCTGTCCTGCTTTTTGTTTTTTTCCATCTTTTTTACTGTCTTTTTTACTGTCTTTTCTGCCATCTTTTCTGTCACCTTCATCCTGTCTCATAGTATACATTCCGTTAATTAATGCAAACATTATAAGTGAACTTAAAATCGAGCTTCCACCATAACTTACGAATGGGAGCGTTA
Source organism: Ruminococcus sp. CAG:382 (assembly GCA_963654395.1). Taxonomy (GTDB): domain Bacteria; phylum Bacillota; class Clostridia; order Lachnospirales; family Lachnospiraceae; genus Lachnospira. The sequence continues at coordinate 3,098 of CAVKBP010000109.1, forward strand.
CGCCTGTCATAGGTATGAATTTAACCGCACCACCGACAGTCAGAAACACCTGTACTCCATAAGTAACGCCAAGTCCTACTGCCACAAGACGGTAAAAAAGTGTCTTGCATCTTGAAGCAATATTCATCATAAGAATAAGATTATTAAGACACACTAAGAATAAGGCTATTGAAAATATAAGTCCGAATTCCTCAGTTATGGCAGAAAACATAAAATCCTTCTCTGCCACAGGTATCTTGTCAGGCATGCCCTGACACAGTCCATAGCCAAACCACGAGCCCATGCCGATTGCAAAAAGTGACTGGCATATCTGGTATCCACTTGTATCTATGTACTCCCATGGATTGCGCCATATAGTGACACGCGCCCTGACATGTGCAAAAAGCTTGTACGCAATAACAGATGCACCAGCTCCGGCAAGCAGGCCTGCGCCGGCATACACTAATTTTTTAGTTGCAATATAAAGCATTGCTATATACACCACAAAGAATATAAGCGCAGCTCCCAAATCTGTTGAAAGTACTAAAATTATAACATGCAGTGCTGCAAATACCGTAACAATACAGGTCTGTTTAAATGTTGTTGACTTATTAAACATTGAGGCAACGAACATGACATATAATATCTTGACAAACTCTGCCGGCTGTACTGAAAATGCGCCTATGCTCAAGGTAAGATTCGCGCCGTATATCTTGCCGCCTAACAAAACAGCACATAAAAGCACAAGTCCTGCGGCGCAGTATATCCATCCGAAATTCCTGAAGCTCTTAACCGTCTTTAACAGCCACGGAACCAGAAACATAATGACCGTTCCAAGCACAGCTATAAGGAACTGCTTTACACATTTGTCAAAGTTAAGCCTTGCAATCATAATAAAGCCAACCGCCATCAGCATGCACATATTATTAACCAGCAGCCTTGATGCCTTAGGATACAATATATAATAAAATGCTATAAAGACAGCGAGATATATAAGCTGCACAAAGTAAAAATATATATATTTTATATCCTGATTCATAATATACAGCACATAATATCCAAGAAAATGTATTGCGAATATTATAAGATACTGCTGGATATATACGCCCTTTCTCTTCTCCTCTTTATGGATTATCGCACCTCTGTAAGCAGAAAGGACATAAAAAGCCATAAGAAATGCAAATATATATTTTGTAGATTCAATAAATATTGACTGCATGGCAATCTCCTTTATCCAGTTCACTTCAGGTACATCGAAAATTAATTTTCGATGTACCAGTACAGCGTTTCATAAATAACTGTCCCAAAAACGCAGAATGTTTTTTGAATGTGCATATCAAAAAACGCAGGCGTAGCGGACTACGGCGAGGCTTTTTGGTATGTGCAGCCAGAAAAACAGGCAAGTTTTTGGGATAGTTATTTAGAAATCGCTGTACTAGTCTACTGCCTGATGAAAATGTCCGGTCGTACCACCACAGACACCATCAGCCATGACTAATTGTATATCATCTGCTGTGTTTTCGTCAAATTCATAACGCATTACGCAGTCACCAAAGCCATCCAGATTTTCTTTAGTAAGATTGAGTGTCTCTCCATTCATGACTGAATAGCAGAATTCACACATGCTTCTTACTGTATAGCTGCTGCCCTTAGAACCGGTAAGCTTAACACTTCCCCAGCTTCCATCGCATTTTCCATAGGTCTTTCTTACGCACTGTTCGGAAACCATAAGAGGCACATTGCCATACACTGAAAGCTCTGTATCACTGCCCTTAACCGGCTGCATTTCTTTATCTGTCAGCTCAAGCGGCAAGGTCATTCTGTCAAGTATGACACCCGCATTGCTGCACAGTCTTCTTAATTCATCCTTTGCATATGTATTAAAAATATATATGCTGCTGTCTGTAATCACATGCACCTTATCAGATATTTTTCTCCAGTCGTCACCTCCAAGAAATCCTATCTGTTCGATATTGCGGCATATGAATCTGTCTATGCCACAGTCAGAAGCCTTTTCACAGAGGCTTCTGAACCTGTCATATTTTTCAGCTTTAAGAATATGCGGAAGAAACACATACACATTTATTCCCTTTGACTGGCAGTATTCTACCGTTTTCTTTAAGGAATCCACATCATTTTCATAAAACAGCTTATAGTCCAGATAAATGCTTTCAACCAAAGGAGCATCCGCCGCACACCTTACCTGCTTTAAGTCATGAAGATATACTGCTTTCCTTATCTGATAATTATTATCATTATTCTCCTGTCTGTCAGCAGCATTTTTACATTCAGGCTTTCTGTATGTTCTTGCAATACTGTGCTTTAAATGCGTCTCAAGCTGTTCAAGTGCATTTCTTCTTAATTCCTTAATCCAGCCAACCGGCACGAATACGCCATCATCAAGTAAGACATTTACATTGTCTGCAATAAAGCATGTATCACCTGTCTTTTTTAAATTCTTAACCAGCTCCGCTTCTGTAGCCGGACGGCTCTGTGCCTCTGTCACAGGCTCTCCCATACATGTCTTTTCGATCCCATTATATATTACAGTAAGTGATATATTTTCATTCTTCCTGACAACAAGCCTCATATCAACATGAAGCTTTGGTGCTTCAGCGACAAAATTGTCTAAGACATATGCTTTAATCTTAGCATTATTCATACGGTTGATAACTCTTCCCTCATAGAGTGGATACTTCTTGGGAAGATTGACAACCAGCGTCTGTCCTGCCTTCACATCTGCGCCGCTTTCAAAGGAATGCTCCTTATCAATCTCGAAAACATCGCCCCTGTTCACATTCTTAAGCACCTTAAAAGTTACTTTTCCTGACTTATTAGACGCAACCTTAAGGCACTCCGTTCCCATATGGTTAGGACGGTTCAGTGACATCATCTTCTTTCCCTTGGCGCTGTCATAATAGCCTGTTGTGAATGCACCTCTGTTATATATATCCGCGAGCATGTCCATATCCTGCTTATCAACACCAAAACCCTCACGCCCCTTTTCAAGATACATATCAACATATCTGCGGTAAATGTGCGTTACCATAGCCGCATATGTTACATTTTTCATGCGCCCCTCGATTTTAAGGGAATACACTCCGCTTTCTATAACATCCGGAAGAATCTGCAAGGCACACATATCCTTAGGACTTAATGCATAGCAATTGCTTCTGTCATTAATCTTCTTTTCCTTATCATACACCTCATAAGGCATACGGCATGGCTGTGCGCATCTTCCCCTATTTCCGCTTCTTCCGCCATTAAAGCCTGATAAGAGGCACTGTCCCGAATAACAGTAACACAGTGCTCCATGCACGAAGCTTTCTATCTCAACATCCAGCCCATCCTGAAGCTGCTTTATCTCCTTTAAATTCATCTCTCTTGAGGTTACAATCCTTGACGCTCCAAGCTCCTTTAAAAGCCTGCTGCCATACACGCCAGTCTGTGTCATCTGCGTGCTTGCATGTATGTCCATATCCGGAAAATGCTCTCTTATAAGCTTAAGCACTCCCAAGTCCTGCACAATTACCGCATCAAGCCCTGCCTCATAAAAGGGTATAAGGTACTCTATAAGGCTTTTCTCAATCTCTCTTTCCTTAAGAAGTGTATTAACCGTTAAGTACACCTTTCTTCCGTATAAATGTGCATATTCAATAGCACAGATAAGCTCCTCATCATTGAAATTACTGGCAAATGCCCTTGCGCCGAACATATTGCCGCCAAGATATACAGCATCTGCCCCCGCTGCAACAACTGCCTTCATAATATCAAGTGAGCCTGCCGGAGCTAAAACCTCAACCTGTACATTTTTTCTCTTATCAGCCTTCATAGTAATCTTCCATTCTTGTGTGAAAAATCAGATATCAATCTAATTTTTCACACTAATCATCCATTCCTGCCTGCTTTTCAAAGCATCTCAAGTTTGTGCGCAAGCACAAATCTTGCGTGTGAAAAATCTTTGATTTTTCACACTGTTCCCTTGAAATTAAATGGCTGCTGCAAATCATTGCAACAGCCGTTATTATTAATACCTGCTAATCTTATGTAAATCACTTTTTAGAATCATTAAGCTCTGTCTCTAACTTAACTATATTCTTCTGATACTTAGCAATCTCTTCCTTTAATTCCGCAATCTCTTTAGCTGAGCTTTCTGCTTTAATCTGTGCTGCTATAAGCTCATGCTTAAGGTCGTAGATTTCCTTATCCTTATTCTCAATATCTGATGAAAGCTCATCCGCCGTCTTCTTAGCCTTAAAATAATCATCAGCTATATTAAGATACATCATATCAGTCCTTAAATCCGCTGACATCCGCCTGTAGCTCTCTTCTTTATTGAATTCAGTTATCTTATTATTAATGTATGCTGCAACTCTCTGGAGATACTCCTCGCTCTCATATCCGCCGAGCTTAATTACCTTACCTCCAAGAATTACCTCTGCTGTATTCTTTGATGACATAAGTCCCCTCCATATAAACATATCAAGTATATAATATATACAATTATTGTTCAACTCATAAATGCAATCTTTAGACTATTTTTCTTTAAATGGTCTTCCAAGATTATCATACGCCGCTTTAGTTGCAACTCTTCCTCTTGGAGTTCTGTTAATATAACCATTCTGTATAAGATATGGCTCATAGACATCCTCTAGGGTTCCCGAGTCTTCACCAATTGAGGCGGCGAGTGTCTCAATTCCTACCGGACCGCCATCAAATTTATCTACTATAGTAGTAAGTATAATCCTGTCGTTGCGGTCTAAGCCGTCTCTGTCAACATCTAACAGATTAAGCGCATAATCAGCAACATTTTTATTGATATGACCATCGTATTTTACCTGCGCGAAATCCCTTACTCTCTTTAAAAGTCTGTTAGCAAGCCTCGGTGTTCCCCTTGACCTTCTTGCAAGCTCATGCGCACCATCCGAATCAATATCAACATTAAGCACATTCGCAGAACGGATAATGATTTTTTCCAGCTCAGGAACTGTATAGAATTCCATATGGCTTACAACACCGAATCTGTCTCTTAAGGGTGCTGATAATAGTCCGGCTCTCGTCGTCGCGCCTATCAGTGTAAACTGCGGCAGGTCAAGCCTTATAGACCTTGCTGTTGCGCCCTTTCCAATCATAATATCAATCTTATAATCCTCCATTGCAGGATAAAGCACCTCTTCAACCTGCCTGTTAAGCCTGTGAATCTCGTCGACAAAAAGTATATCACCCTCACTTAAATTATTAAGTATCGCCGCCATATCTCCCGGCTTTTCAATCGCAGGTCCTGATGTAACCTTAATATTAACTCCCATTTCATTGGCAATAATGCCAGCAAGAGTTGTCTTTCCAAGCCCCGGAGGTCCATAGAAAAGCACATGGTCAAGTGCCTCTTCTCTTTCCCTAGCCGCTTCTATATATACCTTAAGATTACTCTTAACCTTGTTCTGCCCGACATAATCATCAAGAGATAATGGTCTTAAGGAATTCTCAATACCATAATCTTCTTCAGTTATCTGTGTTGAAATAATCCTCTTTTCCATATGCTCCCTCGTTTCTTAATTATGACATAATTTATTATGCCTTAGTTTATTATACCATGTAACTATTCCAAATCCCATTCACCAGACGAAGCTTTGCATAACTCTGAATAAT
>CAVKBP010000110.1:0-8684 GCA_963654395.1 Ruminococcus sp. CAG:382
TGCGTTCTGTCATAATCGTAATCAGTTATCTCAACACGCCCTTCACTGATATCAGCATATCTGTATTTCCTGAATGTGTCAAGGCTGATGAGCACGAAAGGTTTTTCCCATCTAGTACAGCGTTTCATAAATAACTATCCCAAAACGCAGGCGTAGCGGGCTACGGCGAGGTTTTTGGTATGTGCAGTCAGAAAAACATGCAAGTTATTAGGATAGTTATATTAAATTGCATTGTCAACATTTTATACAAGCTTATCCCTCAATTTGATAATATCAGTAAATGTAACTTTTATCCCTTTTTCACTTATGGCAATCAAACTTTTTGTATTTTTTCTAATTATCTCCTGTAATTTTTTATTAACAGGCACAGGATTACCATTCTTTGTATGTACGTGATCTATATATTTTAATGTAACAGGGAACATATTCTGGATTAAAAACGCAGCTTTCTTTCCATCAAACTCTCTTAATACAATACCATTACACTTTTTTCCTTTTTGTAACAATTGATTCTTAATATTTGCATATTTATCATACTTCGAGGAAATTGGAATCATCCAATATATGTCATAATTATTATCTTTTATACAATACATCGTTGGTCTATAATTACCATCTTCCTTATTTTTCATAAGATGCTCATCTTTTGCCATTGCAAAATATTCATCTTTTATATGATACGCATATCCTTGTTTTATCTCCATTTGTCCTCCATAATCCCCTAATAAAAACAACCCCCTTCACTTAATATTAAGCGAAAGGGGTAATTTTCAAGCCAATCATTTATCAGCCGCCAATGGTGAGCGGACATTATTTTCGAGCCATTCATTTATCAGCCGCCAGTGGTAGGCGAACATTATTTACATGTTAATAGTATGAATTTAACATTACTTTGTCAATACTTTTTATAAATATTTTCTGGGTAGCAAAAAAGGCAGCCATGGGGTGACTGCCTTTTTCAGAGAAGGTATTTCTTTTCGATAAGCATTTCTGCATTATCTATAATGTATTGGGGGTTTTTACATTCATTATAATACACTATTTCCCCTGATAAGTGTTAACAAAGTTAAGCGAATTTTTAAAGTTTTTTTGTGCAATATTACTAATTGATTGTATTTGTAATACTATCTTCGGCATTTTCAGCGTTATTATCGTCGAAAAGTGCCTCGAATTCTTCCCTTGTAATCTTCTCTTTTTCAAGAAGAAGCTCAGAACTCTTCTCTAACACATCCATATGCTCAGAGATAATCTTCTTAGCCTTTGCATAGCAGTCGTCAATAATTCCCTTGACCTCTTCATCTATGGCTGTGGCAACATCCTCTCCATATGGTCTTGTATGTGCAAGATCTCTTCCGATGAATACCTCATCCTCATCACTGCTTGCATAATTGATAAGTCCAAGCCTGTCTGAGAAGCCATACTTTGTAACCATATCCCTTGCAGTCGCAGTTGCCTGCTTGATATCCTGTGATGCACCAGTTGTGATGTCATCAAATATAAGCTCCTCTGCAACTCTTCCGCCAAGGCTCACGATAATATTCTGTAACATTTTTCCTCTTGTATTGAACATCTCATCCTTTTCAGGAAGCGGCATTGTGTAACCTGCTGCGCCCATTCCTGTAGGGATAATAGAGATAGTGTGTACCGGTCCGACATCCGGAAGCACATGGAAAAGAATAGCATGGCCTGATTCATGGTATGCTGTAATCTTCTTCTCTTTCTCTGATATAATCTTACTTCTCTTCTCAACACCGATTCCAACTTTGACAAATGCGTAGTTGATATCAGCGTTAGTGATGAATTTTCTCTTGCTCTTAGCCGCATTGATAGCAGCCTCATTAAGAATATTCTCAAGGTCTGCACCTGTAAAGCCTGCAGTAGTTCTTGCAAGGCTGTCAAGGTCAACATCATCACCGAGCGGCTTCTTGGCTGCATGTACATTAAGGATATCAAGACGGCCTCTTACATCAGGTCTTCCTACAACTACCTTTCTGTCAAAACGGCCAGGTCTTAATATAGCCGGATCAAGGATATCAACCCTGTTAGTGGCAGCCATGACAATGATTCCCTCATTAACTCCGAAGCCATCCATCTCTACAAGCATCTGGTTAAGAGTCTGCTCTCTCTCATCATGTCCGCCGCCCATGCCGGTTCCTCTTCTTCTTGCAACGGCATCAATCTCATCAATAAATATGATACAAGGCGCATTTTTCTTGGCTTCCTCGAACATATCCCTCACTCTTGAAGCACCGACACCGACGAACATTTCCACGAAATCAGAACCGGATATACTAAAGAAAGGAACTCCTGCCTCGCCCGCAACAGCCTTGGCAAGTAAAGTCTTACCTGTTCCCGGAGGGCCTGTAAGAATAACACCCTTAGGAATCCTTGCGCCGAGGTTAGTATATTTCACCGGATCTTTAAGGAAATCAACGATTTCCTCAAGCTCCTCCTTCTCCTCACTAAGTCCGGCGACATCCTTGAATGTAACCTTGTTATCATCACTGCCAATCATTCTGGCGCGGCTCTTTCCGAAATTCATCATCTTGGCATTACCGCCGCCTCCAGCCTGTCTTGTCATCATCATCATAAGTGCCACAACAACTATAAGGCACAGACCGAAAGGAAGAACTGTTGTCAGCCATGCGCTGTCTCTCTTGACATCCCTTACGGTATAATCAACATTTTTATCATCAAGAAGCTCCTGCACCGCAACAACATCAGATACATTAAGGGTATCACTGCTTCCATCAGTAAATGTTATTGTAAGTGTACCAGTCGGAACCTCCGCGTTCTGGCTTATGACTACATTTGTAATCTTGTTACTCTTTAAGTCAGATTCAAAATCCTTATACTTGTAGTTACTAGTCTTCTGGCTCATCTGGGCAATCACCGCCCATATAATACCAATAACAATAATCATGAAGAAAATGCTTCCAAATCCTCCAGATCTTCTTTTCTTAACATCCATCACTTCTCTCCTTCGTCAATATTATTCACCCAATTGTATAGTAATTTCCAACACATTCTGTGTATCATCATCAATCAGGGCGCGCTCACTTCTTCTGACACCGGCAGCCCACAGGACTCCGGAATCATCACATACAAGAAGCACATTATCTCTCATGTCAGCCGGCACCTTGCGGTCAATGAATTCCTTCTTAAGCCTGCGGCATGTCCCTGCCCTGTTCACAACAATCACATCACCGTCAACACGGCTTCTTATGCAGAGCTTTCCCTGTATTTTATCATAATCAAAAGATTTCGCATAGCAACTATTAGCGTAATTTCTATTTTTTTCATAATCAGGATGAAGAGAAAGCACGACCTGCACATTTCGCAATTCCGGCACTCCCTCCTCATTATAATAAATGTTTTCTTCTTTTATCGCGACATTTTCCCCCAAAGCAAGCCGCTCAAGCTCTTCTACAGTAAGCGCGCGGATACCACACGAAGCAACATCAGCCGCAGCCTCCGGCATAGCATTTTTCCTGCTTATCGTAATATCGTCATAGCCTCTTATGGCGCGCAGTCCATAGCATATATCAGCACTGCTGCCAACCTGCTTAGCCACAAGCTCATCCACAGCATTCACATGAACCTTGTATATATCCTTTGCCGTCTGGGTAAGCTCATGCACAGCCCTGTAGATAACACGCTTTCTTATGACCTCGTGAAGTCCGGCAAACTCTGTGCCACACAGCCGCAGCACAACCGCAGCGTCCTCCTTGGAATACTCGTTCCTTGGATTCGTATATACATACATGCTGCACAGCTTCTTAGCACATACATCCCTGTCACATACACTCTCGTCACATGTATCCTTATCATATACACCACTGTCATACGCGCTCTCGTCACATGTATCCTTATCATATACACCACTGTCATATGCGCTCTCGTCACACGAATCCTTATCATATGCGCCCCTGTCACATGCACCTTTGTCACACATACTCTCGTTATATACGCCCTTATTGCTCATACCCTTATAAGCTACATATTTATCATACGCCTTCCCAGCCTCAGCCTCAATAAATTCATTATCCTTCCGCAGCTCCTCCGCTGCGCTGGCGATATTTTCGACAGTATGTGCATTAACCTTTTCTGTCATATACGGAATAACTACATTTCTTATAGAATTACGCGTATAGTCATTGCACAGGTTCGTCGCGTCCGTAACATAAGCCTGCCCATAAGCCTTAAGCAGCTCCTCAACCTCTGCCCTTGTTACCGAAAGCAGCGGTCTTATAATATTATCCCGTACAGCTCTTATGCCGCCGATTCCCTTAAGCGAGGTTCCTCTTGCAAGATTCATAAGAACCGTCTCCGCCTGGTCATTCATGTGGTGTGCAACCGCAATCCTTGCATTATGCCCCCTGCACTCCTCATTAAATATCCGGTAGCGCTCCTTCCTTCCGGCTTCCTCGACACTCATTCCAAGCTGCCCTGCAATCTTAACTGCATCTATATGATATGCCGCAAACTTAACTCCCAACCGCTCACACAAGGCTCTGGCAAATTCCTCATCCTCTCCTGCCTCCTGCCTTATTCCATGATTGACATGCACCGCACACAATTCCGTCTTAAGGTGCTTCCTCTCAATATACCCCTTAAGCACCAGAAGAAGACACACAGAATCAGCACCGCCAGAAAGCCCGGTGACTACCCTTTCGCAGTCTGTAAGCATATTATTCTGTTCAATATATCTGTAAATCTTATCAGTAATTTCATTCATGCGTGAATTATATTATAGGTTCACATAAGTGTCAAACACTCCAAGCACCATAACCGTACAGTCGTCAAAGGCTTCCATATTATTCCTCGTAAGCGACTCCTCAAGAATCCTCTTGGCAATACTGGCAGGCTTCTTAACATTTATACTATTAATAATCTCCACCATCTGCTCCTCCTTGTCCACTCCGGACAGATTGTCAAGCACGCCGTCGCTTATCATAATAACATAATTGCCATCATAGAGCTTCTTCGTCGTGCAGTCGTAATCCACCTGCTCGAGCACACCCATTGGCAGCGTAGTCGATTTAATAATCTCAACCCAGTTGTCTCTTTTAATAAATGTTGACACAGCCCCCAGCTTGATACAGTTGATAACTCCAGCCTGACAGTCAATAACTCCCATGTCCATAGTCACCGGATTGTTAAAGGTCGTTCCGGCAATATACGCATAATTGATAAGGTCAATCGCCGTCTTTTCCTCAAATCCGGCTTCTATGCAGTTTTCCATAAGCTCAATAACCATCCGGCTCTCCGTAAATGCCCGCCTTCCGCTTCCACAGCCATCCGCAATTGCCGCCACCATTTTTCCACAGCCAAGGCGTTTTAATAAGAAGTTATCCCCACTCGTATTCTCAGCTTCCTTACATTTTCTTGCCATCCCCGAAAGAATCCGGAAGCGGTCCTCCTGATAGAACACATACTGGTCTGCAGCCTCATTTATAATAACCCTGTTATCCGAATCGGAAAAGAACCGCGCCTTGAACACATCACACACAATTCCGCGCAGAACCTTCTCCGAGACGCATCCTTTCATAAATGTTTTTGCAGTAATAAGTATCTCGCGCCTCTTCCCATCAACTAATTTAACATCCTTAACAGCAATCCCTAACAGCATGCATTTGCGCTCAAGCTGCCTGCATTCCTGCTTTCCGGGCTTTACCGCATTAAGATTCACCGCAACACATTCATCCAGTATATCAGCGACCAGAATAAGCTGCCTCTTAAAGCCGCTCTGCTTCTGATTAGCCGCACCGTATGCGTCGCCGAGATTCCTGAAGGTTCTGGCAGTCTCCTGCAGGCGGTTAACAGCATAAGTATATCCGGCATCCTTATATGTACTATTCATTCATATCCACTCCCTTTCCGGCACTACACCAATGTGAAGTATATATGACTGCATACAAATAAAATGTCGAAGCGTGCAAGCCCCATAAAGACTTTGCGCTCCGACATCATGTCTAATCTTATAAATGTATCTCTTATAGCCGCTATTTCTTATTGCCACTTCCTATTGCTGCTTCTTATTGCTACTTCTTATTGCTATTTCTCATTTGGCTTGAATACCAGCTCATCCGGATATATCAGCCCGAACTTGTTCTTGGCTACTTCCTCAGCGAACTTCTTCGTCTTGACATATTTTTCATATTCATCCAGCTCATCACTTCTGGTATTCTCCTCATCTATCTGTGACTGAAGCTCTGTAATCTGTGCCTGATAATCAGCATTCTTGACAGCTAGTCCTGCTTTGCCCTTCCACAGTACAACGCCAAGCGCAACGACTACAATAATAGCTATAATCATTCCTGCAAGCGTTGACCGCCTCTGCTTCTTAAGCCTTTCTGCCCGCTCTCTCTTAGATTCTAATATCATATTCTCATCACCCTTGTACTTCCTTCTTACGCAAATCTTTCCTGCGTTTCATATACATCCTCAAGCCTCTGACTGGTATTGTAATAACATGCACCACATTTTTCAATATAAAGCGCACCGGTTTTAGCAAAATTTTAATAAATCTTACTGCCCAGCGGATATAAATGCGGCTTAAAAGCTTATAATACAGCAATGCCCCCACAGCAATTCCCATAATTATAAAGCCGCGGATTATCCCATCCGCAACCCTGAAGCACATCACGAATACACTGATTCCTGCATATATTCCATACACGATATCCTCAATGCTCATGAAAACAATCGTCTTATGCCTTACAATGCGCCTTAACACTCTTATGTTATCATATACCCATGCAAGCAGCACACCATTAAAGAAGCTCACCGCCAGCGCATAAAGCTCCCATATTATGATTTCGTTAATCATCTAAGCAGCCTGCTCATCAACGATTCCTGCTTAACCTTGATGACATTCTCCGAATAGCAGACGGAATCCACCCTGCCGTCAAGGTCTAATTCGCCCTTCTCTACAGATAGCCTGTTGACATGCAGCCCCTCGCCCTTAATTGTGATATGTCCATAATCAGATTCCAGCACAACCTTGACCGGATCGAAGGACACTACATCCGTTATCCCTGTAAAATCAATCCGTTTCCTGTCCTCCATGTTGAGCCTGTGCGGCCGCCTTACCCTGACCTTCTCCTCCATATACCCTCCTTAAAACTCTGCTTTAAAACTTAAAAAGCATGCTTCAATGAGAATATATGCGTGGTCATACAATATAATTCATATATCTGTAATTATTCAGAACCCAATCCGCAAAACCGCCTCTCTAAGGCTTCCATTTTGCTCATGTAGTTACTTTACTATACATGACTGCTTATCTGGCTGAATGCTAGGACATCGATTTCTAAATAACTATCCCAATTACTTGCCTGTTTTGTGGCTAATTATTTATGAAACGCTGTACTAGCATTCACAGATAAGCAGTTCTGCATGGCTCTGAATAATTAAAGGTACTCGAACATTTCCTTAGCTTCTTCTTTCTTGACTGTCTCCTTGACATCCGTAACTCTCGCCTTTACATTTCTGTTGCCGAACTGGATTTCTATTACATCCCCGACCTTGACATCATACGAAGCCTTCACAACCTTGTCATTAACCATAACTCTTCCTGCATCACACGCGTCGTTGGCAACAGTTCTTCTCTTTATCAGCCTTGATACCTTTAAATATTTATCTAATCTCATGTTCTTCTCCTTATGCTTTAGGTAAATACAGGCTCTAGTACAGCGATTTCTAAATAACTGTCCCAATAACTTGCCTGTTTTGTGGCTAGTTATTTATGAAACGCTGTACTAGACAGATACTTTTACTAAGCTTCCATATGTTTTCCCAAGAAGTCAGCAGCCGTCTTTACCATTTTCTTTTCATTATCTGTAAACTTTGGCTTCATGTCAATAGACATCATCAGCACAGTTCCCAAAACATCACCCTGACATATTATCGGATGCATCACCTCCTGCTTGAACTGCGCCTCATCAGTGACCTTGATAAAACCGTCCTCACCCTCATCCGCGGCGATTATGCACCTGCCCTCCATCGCCTGATTTAATTCCTTCGTGACAGGTTTATTCATAAGCATCCTCTTATCATCTCCGGAAGCTGCAATCACCTGCTCCCTGTCAGTGATACACACCGTCGTTCCGGTAGCGTCCGAAAGCGATTCCGCGTATTTTCCTGCAAATGTGCTTATATCCGCTATCGGTGAATATTTCTTCAATATAATCTGCCCCTCCGCGTCAGTAAAAATCTCCATCGCGTCAGTTTCCCTTATATGAAGCGTTCTTCTTATCTCCTTAGGAATAACGATTCTTCCTAAGTCATCTATCCTTCTTACAATCCCTGTGGCTTTCATGCTATATTTTCCCTCCAATAACTCATTCTGGTATTTTAGAGTTAGTATGTGGAAATGCGTTAAAATTATTCACCACTGTTTACTCACAGCCCAACAGCCAGTCTGCAATATCATAAATCATGATTCCTTCATAACTGTATTTAGGATGTTTCGTCCTTGCAATAACCAATTTCGGGTAAGCATCCCGTATCTGAAGAAGCGGTGAAACCTCTCTGTTAAAGGTCTCCTGTCCAGAAATGTTATCACTCACCTGACCTACTCAACTTATTGATTGTTCGCCCCTTCACTCCATCTCCATTACAGAGACTTATCCTATATTATTTTTCATACATTTCTAATAATTCATCTGCTTTAATCGAAT
>CAVKBP010000111.1:0-8455 GCA_963654395.1 Ruminococcus sp. CAG:382
CATATACATTTTTTTTTTTTTTTTATGTACTTTTAAGTTTTCCGTAGCAATATATATTCCCGCTAACAATTACATTGTTAAAACTAGCATCTCCATTATATGTAATATACACATCTCCATCAATTGTTTTATTGCTATAATTTTCTTTATCAGAGATTATCAGAACATTCCTTTCCTCTTCCTCCTCATCTTCTTCAACTACTTCTGCCGTTGCCTCTGTAGTCGCTTCTGTTGTTGACTCTGTTGTTGACTCTGTTGTTGCCTCTGTCGTCACTTCTGCTTCCGACTCTGTCGTTGCTTCTGTTGTCGACTCCGTCGTTGCTTCTGTTGTTGACTCTGTCGTTGCTTCTGTTGTTGACTCTGTCGTTGCTTCTGTTGTCGACTCCGTCGTTGTATTAATTACATTAATCTGCAGTTCTGCCATATTCTTTATTAAGCCAGACTTAGGATCTGTAAAGCTGTATTCCACAATATATGTTCCTGCTGTTGACACAGCTTCTTCTTCACTATATTCTTCACCAGCTTTATCATAAATTGTATATTCTACATCCATGTCATAACCTATACTATTGGTTCCTTTAACTCCATCAAGAAGATTAAGCTTCTCTGTCAACTCTCCTATTTTCTTATCGTAAGTGCGTTTAATATTCTTATTAGCAACCGTAATCGCAGCTTCCTGCGCACCATTAACCTTGTAGTTAGCATAACCGAAAAATGCGATATTCATATCTACATAGCCACTTATACCATTAACAGTATCTGTTATACCATACTGCCACATATCATAATGCCACTTAAAGCTGGCAAGGTCATCTCCGTACTCCCAGCGTGTTGAAGTATAGTAATATTCACTCCAGTAGCATGCCATCCATACCTTGAACTTTCCAGCGAGCTTTCCGCCATCGAAATTGTTATACCATCTGTTTCTGTTAGAATATACCATTGGCTGGTATCCATAACTTGATACAACATTACAGAAGGTTTCACAGGCTTCTGTTACTGAATTATAGTCTCCATCCAGCTCCCAGTCGAATGCAACCGGATATGTAATCTGATAATCCTTAATAAGGTTGATACAGAAGCTGGCTTCATCATATGCAGCCTTGGCATCTGCTGCACCAGAGTAGAAATATATTCCGACCTGGATGCCGTTAGCTAATGCACCCTGTATATTCTGCTTGAACTTTCTATCCTCATACAGACCGTCATCACCGCCACCGCATTTAATCATTGCAAATGTGATTCCATCCGCAGCAACCGCTGACCAGTCTATATCGCCCTGCCATCTTGAAACATCGATTCCATATACAAGCTGGTTAACCTCATATATCTGGTCTGAGCTTGGCTGTTCTGGTTCAGGCTCAGCAACCTCAACACTTTCTTTAGTTGGCTCCGGTGAATTATCCTCAACGATTTCAAGCTCCTCAACAGCCTTAACAGGTACAGGACCGGCACCGCTGTCCGCAACAGCCTCTACAATCTTATTAAGCTCTTCACTTGTTGTATCATCACTTGCTACAGCTTCCTCTAAAAGGCTTTCAAGCTCTTCTGCTGATACACTTTCTGCTTCCGTCTCCTCTGCTGTCTCGCTCTCGGTTTCTGCAAGAATCTCCTTGAGCTTATCAAGTCTTTCTGAAGTAGTCTGAGTCTCTGTCTCCTGCTCAGTCTCCTGTGCCTGGACTACATTTTTACTATGATTATGATTATTGTGTTTAACATACACAACACCTGTAACCGCTGACGCTGTTCCTGTCACCGCTACCGCACCTGTAATAATGCATACCTTGGCATGTGCCACAAATACTGACTCCCATACTCCTGCTACTTTTCCTGCTATGGTACCCCATAATCCTTTCATCACTCTGCATCTCCTCATTAATCATAATAATGTTTAAAGTAAACTCTTCCAAATATAGACCATGTATCACAAAACGCCTGCCATATGTCCTTCATTCCTATACGCTTAGCTCCGGAATCCCGGACATACACAACCTCTACAGGCATCTGTGCTATCGAAAAACCTCTTCTGTGAATTGCGACTAAAAGTTCTATGTCATATGCAAATCCAGATGTTCTGATAAGATGTGCAACAGGTTTAATTGCCTCTACCCTGAATACTTTAAGCCCTGTCTGCGTGTCCTTGACATTAAGATGGAACAGCACAAGAAGCATAATATAATACCCCATGCTTATCACTTTTCTCTTAAATGGATAATCAAGCCGGGAATCCTTATGAAACTTGCAGCCTATGACAACATCCTTGTTATCAGAAAGCATTTTTTCAAGATAGCCTTCCAACTGTGACGGATTAAGCTCAAGGTCTGCATCAACAAATGCGACATATTTCCCTTCAGCCTGTGACACACCGGCAATTATCGCGTTGCCCTTGCCTCTGTTCTTTTCAGAACTTACCATATGTACACGGCTGTCCTGTTTCATGGCTCTCTCTATCTCAGCCCTGGTATTATCTTTGCTGCCATCATTAACCGCTACAATCTCTAACTCCGGAACGAACTTCTCCACAATTCTCAATGTTTCCATGATACTGTGGTATATGAGCTTCTCCTCATTGTAAGCCGGCATAATAACAGACAGCATGCCATTTAGATTTAACATTTACTCTCTCCCTCTGATGTCTGCACACTTTTTAATATTACAATGCTATGTTTGATTTTTCAAGTATAGACGCATAATTTATGCAGATAATATGTAAGTGTCCAGAGCCAGTACATCGAAAATTAAATATCTGCTATATTGGCGCAGGATGATTTTCTCATATGCAAGGCGGAGGAAAGAGGCGTAGCGGTGGCTACGGCGATTGACGACAACGCAGCATATGAGAAATCAGACAAGTCAATATGGCGGTTATTTAATTTTCGCTGTACCAGATAGCCCAATCTGACTAAATGTGTAGTATTCCGGAGACTGCTCTGAACAGCTTCATCAATTAAAAATATAATAATAAATATAATAAAGGAGACTTAGATATGCATAGCTCAGAAAATGTTTTAAACGACTGGGATTCCAATGACAACCACGACAAAGTAATTAACGACAGCATTAACGCAATAGAAAGAAGACGGGAGCATATGACTGATGAGCAGATACGGAAAGCCTATGCACAGATGCATATGGGGCTTGGTCCTGACATATACAGCCAGCTATGTGACCGCAAAGCAGGCAATAGCTTTCAGGGGTGACTCATTATGAGCCACCCCTGACTAAAACATCCCATTAATATATTAAAATGTATTAATTCAACTTAATTGACATCCGACTGGTAACGCGCATTCTTAAGCTCTATATACTTATTATAAGTCTTAGGCATATCCTCACTGATTGGAAGCTGCATACCATAAGTAATGCCACCCTTAGAAAACTGTACAGTCATACAGTATGCGTAATCATTTGCATTAATTATCTGATACCATTTTTCAAATCCAAGCTCCTTAACCTCAGTCACAAGTGTTTTATATACATCCATGCATTCGTCAGGCTCCATATAGCCTGATATATATGTGAAGGAAACCCTGTCACTGTCTGGCAGATTCATGTATGCTTCGACATAACCTTCATCCTTTTTTAACAGACCGGCAAGCTTCTGTGCTTCACTGTCAGTCAGTTCAATTTCCCTGTAATGCGTAACCCCGCTCTGTCGGAAACCAACCTTATATCGGCTTATATGGCTTCTGTCTGTATAAGCATAGCTATGCACTCCGGCAGATATACATTTGTCCTTATATGATACGAATTGTTTCGACACATAGTCAGTTATCTCATCATCCGTAAAATGTATCTTTGACGATATCGAACTGAAATATCCGTTATCCGATGTATAGTAGCTGTCAGCCGGCTGGATTGAAACATATGAAAGCTTTGAAGCTTCTGGCTCATAAGAAGCCTCATATTTACCGAATGCATCAGCCCCTGTTCCAATAACTACCGCAAGCACATATCCTAGAAGAATTGATGGAATGCACTGCTTTATCACATTCATCTTCCTGCTTACTATGCATTCATAAACCAATACAACCAGTGCACTTACAATGAACAGCACAATAACCGCCGTTGTCACATCGTAATCCTCATTAGTATAAGCCATTATCACCGCCATAAATGCAATCGTAAATACGATAAGTGTTCTGATAACCACTGGAAGAATCCTGCCGTTAGCCGCCTTGCCTGCTGTCTCGCTTTTTCTTCTCACGAAAAGCACTGCACCAAGCGCAATGTATATAAGCGCAAGAACCAATGTATATAAGTTGCTTGTCAGGCTTAGAACCATATCTGTATCTGAGGTTGAGCTCCATGTTAAGCCAAATGCTGAAAATACCCAGCCGATAATCATATTGTTGGAAGCGTCAAGAAGTCCCACACCGCTGTTACTTACCATGTAGTTTTCTCCATGATATACAGTCATCTCTGTAACCATTACCAGAATAAATCTTGGAAGAAACATTATAAGTCCTGTTACACATATGTTGCTTAATATATTACCTGTGATTGATACAGCCACATTTATAATAGCCATGCATAAAAGACTGCATATCAATATTGCTATATACATGCGGAGCATTATTACATAATCCACATTATAATAATTCCTGTTAGCAATGAATAAAACTATCTGTGAAACATATGACACCGCAAGTATTCCAGCAATCCATGTAAGTATTGCCGCTGATTTGCTAAGATATATGCACAGTCTTGTATATGGAATTGAGTGGTAGAAATCACTGCTGCTTCTCTTATTGAGGAAGCTCCATACTATGAATGCTATAACCGGCACAACAATTACGAACACTAATACCAGAAAATAATTTCCTGAAATACCATCTATAATGCTGACCTGATTCAAATCTTTAACATAGCTTAATGATGATATAACCGGCACAACTGATATAAGCGTAATCGCCGCCATCATTATAAAGCCCACAAGTCTTGTCTGCTTCAATGTCTGCAGAAACATATGAACGCTGAATATTTTCTTATTATTCATGTGTCTTATCCCCTTTCACATCAAATGTATAGCCGAGCGCCTCCATCTCGTAAGTAAATACCTCCTCAAGTGTAAGCGGAAGGACATCGAATACAACCGGATTCATCGCATTTATAATATCCATAGTCTGCTCCCTGTCACCGCTTACTATCATGCTGGCAACCGAACCCTCCTGACGGTATCTTGTAATCTTAATCCCCTCGAATTTACTCTCGTCGAACTCATCCCTGAAAGCCACCTGCACCTTGAACTGACTCGTCTTTAGTTCAAATACATCGCTGTCAAGCACCAGTCCGCCTTTATGAAGGAGTGACAGATGGTCGCACAAATCCTCTAACTCTCTTAATGAATGTGATGTGACTATCACAGTAGCGTTATTCTCTGCGACATCACCGCAGATTAACTTCTTGACGAGATTGCGCATAACCGGGTCCAGTCCGTCAAAGGTTTCATCAAAGAACATGTATTTCGCTCTTGTCGACAGCGCCAGTATTATAGCCGCCTGCCTCTTCATGCCCTTAGAAAAGCTGGATATGCTCTTGTCCGGGGCAAGCCCAAATGTTTTCGTTAGCTCTGTGAATCTGTCCATATCAAAATTATCATATATTGAACGGTAGAACTTAGCCATTCCCTTCATATCCGCACCTGCAAGAAAGAATAACTCATCCGCAACGAACACCAGCTTATTCTTCATGTATGTATTCTCATATACATTTATTCCATCAATTATTGCTTCCCCTTTATCCGGCTTATATATTCCAGACAGGACTCTTAAAAGCGTAGACTTTCCGGCACCGTTAGAGCCAACCATGCCATATATGCAGCCTTCCGCTATATTGCAGGTAATATTGTCAAGCGCTGTAAAGTCGTCAAATGTTTTGGTAACACCCTTCACCTCTATCATATTTTCTTATATACCTCCTCAACCATATCTGTTATCTCACTCTTATCCACCCCTGCGTAAGCAAGCTTTTTTACAATCTCCTTGAGCTCGGACAGCTTCGCCTTAGACTGCTTCCCAACAATCTTAAGTGCCTGTGCTGATATAAATGAGCCTTTTCCCGGTACGCTGACGAGAATCCCTTTTCTGTCAAGCTCTGTATATGCTTTCTGTATCGTATTCGGATTCGTGGACAGCTCCACCGACAGCGACCGCACCGATGGCATCTTATCCCCCTCCTTCATAATTCCTTTAAGCACCTGGTCTTCAACCTGCTTAATGAGCTGTTCATAGACTGGCACCCGCGACATGACATCTATAGTGAACATATTTCTCCTTTCTGAATATTGTATGGACTGGTACAGTGATTTCTAAATAACAATCCCAACAACTTGCCTGTTTTTTAGATTGTTATTTATGAAACGCTGTACCATTTACAAGCTTGCGTTATAGCTGTACTATATTAACTAGTACAGCTGAAGCATACTATTATAATTCAGTATTGTCAACTACTATTTTCTCATTTTATGGAAATTAACCATGAGTACTCCTACACATCCCACTTTATCTGTGTGTATTCCAACACCTCACGGCTTCGCAAATATGCCAAGCGCAGGCGCACCATATGAACATGAAACAAATGCTGCTGCCATCACAAAATCTATAACAGCCATTATCCATGTTCCAAGCACGAAGCTCTCGTTTCCTGATTTCTTTAACACATGATACTCTGCAGCAAATCCGATAATTACAGCCACGAAAAAGCATGCAATATCAAGCCACATTTTAGAAAAGCCCAGTACGCCCATATATGTGTAGTACAGGAACGGAACTGCCCATGCAGCCACATTGGCACCAAGAAGAATTGCAAAACCACTTGCCGCAAATCTTTCCTTTAAGGCATACCATGCATATATTCCATAAAGGTTCATTGGGAAAAATGCAAGCTTCATATGCTCCCATGTCGATTCGTTCGTCGGAAAAAACAGCCCTGCAAATGTATTCTTTCCCGTCCAGTCATACACAAAATGAAACAGGAATCCTGACACCCACACTGCCAGAATTCCTGTTATCATAGTTATATTAAGTTTCTTATTACGCTTATTCATCGCACACCTCCACCATTATCAGATAATTATCAGACAATAGAAGTATATGCGTTTCTCAGCAGTGCTATTCCACTTCAACAGTCATAGTTACATCAGACACTTCAATATATGTCCTGCCGTCGCTGACATCAATCTCGGTTCCGTCTGCATAAGTATACACCGTCTTGGAATAGCGGTCTGCCTTGCTCCACTGGATAGGTACAGCATATCCGTTAGTTATATAATAGCCATCACCACTGCCGACAGTCTGAAGATTCCAGCAGTAATCATCGTCCATCATTGTATGTGTAATCTTCTGCACAATAATATTCTTAGTGTTAAACTGTTCTCCTGTTTCGTGGTCAAGACTTGGCTCCCCACTCGCAAATCTTAAATAATTACCTGACTCTGCATCATATGTAAATGTTGTGTACTGATAACCGCTGTATGGCACATTTACTGTAGTTGCACTTATAGCGTCTGCTCTTTTAGACAGGTCAACATCTGACACAGCATAGTTAAGAAGCACCGTATCTGATGCCTTATCTGCCAGCATATCAAAGCCTTTGTCCTGTACTGCATTCTTTAACCTGAAAAGTGATGTATAGGCTGTATGCTCTGTCGCAAGTCCCTCCGGGTTGCTTCTCCAGTAATAATCGCTGTTATAGAAGCCATTAATCCAGTTAATTCCTGTCTTAGCCTCGTCGCTCTCCGCATATGTGCTTCCGCCAAAATGTACGAATATCGCATCTGATTCAAAACAGAAATCCAAGAAATTATGTCTTGCACTTCGTATAGTTCCAATGACTGTATCTGTCTGGCTTACATTTCCTGAACCCACGATTTCTTCCGGTGCTTCCTCTGTCACATCCGAATCCTCTACCTTGAACAAGGCAAGAAGCCTGCATGTATAGCTTTCTGTTGGAAGCTCATATACAATATATGCCTTGTTAAGACCTGTCTGCACCTGCACAGCCACTGGTGTATTATTGATAGATATAGCAAATGGTCTTGTCTTCGAATTAACATCAATTATGTCGACCTTATTGTCTACATATACAGTTGGCGCTTCTGTCTGTGAAACCTCTTCTGTTACATTCTCCGTTACAATCCTAGTTGTAGAATTGCTGTTCTTTACTCCGCGTGTCTTACCAATGCATGCGGCTGTCAAAGCAGCAGCCGCCGCACAGAAGGTCACTGTTATAATTATCTTTTTTATCTTTTTTCCATTATTAGCCATTAATCGTCCCCCATGTCTTATTCTTCATTAATTGTACGACCTGCACCTGTATATGGCAAGAAAAAAAGAAGCCGCACATAACTAAATGCAACTGTTCAGAGCCAACCTCCAAAATGCTTCGCATTTCGTCGGTATGGCGTATCCGCCAAATAAAATTTCAAAATCATCCATAGGAATGCAAGCATTCC
>CAVKBP010000112.1:0-8163 GCA_963654395.1 Ruminococcus sp. CAG:382
ATGCATTCTGGATTGCAGAGACAGTTGCCTGCATATACAGTTACTGCACATCACATAAATTGCTGAAAAAACACATTTTATAGAAAATGAGGTGAGGCATGAACTTCTGATAAAATTCATGCCTCTCATTTTTACTGTTCTTCTGTCTTTTCATATTTTTAAAGCCAACAATCTGTAACCGCCGGCTCTAAACAGCCAGCACCAGTACAGTGTTTCATAAATAACTATTCCAAAATCGCAGAATATTTTTTGAATGTGCATATCAAAAAACGCTGTACTAATTCTTATATTCGAACTACTCATGCTTTAAATTCTTTAATGCATTTCTCAAAGTTATTGGATTACCATATCTTAATGTTCCCATCCTGTATATCTTAGAGCCTAATATTCCGACTGCTATCGTGCTTGCAATCAGAATAACATAAGATACTGCTATCTCCACAAAGCTTACGCTTCCAAGTGCCACTCTCGCAAACATTGCGCTGTATGAGCTTATAGGCAGGAATGAAAGCACCTTCATAAGAATTCCGTCTATATTATTAAGCTGGAATATTCCTATGAAATATACAATCATAATAACGAACTGCACACTTCCCGCACTCTTATTGATATCCTCAGTCTTAGAAACAAGTGCTCCCATTGCTCCATATATGAACTCATAGAACAGCAGTCCGCCAAGTCCGAAGAATGCAAATGTAACAAGAACATCTGATGGAATATTGAATATATTATCAAATAATCCGCCCCATGAAGCTCTGTTAAGCTTATAGCTCCCAAGCACTACTGCAAATATAATTCCAACCTGTATAAGCGCTGCAGATGTACCTGCCAGTACTTTTCCGAAGAAAAGGCTGTTGGTGTCTGCACTTGTAACAAGAAGCTCAATTGTCCTGTTGGATTTCTCCTGTGTAACAGATGTTGCCACCATTACTCCATACAGAATAATAACCATAAACACGATTATTATGAGCGCATAACAATACCAGTAATTACTCATCATATCTTTTCCAAGCACAGTTGTCTCAGAATTAATGACAGGATTAAATGCAGCCTCAATCTCTGCCATATCAAGATTATTTTCCATGCAGTAATTATACTGGCTTAGCAGCTGCATTGCAGATGTAAATCTGGCTGTCATATCATCATACATATCACTATTATTTACGACATATTCAAAGTCCGCTGCATTCCTCACCACAAAGCCGGCAATAACATTTTCATCATCCTCAAGCTTCTTTACAAGTGCATTTCTTGATGAAACATTTTCAATCTTCACATCAGTAAATACGCCTTCAATAATCCCAGTTCCTGCAAATATGTTTTTCTCATCACATATTGCAATAACATCTGTAATCTCTGTATCATCTGATGCTTTATCATCTGTATTAATTCCAAGTATTCCAGACATATCGAATACACTTGGAAGGAACAGTATCACCGCGGCAAGAACAGCTATAACAACTGTAGAAATCATAAAGCTTTTATTCTTAATATAATTCATAATTTCATACTGGAATATTACCCCGAATTTCTTCATTATCTGTCACCTCCCACTGCCTTTACAAATATATCATTAAGTGATGGTCTGTAGCTGTCAAATGATGAAATCTCGATATCTGCATTCATAACAGCTTTAATAAGCTCATTTCTTGAAAGCTCATGAAGGTTCTTTACTATGACACCATCTTTATTTGTTCCGGTTACAGATAATGTATCTGCAAGCTGTGTTTTAAGCTTTTCTGCCAGTTCTTCGGCTTCCATTCCGACTGCTGAAATTATAAGCTGGTTCTTTCCATATTCCGCCTTGATATCAGCAAGACTGCCTGACAATGCAATCTCTCCATTATTGATTATTGCAATATCCTCACAGAATTCTTCTACATAACTCATCTGATGGCTTGAGAATATAACTATTCTTTTCTCTTCTATCAATTCTGTCACAACATCCTGTAGTATCTTTGAATTGACCGGATCAAGTCCGCTGAAGGGTTCATCCAATATAACAATCTCTGGCTCACACACAAGCGTTGAAGCAAGCTGCACCTTCTGCTGATTTCCTTTACTAAGAGTCTCCAGCTTAACATCTGCATACTGTGATACCTGCAGTCTTTCAAGCCATTTATCAGTATTCTTCTTAGCCTCTTCCTTAGATAAGCCTCGCAGTCTGCCAAGATAAACAAGCTGCTCTGACACCTTTTTCTTAGGATATAATCCTCTTTCCTCCGGCAGATATCCTATCAGATGCTCCTTTGGACTAAATTTCCTGCCATCAAGAAATATTTCTCCTGAGCTGGCATGAAATACATCCATAATAATTCTTATGGTAGTAGTCTTGCCCGCACCATTCCTGCCAAGAAGTCCCAGTGCCTTACCGCCCTCGACATCAAATGTAATGCCATGAAGGACTTCCTTCTCACCAAATGACTTGGTAAGCTTTTTTACTTCAAGTTTCATTAAATTATTCTCCCTCGTATTTTGTGAAATCTTAAGTAATTGTACCATATGTAAGGAAATTTTGATAGTCAAATTTATACTTATATGCATTTTCATCATTTCAAATGATTTCTGCCAATTCACATTTATTTAAAACTCATTCTATTTATCAAAATCATAGCTATTCTCATATATATCCAAAAACTGAGACACAAAATCTGCCTGCTCCTTGCTTTCTTCTGAGCCTGTATTAACCTGCCAGCCATATATCTTGTAATCCTCATAGCATCTTTGAGTGATTGGTCCTAACTTATACTCTTCCTTAATCAGATTAATACCATCAGAATAATCCCTGACTAACGCCTCAAATGCTTTCTGCGGATCTTTAAATACTGCTTTGCCATTTTCATCTGCCCCGATTGCAAATTCTTCTCCATGTTCAAGGAATTCCAGAACATTTACATTACCATGTTCTCTGCCAGCTACATACTCCTGCGTATACGGATGTGTAACCTTTGGCGGTTTTGTCTTACAGCCTGCCATAGCAGCAGAACATACCAATGCCATTCCAATTAATAATACTTTTTTCATCGTAAATCCACCTTGCTTTTACTAATGTAGTCAAAAGTGTTTTTTATATTTATAATATACACATTATTTATCATAGCATAAACATTTATATTTGGGCATTATGTTATTATTTTTCACTATTTTAATATTTCACATTCAATCTGTGACTGTATCCTTCCATTCTCTTTGCAAATACATCAAGCTGTCCTTTGTATTTACCATAAGCTTTCTCATCAATCAGAGCCTCATTATGATACCGCTCAATAAGCTCTGTTGAGTCCTTAAAAGCCTTAATTGCTAAATCCTTGTAATTATTTTCAAGATTAATCTGGATTTCGTTGAGCGATGTTTCTATTTCTTTTTTGGTTGTATTCTTCTTAAATATTGACATGATCGTATTCTCCCTTTACTTGATTTTATCATTGATTGAGATAATTACAAGTTATATGTATCATGTTAAAAGGCAGGATATTGGATAACCTGTCAGACTAATTATGATACCATATATACATTAAATTTCCTCTGTGCCGAGATATACGCCGCAATTCGCTTCGCTCTTGCGGCTGGGGATTGGTGGACGGCAGGGGTGCGTCCCACTACTTCTGCGCAGTGTAGTGTCCTGACCTGCGGTCAGTCCACACGCGCTGTCGCGCCCTATACTCATGAATAAAAAAACACAGGAATTCAAGCAAGCTTGATTCCCTCTACTCCGCGGTGTATGTACAACTTGGTTTTCAACCAAGTTGTACGCGCATTCCATGCGCTATAGATAACAAAAAGGACTTGAGCACAAGTAAACTTGCCTCAAGCCCTTTATTGTTATCTGCACCGCTAATCTATGTCCGCGCAGTGCCGTGTCCTGACCTGCGGTCAGTCCACACGCGCTGTCGCGCCCTATACTCATGAATAAAAAAACACAGGAATTCAAGCAAGCTTGATTCCCTCTACTCCGCGGTGTATGTACAACTTGGTTTTCAACCAAGTTGTACGCGCATTCCATGCGCTATAGATAACAAAAAGGACTTGAGCACAAGTAAACTTGCCTCAAGCCCTTTATTGTTATCTGCACCGCTAATCTATGTCCGCGCAGTGCCGTGTCCTGACCTACGGTCAGTCCACACGCGCTGTCGCGCTCTATACTCATGAATAAAAAAACACAGGAATTCAAGCGAGCTTGATTCCTGTGTTTTTTTATTCATGAGTGCACTGCGCTTGTAGTCCGCGATCACTGTGGCTGTTTGCCGATGTATGCGAGGATACCACCATCTACATAGAGGATGTGTCCATTAACTGCATCTGATGCTTCTGAAGCAAGGAATACAGCAGGACCAGCTAATTCTTCTGGCTTTAACCATCTCTCTGCTGGTGTCTTTGCAACGATGAATGAATCGAATGGATGTCTTGATCCATCTGGCTGTCTCTCTCTTAATGGAGCTGTCTGAGGTGTCTCAATATAACCAGGTCCAATACCATTACACTGGATATTGTACTTACCATACTCAGAGCAGATATTTCTTGTAAGCATCTTAAGACCACCCTTAGCAGCAGCGTAAGCTGATACTGTCTCACGGCCTAACTCTGACATCATTGAGCAGATGTTGATAATCTTACCATGTCCTCTTTCGATCATTGAAGGAATTACTGCCTTTGATACGATGAAAGGTGCGTTAAGGTCTACGTCGATAACCTGTCTGAACTCAGCAGCAGTCATCTCACACATAGGAATTCTCTTGATGATACCAGCGTTATTTACGAGGATATCGATTGGTCCAACCTCCTTTGTGATCTTTTCTACTGTAGCATTAACAGCTTCTTCGTTAGTAACGTCGCATACATATCCGTGAGCGTCGATACCAGCTTCCTTGTAAGCTGCTAATCCCTTGTCTACTAATTCCTGCTTAATATCGTTGAAAACGATCTTTGCACCAGCCTTAGCCATGCCGCTGGCGATAGCGAAGCCGATACCATATGATGCACCAGTTACAAATGCAATCTTACCTTCAAGTGAAAAATTAACTGACATTTTAAATCTCCTTTTCTCTTATTATTTATAAATGAAACCCTCTACAGGTTACATTCCTTAGTAAAATATGTAGCTAAAGGATTACTTTAAATCCTTCATGTCAACCCAGTCCATATCATCAAAATCCTGATTTTCTCCAGCCATTCCCCAGATAAATGCATATGCATGTGTAGCTGATGCTGAATGAATTGACCAGCTTGGTGAAATAACTGCTTCTTCGCTTCTCATGATGATATGACGAGTCTCTGTCGGCTCACCCATGTAGTGAACAACAATATCTTCTTCCGGAATCTCGAAGTAGAAGTAAACTTCCATTCTTCTGTCATGTGTATGACATGGCATTGTATTCCATACGTTTCCCGGTTCAAGAGTTGTAATACCCATCTCTAACTGGCATGTCTCAACCTGTCCTGGTAAAATGTACTTTCTGTTAAGACGCTTATTGCAGCCTTCTACAGAACCAAGCTGAAGCTTGAACTCATCCTTGATATCCTTCTCTGGATCAATAAATACAGTAGGATATGACTTATGTGCAGGTGTTGAGTTAAAGTAGAACTTAGCCGGCTTAGAAGAATCCTCGCTCTTGAACTTAATCTCCTTAGAGCCCATACCAACATAAAGACCATCTCTATACTTGAACTTATATTCAGTACCATCAACGATAACAGAACCATTGCCGCCTACATTAAAGATACCCATCTCTCGTCTTTCAAGGAAATATGCTGCCTTAAGCTCAGAACCAGCCTCAAGTGTAAGCTCCTTATTAACTGGCATACATCCGCCAACAATAATACGGTCAATCTGGCTGTATACAAGCTTAAAATCATCAGCCGGAAAAAGATTCTGGATAAGGAAATCATTTCTCAGTCTTTCTGTATCATAACCCTTCACATCTCTTGCGTTAGCACCCTGTCTTACTTCCATCGTAACTCTCCTTTTCAATTCACAAACTTTAGGGCAATGCCCCGTTTGGTGTCCATGATATCACAAAATACATTAATTTACAACTATTAACCAACGATTCCCTTAATAAGTTATGAACCAACGATTCCCTTAATAAGTACATTTTTATTGACACATTTATGTGAAAATGCATACGCTTCATGTACCAGCTTTTCTGATTCCTTAGTCTTGTCTGCATCATCACAGTAAATCCTTGCAATCACATCACCCTTATTAACCTTATCGCCTATTTTCTTAGACAGAACAACACCAACTGACAAATCAATCACATCATTCTTAGCCGCCCTTCCTCCGCCAAGTATCATTGAGGCTTTTCCGATAAGCTCAGACTGGATTGACCTGACATAACCGTCACAGTCTGCGCACACCTCTGTTACGGTTCTGGCAACCTTTAGCCTGTCTGTATTGTATACAGCGTCAGAATCTCCACCCTGCGCCTTAACAAATTCAGCGAATTTATCAAGAGCACTGCCATCGTTTATTACTCTTTCCAGCTCTTTTCTGGCTGTCTCCTTATCAAGGTCATCCCTTGCCGCAAGCACCATGTAAGTTCCCAGATTAAGCACAAGCCGAGTTAAATCCTCCGGTCCTTCGCCCTTTAAGGTATTAATAGCTTCAATAACCTCAAGCGCATTGCCGACAGCATATCCTAGCGGCTGGTCCATGTCAGTAATAAGTGCTGTCACATTTCTGCCTGCACCCTTTCCGATACGCACCATCTCCTTTGCAAGACTTACGGCATCAGCCTCATTTTTCATAAATGCGCCACTTCCAGTCTTGACATCAAGTACAATAGCGTCAGCTCCGGAAGCCAGCTTCTTACTCATAATGCTGCTTGCAATAAGCGAAATATTTTCAACAGTTGCCGTAACATCCCTTAGGGCATATATCTTTTTATCAGCAGGTGCAAGATTTCCGGTCTGTCCTGTCAGCGCAACTCCTATATTATTGACCTGTTTAATAAATGCTTCCTCAGACAGCGCCGTATTAAATCCCGGAATGCTTTCCAGCTTATCAATTGTGCCGCCTGTAAATCCAAGCCCTCTTCCGCTCATCTTGGCAACCTTGCCACCAAGCGCCGCAACCATAGGTGCCAGAATAAGCGTGGTTTTGTCTCCTACACCGCCAGTGCTGTGCTTGTCAACCTTAACGCCGTTAATAGCTGACAGATCCAGCTTATCCCCGCTGTTTTCCATGGCAAGTGTCAGGTTAAGCGTCTCATCATAATCCATATGCCTGAAATATATTGCCATAAGAAGCGCGGAAGCCTGATAATCAGGTATATCTCCACTGACATATCCATTGACGAAATAATTAATTTCATCTACAGACAGTCTTCCACCATCCCTTTTCTTTTCAATAATATCAACCATCCTCATCACGACCACCTCCATACTTAAATTTTATCACAAATTGTACTTTCTGCATTATTATTTTGCATTTTTTGAAACAAATGTTATAATCACATAGACATTGTATTTTTTATGCAGATGTAATTATTAAATATACATTTTTAAGGAGAAATCATATGAGTTTCGAGTTTGTCACAAAGCTTCCTACACCTACTGAAATCAAAGAACAGTATCCTGTACCGGAAGACATCAAGACACTAAAAGCAAAAAGAGACGCGCAGATTGCTGATGTTATCACTGGCAAATCAGATAAGCTTCTCGTAATTATCGGACCTTGCTCAGCAGATAACGAAGCTGCTGTCCTTGATTACACCTCAAGGCTTGTCAAGGTTCAGGAAAAAATCAAAGATAAAGTAATCATTATCCCAAGAGTTTACACTAACAAGCCAAGAACAACAGGCGTTGGCTATAAGGGAATGCTTCACCAGCCTGATCCGGAAAAGAAGCCTGACCTTCTTGCCGGTCTTGTTGCAATCAGAAAAATGCACATTGATGTAATGAAGGAAACCGAGCTTAGTCCTGCTGACGAAATGCTCTACCCTGAGAATTACTGGTATCTTTCAGATGTTCTCTCATATGTTGCCGTAGGTGCAAGATCAGTTGAGAACCAGCAGCACAGGCTTGTCTGCTCTGGAATTGATGTTCCTGCCGGAATGAAGAATCCAACAAGCGGAGATTTCTCAGTTATGCTTAATTCTGTAGTCGCTGCACAGTCTAAGCAGACATTTATTTATAGAAACTGGGAGGTTAATACTCCGGGCA
>CAVKBP010000113.1:0-8134 GCA_963654395.1 Ruminococcus sp. CAG:382
GTCCCGAACCACGCGCTCTACCAAACTGAGCCACACGCCGATATCTGAATGCGACTTAATTATTATAACGCATTTTTGAAAAAGTGCAAGGGGAATATGTATAGAATATTATAATGTATATGTGTTGACTTAAATGCCAAGATATGATATATACTAAATGAATATTGCAATATTGTACGATACATATAATCATGAGGCAATACTATTGCAAATGGGTTTGGGAGTAGTATATAATCAATATATAGAATTTACTCTTACCTTGAGCATAGTATTAACTGCAGCAATGCTATAAGTTATTTCAAGGAGACGGAAGGAGGTCAGAGTGAAATGTGTAAGATAGTAGAAGATTATGCGAAGGAATATGCGAAAAGTTCCATACAGGAAGCAATAGCAGCGCAGATGCTGGGGATATCAGTAGAAGAGGTTAAGCAGGCGGAAGCTGCAATCAGGGCTGCTGAGAAATAGTATGATTCTGGTAAAATTCTGATATTGACGAATTTTATTTAATGCGATATCTTGTTAGAACAGGCTGATTGAGGTAAGTGAGATGATACAGAAGTACTATACTACTTACTATTGGCTATAAGGCTGATTTTACAGTCTGATTAATTAAAGAAAGGTTAAGAATCATATGATGATTGATAAAAGGCTCATAGGTACCGTAAGCGAAAGTAAGAAGTATATAGCTGGAAATGTTGTGGCACAGTGGTGCTCGCTGGCAGCTAATATTGTGATGATGTCCGGAATAACAGCGCTTTTTGCGGCGGTGTATAATGGAAGCTATAGTACAGATACACTTATAAGGACAGCAGTAATTATCATGGTAGCGGCAGTTGTGCGGGGCATATGTACAATAGTGTCTTCAAGAATGAGCTTTCTGGCATCTAAGATGGTTAAGAAAACTCTTAGGGAAAAGATATATGAAAAGCTTCTGTCACTCGGAAGTGCCTACAGAGAAAATGTGCAGACTTCCGAGGTTGTACAGGTGGCAGTTGAAGGCTGTGACCAGCTTGAGACTTATTTTGGCGCATATCTGCCACAGTTTTTCTATGCAATGCTCGCGCCGCTGACACTTTTTGTAGTGCTTTTATTTGTAAATGTGCCATCAGCAATAGTGCTTCTTGTATGCGTACCGCTTATTCCTGTATCAATTGCTGTTGTGCAGACATGGGCTAAGAAGCTTCTTTCCAAGTACTGGGGGCAGTACACAGCACTTGGAGATACATTTTTAGAGAATCTGGAAGGACTTACAACCTTAAAGATATATAAGGCAGATGAGTACAAGAATAAGCAGATGAATGAAGAGTCAGAGAAGTTCCGTAAGATCACAATGAAGGTGCTTACAATGCAGCTTAATTCCATAACTATAATGGATTTAATAGCATATGGCGGGGCAGCACTTGGTGTAATTATGGCGGCAACACAGCTTAAGGCAGGTCATGTAAGCGTTGCAGGCGCACTTCTTATAATCCTGTTGTCTGCGGATTTCTTTATTCCGATGAGACAACTGGGATCATTTTTTCATATTGCAATGAATGGAATGGCTGCAAGTGAGAAGATATTCAGGCTGCTTGACATAGAAGAAAAGGATTCGCACACAGACAGGTCATTTCCTGCAAATGCGTCTATTACCTGTAAAAATTTAAGCTTCGCATATAAGGACAATCCGGACAGATTAGTTGTTAAGGGAGCAGACATAACATTTGTAAAAGGAACACTTACAGCACTTGTCGGGGAAAGCGGCTGCGGAAAGTCAACGATATCGGCAATTCTTATGGGAAGAAATAAGGGTTACAATGGAAATGTGCTGGTTGGTGATACTGAGCTTTCAGATATAGATGAGAAAGAGATATTTAAGAATATTACATATATAAGTCATCAGAGCTTTCTTTTTAAAGGGACTATCAGGGATAACCTTAAAATGGCAGGTGGCAACATAACTGATAACCAGATGTGGGATGCTCTTTCTAAGGTTAATTTAAGTGAATTTCTTAAGGCTGAGGATGGGCTTGATACTAAGCTTAATGAGGGTGCTTCCAACTTCTCAGGTGGTCAGAGACAGCGTCTTGCACTGGCAAGGGCGCTTCTGCATGACAGCCCTTACTATATATTTGATGAAGCCACATCTAATATTGATGTGGAGAGCGAAGATGTAATTATGAAGCAGATTGAGAGCCTGTCGGGTGAGAAAACAGTTATTCTGATATCTCACAGACTTGCAAATGTTGTGAATGCAGACAATATCTATGTAATGAATAATGGTGTGGTGGCTGAAGCCGGAACCCATGAACAGCTTGTTAAGGCTGGTGGTGAATATGCGAAGCTCTGGAATGCACAGATGAGCCTTGAAAACTACGGATTAGGAGGTGCGCAGTAATGGAGAAGAAAAGAAGCGGATTCGCAGTAATGTGCGGGCTTATCGGAATGGTAAAGCCGCTTGCCGGATTCATGGTAATTGCTGTTATTATGGGAATAATCGGACACCTCATGGCAATATTCATAACGGTTTTCGGTGCTATGGCTGTGTTAAATGTACTTGGAATCAAGATACATTTTTCATTAGGCGTAATCTTTGCAAGTGTGCTTATATTCGCGCTGGTAAGAGGTGTATTAAGATACGCCGAGCAGGCGTGTAACCATTTTATAGCATTCAAGCTGCTTGCACTTATAAGAGATAAGGTGTTTGCAGCGTTAAGAAAACTTTGTCCGGCAAAGCTGGAGGGCAGGGACAAGGGTGACCTCATATCAGTTATAACCTCAGATATTGAGCTTCTTGAGGTGTTTTATGCACATACAATATCTCCGGTTATCATAGCATTTTTTGTAAGCCTTATTATGTGTGTTTTCCTTGCACATATTAATCCGGTGCTTGCGGTAGTGGCACTTGCAGCTTATGTGGCAGTAGGTGTGTGCGTGCCTGTATACATATCTAAGGCAAGTAAGGATACCGGACTTATATTCAGAACGAAGTCAGGAGAATTGAGCAGCTTTGTGTTAGACAGCTTAAGAGGACTTCCGGAGATTTTGCAGTATAACTGTGGAATGGAAAGACTTGATGAGATGAATGAAAGGACTGACAGTCTTTCGGAGAATGAAAGCAGATTAAAGTTACTTACAGGAATTAACATGGCGGTTACTAATACAGTTATTCTTGTGGCAGACCTTGTTATGATAGTTGTTTCTTGCTCTTTATATTCAGAAGGTGCAATCAGCTTTGCAGGAGTATTAGTATCTGTAGTTGCAATGATGAGTTCCTTTGGACCGGTTGTTGCACTGGCTAATCTTGGAAGTACATTGCAGAACACATTTGCAGCAGGAAACAGAGTGCTGGATATTCTTGATGAACAGCCGGTTACTAAGGATATTACAGGCTGTGATGAGACTGGCTTTAATGGCGCTGCTGCTGAAAATGTTACATTCTCATACGGAGAGGAAACTATACTTTCTGATGTATCAATTCCAATTTCTAAGGGGAGTATTATCGGAATTTCAGGCAGAAGCGGAAGCGGTAAGTCCACACTGCTTAAGCTTTTTATGAGATTCTGGAGTACGGATAAGGGAATGATAAAGCTTTCGGACAGGTCGGTTGAAAAGATTAATACAGATAATCTGCGTGATATGGAAAGCTTTGTGACACAGGATACACATTTATTTAACGACACGATTAAGAATAATATAAGAATTGCAAGGCTTGATGCAACGGACGAGGAGATAATCGGGGCGTGCAAAAAGGCATCAATTCATGATTTCATATCGAAGCTTTCTGATGGGTATGACACCAATGTCGGTGAGCTTGGAGATATGTTATCGGGCGGTGAAAAGCAGAGAATCGGACTTGCAAGGGCATTCTTACATGATGCGCCATTTGTACTGCTTGATGAACCGACTAGTAATCTGGATAGTTTAAATGAGGCTATTATCCTTAAGTCTTTAAAGGAAGAAGGCAAGGGCAGAACTGTAGCACTTGTATCACACAGGCAGTCTACAATGCGAATTGCAGACAAGGTGTACTGCGTTGAGAATGGCAGGGTAAGCTGATATGGATAACAAGGTTGAATTAAAGAGAGAACGCGAAAAACGCACAGTTTCGCTTATGATTTCAATATACTGCAGGAAAAAGCATCACTCTGAAGGAGCGTTATGCGATGAATGCAGGGTGTTAAATGATTATGCAATACAAAGAAGTGACCGCTGTCCTTTTATGGAGAGCAAAACCTTCTGCTCGAATTGCAGGGTGCACTGCTATAAGCCGGAAATGCGTGAAAGGATACGCAAAGTTATGCGTTTTTCCGGTCCGTGGATGATATTATACCATCCGGTTATGGCTGTAAGGCATGTCATAGAATCAAAGAAAGAGAAGAAAAGACTGGAGAATGCTTAATGAGTAAAAGAAGGCACAGACAACATAAACATAGAAATGTACATAGAAAGCTTGCAGTGTTGGGCGTTTCGCTTCTTGTGATAATATGCTGTCTTTGTTTATATGCATATAAAGAACTGAAACAGTCTGAGCATAATAATACTGAAAAGGTAAATGTAGAGGTTGTTAAGGTCGATACACAGAAGCAGAGTCAGGAAATATCAGGTGAAGAAATATCAGAAAAAGAGACAACAGAGGAAGATATAGAGAAAGAAGAAACGGAAGAAGAGACAGAGAAAGAAGAAACAGAGGAAGAGACAACGGAAGAAGTGACAGCAGGAGATTATGTCACACTGGGTAAAAATCAGGCGGTGGAAGAAAACAGTGGAAACAGGAATGTATCATTGGCTGTGAATGTAATATACCAGTATCCTGATATGCCGTCAGGCTGTGAGGTGACATCTCTTACAATGGTTCTTAATTACATGGGGATGAATGTTACCAACATTTATCTTGCAGATAATTATCTGGATTCATCAACATATGATATGTTCCAGTCATTTGTTGGAAATGTATATACTAACAATTCATTTGGATGCTTTGCGCCTGTTATCGTCAATACAGCCAATAAGTATTTTGAAGCAGAAGGGCATGCTTATGAAGCGGTTGATGTGAGTGGAAGCACAAAGGATGAGCTTATAGATTATCTGCTTATGAATAAGCCAGTTATAATATGGAATACAGAGGGCATGGCGGCATCGTATATAGAATATTATAATTTTGATGGATATGATTTTGTGTGGCATGGCAATGAACACTGTGTGGTTCTGAGCGGATATAATGAGGATAACAATACATTTGAGATAACCGACTCAATAGCAGGACATGTTACAAGAGATGCTGATACATTTTTTCTAAGATATGAGGAAATGCTAAGCCAGGCTGTAATTATCAATAGTAAGTAAGACGGTAAGGTAAGAAAGAAGGAATTGATATGGGACACGAGCTCACTAAGAATGATATTAAGAAGATGGAAGAGGAAATAGAATACAGAATCCATGAGGTGAGAAAAGCAGCACTTGAAGATGTCAAGGAGACAAGGGCACAGGGAGATTTGAGTGAGAATTTTGAGTACCATGCTGCAAAGAGATTCAAGAATAAGAATGAAAGCAGGATAAGATATCTGCAGAGAACTATTAAAAATGCTACTGTTATTGATGATTCATCAGCAGATGATGAGGTTGGTGTCAACAATACTGTTGAGATTTTTTATGAGGATGATGAGAGCACTGAAACTGTTAAGCTTGTTACAACTATAAGGGCGGATTCATTAAGCGGAATGATAAGCATAGAATCTCCTCTTGGAAAGGCAATTCTGGGACATAAGAAGGGCGACAGGGTGCTTGTTCAGGTGAATCCACAGGTTGAATATTATGTTACAATTAGAAATATATCTAATACGGATGATTCTGATGACAATATAACAAGTTATTAATAAAATATAAAATACATATAAATATATTGACAATATGACGGCATGTTTATATAATCTTAATATACATTTGTTTGTGTAAGATTGATATAAGGAGTGCCGCTTTTGCAATTTAATGAAGCACAGCTACAGGCTATACAACATAATACAGGACCATGTATGGTGATTGCCGGACCGGGCTCGGGAAAGACTGCGGTACTTACTAACCGCGTGAGATATCTTATAGATAATTATGGAGTAAGGCCATCAGACATACTTGTCATTACATTTACTAAAGCAGCGGCTGTCCAGATGCAGGCAAGATTCATGCAGCTTGGGAAAGACAGAGGGGCAGCGGTGACATTTGGAACATTTCATGCTGTATTTTTTACAATACTTAAGCTGGCTTACAATTATAATGCCAGATGTATTATCACACCGGCAAGGCAGAGAGATTTTATTAAAGAGCAGTTGTGCAGGCTGGAGCTTGAATATGACAGCGAGGATGAAGCAGTTGATAATGTGTTGTCAGAGATAAGCCGTGTTAAGGGCAGTTCAATTAAGCTTAGCGAATATGAAAGCATATATATTCCGCATGAAAGCTTCAGGATTATTTACAGGGCTTATGATGATATGCTTGTTAAGAAAAGGCTTATAGATTTTGATGACATGATTGTACAGTGCAGGGATCTGCTGCAGCAAAGAGAGGACTACCGGAATGCATGGCAGAATAAGTACAGGTATATTCTGGTTGATGAATTTCAGGATATTAATATGGCACAGTTTGATGTGCTTAGGATTCTTTCTGGAAAATACAGGAATCTTTTCGTTGTAGGAGATGATGACCAGAGCATATACGGATTCAGGGGAGCTAATCCGGAGATTATGCTGAAGTTCACAGATTATTTCAGTGATGCCATAAGGATAGATTTGAGTATTAATTACAGGTCTGCCGGCAATATTGTACTTGCGGCAAGGTCTGTGATTGAGGAAAATGAACACCGGTATTATAAGGATTTTAAGACAGCCTCACAGCCAGGAGCACCAGTTTCCATATATGAGTTTAATAACCTGAATGATGAAAAGACATTTTTAGCAGAGAAGATAATGAAGCTTAATTCAGAGGGCGTTGACTATGATGATATTGCAGTGCTCTTCAGGACTAATGTTGTAGGAGATATGTATAAAGCAAGGCTTTTGGGCGAGGGAATACCATGCTGTGATACATCGGGCGGACAGGATATATATGAACACTGGATTGCCAAGGATATTCTGTCATATGTAAGAATTGCTTTGGGAAGCAGGGAAAGGACGGATTTTTTAAGGATTATTAATAAGCCTATGAGGTATATAACCCGTTCGTACATAACCCAGCCAGTTGATACAGGGGAACTTAAAAGGATATATTCTGGCAGCAGTGATATGCTTGAAAGGCTGGACAAGCTGCTGTTTGATATTAATATTATCAGGAACATGAATCCTTTTGCGGCTGTTAATTATATAAGAAAAGGAATTGGATATGATGATTATGTGACGGATTATATATATGAGCATAAGGCAGACAGGGAAGAACTGTATAATGTATTTGATGAATTATTACACAGGGCGCAGGACTACAGGTCGTTACAGGAATGGATTGAAGGGATAGCACAGGAACGCAAGGCTGCCAGTAAGGATAATATGGCAGCAGAGAAGAAAGGTGTACATTTTCTTACGATGCATTGTTCTAAGGGGCTTGAGTATAAGACTGTATTCGTGGTAGATGTATGCGAGGGGGTTATTCCATATAACAAGGCTGTATTGGATGAACAGATAGAGGAGGAGCGGAGGCTGTTTTATGTGGCTATGACAAGAGCGAAGGAAAAGCTGTATCTTCTGTACCCTAAGCAGAGGTACAATAAAGATACAACCCGTTCGCGGTTCATAGAGGAAATTCTTACTGCCCGTTATCCTCTTCTTCGTACAACTCTTCATACTCCATAGCATCTAATTCTTCGTCAAATGCTTCTGCAACAAGCTCGTATTCTTCATCAGAAGCAATGTTTTCAAGTACAGGCTCATTGCTGCCTTCTGCTATATACCTGTAGAGATATACCTCATCATTATCAGCGGCTTCTCCTTCAAGCGGAAGAAGGGCGATGTAATCGTTATCTCCTGCAGGGAATATGCGGATTATGGCACATTCACATTCTGTATTGTCATCAAGCATTAGGGTTACTGTGTTGTATTCCTGATTGTTATTATCCATATTAATCTCCATTCTGCAGGCACAAAGTGCCGGAGGAATCGCGAGCCAAATGTCA
>CAVKBP010000114.1:0-8104 GCA_963654395.1 Ruminococcus sp. CAG:382
AGAGAGTTATTCTTAAGAGTAATCGGATGAAAGAATTTTAATGTGCAGTTTTGAAGGAACAATCCTTCTCCTACAAGATAGGGGATTGGTCAAATGGTATGATAGGGGTCTCCAAAACCTTTGGTGGGAGTTCGATTCTCTCATCCCCTGCTCCTTAGGAGCCTGAAAGCCTTAAAATCAAGGCGGTCAGGCTCTTTTGTTTTGCCCGGAAAGGGCAGGGGATTTCCTAAAATAAAAGTTTATAGCATACTTATTTATTACACAAAATAAGGAGAAATAAAATGAGTACAAAAAAAGCAATTAGCATATCATTTGTTGCGATATTTATTTTAATAATCACACAGATTATTGCACAATCCATAGCAAGTGTGTTTATTAGCAAAATTATTAAGCTGCCAGCTTTGGATTTTGGAATGCCTAAATTTGCTATTAAAATAAGATGGGTTTTAATAGCTGTATTATTACCATTTGTTATAAAAGGAAGTTATCTTTTAATATTCAACGGTAAGTATGTATCCTCAAATATGAATGGAAATCAGATATTCAATACTTTAAGTGCAGGGGTTGCATTTACCGGAATAGTGGAATAGTTCATGTTATCTGGAACATTGTGATTATTGGCGGAGGATTAGCCATTGGTGAAAAAATGGATAAGTATTCTGTAATGACATATGTTCTTAATTCAAAAGATTTTGCCATCACAGGTGGTGAGTTTGGAATTGAATCATCTGTTATTTCATTATTCGGATACATAATAGTTGCCTGTATAGCATTTTTTATGATTAAATCGAGCAAAAAGAAACCACATGAGGGGAGATAACTATGAACGAATCCAGATACGAGCATATAACACATCCATTTCCACCACTGTACAACAGTGAATCCAGAATACTGGTGCTTGGAAGTCTTCCGTCAGTTAAATCAAGGGAGCAGATGTTCTTTTACGGACATCCACAGAACCGGTTCTGGAAAATGGTTAGCAGCGTATTTAAAGAAAATGTTCCACAGACAATTGAAGAAAAGAAAGCACTTATGCTGAAGCATAATATTGCAATGTGGGATACGATATACAGTTGTGACATAATTGGTTCAAGTGACAACAGTATTAGAAATGTAGTGCCAACTGATTTGAAAAGCATTATTGATAATTCTAAGATTGATAAAGTGATATGTAATGGGAAGACATCAGGAAAATACTATGAAAAGTATCAGATGAAATATATCGGAATCAAGCCTGATATTCTTCCCTCAACAAGTCCTGCTAATGCTGCTTATTCATTAGAGAAGCTTGTTGATATATGGAAGAAATCACTTGAGATTTAGAAATCGCTGTACAATTTTATTATATTATATATCAAATCGTATATAAGCTGGTTGTTATTTTTCTGGTTTTACCACATTGAGAGGCATCATAAGATGATCTATAAGAATGCGGTAAGCTTCATCACCATTACCAGCTTTAAGACAATCAAAATATTTCTTATGTTCTTCTAAAGTGCCTGCAACACGGCCTTCAACTTCAAGTGCAGATTGTGAAGTAAGCTTAATCAGGTACATCAGCCTCTGGAAAATGTGATTAACTTCATCGTTGTTGATATATTTGACAAGAAGCAGATGAAACTGGTGATCGTAATTGATGAAATCTTCATAATTGCCATTATCCGGATTGCTCTCAATAGTTTTAATCTGCAGGTCAAGAATATTTTCAAGCTCGCGTAAAGTTCTCTGTCCTCTTGCCGTATTAATCTCTTGAGCAAGACAATGAGTGCAGAATCCCTCTATAGCACATCTAATCTGAATAGTCTGTTTCATATCCTTCTGATTCAACTGTCTTATACGAAATCCCTTACTTGGGATAACATCTATATATCCATCCTGGCTTAAGCACTGCAGAGCTTCACGCATTGGAGTTCTCGATATACCAAGTTCCTTAGATAATTTAGTTTCTGAATACATACTGTTAACATCAAGTTTGTTGGAAAGAATTAAATCTTTAATATAATTATAAGCCTCCTGTTGAAGCGATGACATAAGCTGCATTTTTTTCTAATCCTCCTTGTTTTGCGAAGTTTTACGGAGCAAAATGCGACTGCCTATGCAGGAGCAGAGGATTGTGCCTCCTTGTTTTGCGAAGTTTTACGGAGCAAAATGCGACTGCCTATGCAGGAGCAGAGGATTGTGCCTCCTTGTTTTGCGAAGCAAAATTCGAACTCTATGGTGAGCAGAGGATTTTGCCACCCTGAAAACTTCTACAATTAAAATAATAAACAAAAAAACATAAGCAGTCAATATTTAATCAAAAATCTGCATACCGGTATACTGGTTTT
This sequence comes from Ruminococcus sp. CAG:382, assembly GCA_963654395.1. GTDB lineage: Bacteria > Bacillota > Clostridia > Lachnospirales > Lachnospiraceae > Lachnospira. Next base: position 2,328 of record CAVKBP010000114.1, read on the forward strand.
GTTGAAAATGTACAATGAAATTGTGAAAACTTTGACTACTTTTGATAATTGACCATTAACCGGTATACTGGTATACTGCAATCAACAAGAAAACAAATCATTTTTCAGGAGGAAAAAAGGATGAATGCAACATATGAATTAGGAAACTTAAAGGTAATCGATTTAACAAAGCCACTTGATCCAAAGACTGAGTCAAGAAGATGTCACCTTATCAGATATAACACAGGTGGACCAATCCCTGACTTCCACACAGCAATGGATCTTACAAGCCACCTCGGAACACATTGTGAATGTCCTTATCATCATGATGACAACTGGCCATCAGTTGCTGAGCTTCCACTTACAACATTTATGGGAAGAGCAATCTATGTTGATTTCAAGGATACATTACCACACAGAAAGCACATCAGCGCAGCAGACCTTGACAAGGCTACAGAAGGCTGGGTAAAGGAAGGCGATATCCTTATTATCGATTCTTCTTACAAGCTTGATCCATTTACACCAGATACTAACACAGACAAGGATCAGAGATTACTTGTTAACGGCGAGACAGCACAGTGGTGTGTAGACCACAAGATTAAATGTGTAGGCTTCGGCGATGGAGTTTCAATTGAGAACTGCAACGAAGATGTTAAGCCATTTCATGATATCTGCATGGCAGAAAACATTGTATTCCTTGAAGTATTAAAGAACTTAGACAAGCTTTCACAGGATACATTCTTCATGTCATACTCACCACTTCCAATCTACGGACTTGATTCATGCCCAATCCGTGCATACGCAATCGAAGGCCTTGCAGAATTCTCAAGATAATTTTTTTGAAAGTGTTGCCAGGCGGCTAGGCGGACGGCGTGTTTACACGCCAGGACGGATAGACATCTGGCAACCAAGCCGGAATGAGTAAGGAGGGCGGCAGCCCGGATTACGAATGCAGGAGGCAGTTGCGAGAGTGCCAAGGGCACGAAGCAACAGACTTTCAAAAGTGTTGCCAGGCGGCTAGGCGGACGGCGTGTTTACACGCCAGGACGGATAGACATCTGGCAACCGAGCCGGAATGAGTAAGGAGGGCGGCAGCCCGGATTATGAATGTGGAATATTTTAAATAAGGAGATTACAGTTATGAGGATTGCAGTTCTTGGTGCAGGAGCCATGGGTTCAATATATGGCGGACATCTTTCATTACACAATGATGTCTTTATGATTGATAAGAAGCAGGAAATTGTTGATAAAATCAATGCTGACGGACTTAAGCTTTTTGAGAATGATAATGATGTGATATACAGACCAAAGGCAATGACAGACAGTACAGGTCTTGAAGAGGTTGATCTGGTTATTCTTTTTGTCAAAGCACTTTTTTCTAAAGCAGCGCTTGAAGAAAACAGACATATTATCGGTGAGAATACATATGTTATGACGCTTCAGAACGGTGCCGGTCATGAGGATATCATTTCAGAATTTGTTCCTAAGGAAAGAATTATCATCGGAACGACAGAGGATAACGGCGCGGTATTAGATTTCGGCTATGTAAGAAGAGGCGGAAAGGGAAAAACCAATATCGGAATGCTTGTTCCTGACAGCAGCGGAATGCTCGGAAAGATTAAGGAAAGCTTTAATTCATGTGGATTTGATACACACATTTATGATAATATCCAGCAGCTTATATGGGATAAGCTTTTTACAAATGTGTCACTTTCAGCTCTTACAGGTGTTCTTCAGGTTCCAATCGGATTCATTGCAGCAGATGAATATGCATGGAGCATGACTGTAACTCTTATTAAAGAAGCACTTGCAGTTGCCAAAGCATTAGGTCTTGAGTTTGATGAGGAAGAGGTTATTGAGAGAGTAAGAAATACTTCTATCAATTCACCGGAAGGAAAGACATCCATATATGCAGACCTTAAGGCTGGCAGACGCACAGAGGTAAACACAATCAGCGGAGCAGTTGTCAGAGCCGGAGAGAAGACCGGAGTAGATGTTCCATCACACAGAATGATTGTCAACATGGTACATGCCATGGAAGACAGAGACAGAAAGGAGACGAAGTAATGATATTTTCATCTATTAATTCAAAGGACGATTTTACTAATTACCCACAGGCGGTTCAGAGAGCAATTAAATATTTAAAGGAAAATGATTTCGTAAATATGGAGCCGGGTGTTTATGAGCTTGAAGGAAAGCTTATGTATGCACAGGTATTTGATGCAGAGACTGGCCCTGTAAGCGAGAAAAGACCAGAGGTTCATGAGAAATATCTTGATGTACAGTTCTTAGCATCAGGAAGAGAAAAGTTAGGCTTCACACCGGATACTGGAAATTATGAGGTTGATGAAAGATTTGATGAAAGAGATCTTATCTTCTATAAATCAGTAGAAAATGAGGGCTTTATCGTATCAACTCCTGGCTGCTTCTGTGTATTCTTCCCTACAGATGTCCACAGACCAGCATGTGCTGATGGCGAGCCTATGACAGTAAGGAAAGTAGTAGTAAAGGTAAGTACTGAATTATTAAAATAATTGCAGGGAGGTTTTTATGGGTAAAAAATTAATTGCATTATTCTTATGCATGAGTCTGATTGTCTGTTCTGCATTAACGGGGTGTAGCACAAGCACTACAGCAGATGGACAGGAAGTAAAGATTATAAGAGTTGCCTTTAACCAGAATGAGGATCATCCTCAGTACAAGGCCATGAGAGAGCTTGGAGATAAGTTCGAGGAGGCAACTAACGGAAGATATAAAATGGTTATCTATCCCAACGGAGTGTTAGGCGAGCAGGGTTCTATGGCAGAGTTCATCAGAACAGGAGCGCTTGATATGGCTATAGTTCCATGTTCAGTTCCAGAAGGTTATGATTCAGATTTCGCTATCGTTGGTGCACCTTATCTTTATGATGATATGGATCATTTAAGAAGAACAACCTTATCAGGTGCATTTGATGAGTTATTCAAGTCAACAAGAAAGTATAATTTCGAGGTTCTTACTGTATATACAGCAGGAGAGAGAAACATTTATGCTAATAAACCAATTAACACACCAGACGACCTCAAGGGTATGATTGTACGAGTTAATGACTCAACTACATATCTTAACATGGTTAAGTATATGGGTGGTGTTGGTACAGCAATGTCACAGTCAGAGGTATACACAGCTCTTCAGCAGGGCGTTATTGATGCCGGTGAAAACAGCGAGAGAGTATATACAGACTTCAAGCATTATGAGGTTGCCAAGTATTATTCTTACACAAAGCATATCGTACATCCTGATGTAGTTATTGCAAGTACTAATTTCCTCGACAGTATGTCAGATGAGGATAAGAAGATATTTGACGAGCTTGTTGCAGATTCAACAGAGTATGAGTTTGAAGCATTTGCAGAGTCAGTAGAGGAAGCAAAGAAGGATGCTGAAGCTAACGGCGCAATCTTTGTATATCCTGATACATCATTATTCAGAGAAAAATGTCAGCCACTTCTTGACAGCATTTCAAGCCAGTCAGAGGTTACTAAGAAAATATATGATAAAGTACAGGCTTTAAGAGAGGAGAAATAATATGACAGCAGTTAAAAAAGTATTAGACAAAATTACATCATATGCAAGTGTTGTAATATTTATCGCAATGGTACTTATGGTAACATACCAGGTCGTAGCAAGATATTTCTTCAAAAGCCCAAGCAGCGTTACTGAAGTACTCACAAGATACTGTTTCGTATGGCTGATTATAATATCAGCAACATACATGTTCGGACAGAGAGAGCATATTAATATCTCAGTTATTAAGGATAAGTTACCTGAAAAACCTAAGATGATAGTCAGCATAATTATCGAGCTTGTAACAATCTGCTTTGCTGGACTTGTAATGGTTTACGGTGGATTTACAATTGCAAGAATGAATCTTGTACAGTTAGATACAATCCTTCATATTCCTACAGGTGTCATCTATTCAATTATTCCAATATGTGGTGTGATTATAATATTCTACAGCATCTACAATATCGGACTTGAACTTAAAGCAAATAAGCAATAATTATGAGGAGGACTATAGCATGAGTATAGCATTACAGGTAGCCTTAGTAATGGTTACAATATTAGTTATATTGCTGATAATCGGTGCTCCTATCGGAGTAGCAATCGGTCTTTCATCAGCAGTTTCAATGATATGTATGATTCCGGCAAATGTTTCCTTTGCAACCTCTGCACAGAGAATATTCGCAGGTTCGAATTCATTTTCACTTATAGCCATTCCGTTCTTTATCCTTGCAGGTAATATTATGAACAATGGTGGTATCGCAACAAGACTTGTTAATTGTGCCAAGGTAATCGCAGGAAGAATGCCGGGCGCACTTGCACAGTCAAATGTAGTAGCTAACATGTTATTCGGAGCAATCAGTGGTTCTGGTGCAGCCGCAGCCGCAGCTATGGGAAGCACAATCGGACCATTAGAGGAAAAGGAAGGCTATGACAAGAACTACAGCGTTGCTGTAAATGTAGCTTCAGCTCCGGTTGGAATGCTTATTCCACCAAGTAACACAATGATCGTTTACTCAAGTATCGCAGGAAGTGTATCTATCGCAGCACTTTTCATGGCAGGTTATATTCCAGGAATTCTCTGGGGTGGTGCCGTTATGATTCTTGCAGGTATCATGGCTAAAAGGCGTGGATACCAGGCAGAAGAAAGAGTAACATTTAAAATCGCAATGAAGACATTCTGGCAGGCAATCCCAAGCCTTTTACTTATCATTATCGTAATCGGTGGTATCCTTGCAGGTGTATTCACAGCTACAGAGGGTTCAGCAATCGCTGTAGTATATGCAACAGTTCTTTCACTTATATACAGATCATTTAAGTTAAAGGACATCCCAAGAATTGTTCTTGAATCAGCAAAGACAACAGGTATCATCACATTCATGATTGGTCTTTCATCTATCATGTCATGGGCTATGGCTTTCACAGAAATCCCTGATATGATTGCAACAGCAATACTTGGTCTTACAGACAACAAAATACTTATTCTCCTTTTAATAAATGTGCTGTTACTTATCGTAGGAACATTCATGGATGTAACACCAGCTATCCTTATCTTTACACCTATTTTACTTCCTATATGTACAGCATTTGGCATGAGTCCAATACACTTTGGTATTCTTCTCTGCTTCAACTTATCAATCGGAACAATTACACCTCCGGTTGGTACAATCCTCTTCACGGGCTGCCGTGTCGGAGGAGTTACTATTGAAAGTGTTATCAAGTACATGTTACCGTACTTCGCTATCATTTTCGTAGCATTATTACTGGTTACATATATCCCGGCTATTTCAATGATTTTGCCACAGCTTCTGGGATTAGTGTAATAAATATCTTTTTTCCTAATATAATAAGCGTTAGCGAGGGGGAGCATGCAGACATGTTTATCCCAGACGGCGGATTACTGGCATGAGCGAAGTGCATGTTAGTAATGAATGAAGGGCGCGGACTGTCAGTTGTGGCAGCCCGCGTCTTTTAATTTGCCAATGGGTAAATACTATGTTATCATTAGTACACTATCATGTGTTAAAGGGAATAGTGTGAAAAATCAGATTGATATCTGATTTTTCACACGGCTATTTGTGACGCAGGCATCACAAATAGCTTTTATCGCAGAGCCAAATCTGACATTTGGCTCGCGATTCCTCCGGCACTTTGTGCCTGCGGAATGGAGATTAGTGTGAAAAATCAAAGATTTTTCACACGCAAGATTTGTGCTTGCGCACAAACTTGAGATGCCTTGAAAAGCAGGCAAGAATGGA
>CAVKBP010000115.1:0-8019 GCA_963654395.1 Ruminococcus sp. CAG:382
GGATAAAGGTTAATGCTTGAATTGAAAGATGGATTTATTCTATATCATGGGAGCTATTGTGAAGTAAAAAAGCCTGAGCTTACCAAATGCATGAAAGGCAAAGATTTTGGCAAGGGATTTTACCTGACTTCATCAAAAAAACAGGCAGAAAATTTTCTAAGAACATCCATAATTAAGGCAATTGCAACAGGGAAAATAGAATCAGAGCAGAATTATGGTTATATTTCAATTTTTGAATTAAAGATTTCTGGAAAACTTGAAACATATCTATTTGAAAAAGCTGATGTTGACTGGTTGCATTGTATTGCTGCGCATAGAAAGAAAAAAATGTTTACAGAAGTTGAACGAGAAATGGAAAAATATGATGTTATTGCAGGAAAAATTGCGGATGATGCAACAAATGCTACGCTTACAGCTTATCTAGCAGGTGCTTTTGGTGTGGCAGGAAATAAGGAAGCAGATGATTTTTGCATCAGGCAGTTGCTGCCAAATAAGTTAAAAGACCAATATTGTTTTAAGACAGAAAAGGCAATTGATTGTCTCAAGTTTGTGAAAGGTGAGAAGATATGGTTGAAGTAGCACTCTCAAAAGAAAAATTAAATTATACGATAGATCTTCTTATCACTATGGTAACGGAAGAAATTGCAGAAGAAACAGGACAGGAGAGTGAAGATGTATTGACAGCTTTTCTTTGTTCACATACAGGCAAAGCGCTATATGATGAGAAAACAAAGTTATGGTGCAATGGTCCTTCTTATATAGCTGGACTGTATATGGAAGAACTAAAAAATAAAAAGAACAGTTCTAATAAAGAGTGAGACTAGTTTTGGACATTTTCTTAACAACAAAACAGTATCGTCAAAATCAACAATAAACCTGTTGACAACGGTACGCTGTTAGAATATACTTTAACCCAAAGCGTTGATGAGAAAAGTACTGTTTCACGATTCTACAGAGAGAGGCACATATGGTGGAAGTGTCTTAGAATACGGATATAGGAAGACCACCTCGGAGCGGCCCCAATACGGCACGGTGATTCCGTTATAATCATAATGAGATATCCCCTTGATTCAATTTAAGAGGATAATAAGGGTGGAACCGCGGATTGAATATTCGCCCCTTATACAGCCAGCTTGAAAAGCCACTGTATAAGGGGCTTTTTTGCGCGAGTAGCGATGAGAATAGACATGAAAAGTCAACAGTTGTGCTTGCACAAGCTGGGGACTTTTTGTGGATATTCGAGGAGCACCGCGACAATGCCAGAACAAAGTTCTGGCATATGAGCTACTCGCGCAAAAAACACAGGTAGCGATGAGAATAGACATGAAAAGTCAACAGTTGTGCTTGCACAAGCTGGGGACTTTTCGTGGATATTCGAGGAGCACCGCGACAATGGCAGAACGAAGTTCTGGCATATGAGCTACTCGCGCAAAAACGCAGGCAGCTAATATAAAAAAATAAAAAGGAGATTTATCATGGTTAATTTTAAGGAAGACGAAAGACTGAATACTCTTAATCATTCATGTGCACATGTTATGGCACAGGCAGTTAAGCATTTATACCCACATGCTAAGTTCTGGGTTGGACCAGTAGTTAAAGAGGGATTCTATTATGATATAGACCTTGGAGATAATGTAATCAATGACGAAGCTATTGAAGCCATTGAGAAAGAGATGAAGAAAATCTGCAAGGAAGGCAAGAAGATATACAGACGCGAGGTTTCTAAGGCAGAAGCACTTGAGATGTTCAAGGATGATATGTATAAGCTTGACCTTATAAGTGGTCTTGAGGATGGCAATATCACAGTTTACGACCAGGGTGATTTCACAGACCTCTGTCGTGGACCTCATGTTGATAATACTAAGCTTTGCAAGAACTTCAAGCTTGTTAAATATTCAGGCGTATACTGGAAGGGCGATGCCAACAATCATGTAATGCAGAGAATCTATGGCGTATGCTTCCCGACAGCAGAGGAGCTTGAAGAACATCTTAAGCTCCTTGAGGAGGCTAAGGAGCGCGACCACAGAAAGATTGGCAAGGAAATGGAGCTTTTCATGTCAGATGACTTAATCGGACGCGGACTTCCAATGTTTCTTCCAAAGGGATATACAGTATGGCAGGAGCTTGAGAATTACATTAAGGACAAGGAAAGAAAGCTTGGATACCTTCATGTAATGACTCCATGTGTCGGTACAGTTAATCTTTACAAGACATCAGGCCACTGGGATCACTACAAGGAAAATATGTTCCCAGCTATGGAGGTTGAAGGCGAATCATTTGTATTAAGACCAATGAACTGCCCTCACCACATGATGATATATGCTAACAAAATGCATTCTTACAAGGATCTTCCAATAAGAATCGGTGAGATTGCGCATGACTTCAGATTTGAGGCAAGCGGAACATTAAAGGGTATTGAGAGAGGAAGACATTTCTGCCAGAATGATGCCCACCTTTTCGTGACACCAGAACAGATTGAGTCAGAATTTGCTAAGGTAGTAGACCTTATATTTGAGACTTATAAGGACTTCAACATCACAGATTACCGCTGTGTTCTCTCATTAAGAGACCCAGAGGATAAGGTTAAGTATCATGATGATGACGAGATGTGGAATAATGCTGAAAATGCTTTAAGAAAGGTTCTTAATGATATTGGAATCGAGTATACAGAGGAAATCGGCGAGGCTGCATTCTACGGACCTAAGCTTGATGTTAATGTTAAACCGGCTATCGGTAATGAATATACATTATCAACATGCCAGCTTGATTTCTGTCTCCCAGCTAAGTTTAACTTAACTTATATTGATAAGGATGGACAGAGAAAGACCCCAGTAGTTCTTCACAGAGCAATTCTTGGTTCTCTTGACAGATTCATGGCTTATATACTTGAGGAGACAAAGGGCAACCTTCCATTATGGCTTGCACCTGTACAGGCTGTAATTCTTCCGGTTAAGAATGAGGATGAAGAATTAAATGCATATGCACATGGTCTTTATGACTATCTTGCAGATAACGGAATCAGGGTTGAGATTGATGAGAGAGCAGAAAAGCTTGGTTACAGGGTAAGAGAAGCGCAGGTTAAGAAGATACCTTATCTTATTGTTCTTGGTAAGAACGAGGCAGCAGATGGAACAGTAAGCTACAGACTTCATGGAGAGCAGAAGTCAACAACAGTATCTAAGGATGAATTTGTTGCAATGCTTAAGGATGAGATTGCAGCTAAGAAGACTAATCCGGCAGCAGCTAAATAAGAAAAGCTGTCTGAAATAGTTGGTTCAGATATAATAATCGGGAAGCGTGGCATTATGTAATACGGTTATGGAGTGTCACGCTTTTTGATGTTTACAGGAAACAGGAAAATCAATGGCGAGATATTACTATAAAAAGAAAAAAAAGAAGAAATTTGTACCAAAGGATTTAGCCAGTCTTAAGGAGCTTAAGATAAAGACTGCACTTATGGAAAGCATTCCGGAGGATATAACGCAGTTGTATCCTGAAGCAAGGAATTTACAGAGGCAGTTCGTGCTTCATATAGGTGAGACTAATACCGGAAAGACTCACGATGCACTTGAGGATTTTTATAATGCAGAGTCAGGAATGTATCTTGCGCCGCTAAGACTTCTTGCGCTTGAGGTTCAGGAGATGAGCCTTGCAAGAGGCGTGAACTGCTCACTTACAACAGGTGAGGAGAAGGATATAAGAGAGGGCGCAAAGCATTTATCCTGTACAGTTGAAAAGATGGATATGAGCAGACATTTTGATGTCTGTGTAATAGATGAAGCCCAGATGGTATCAGACAAGGACAGAGGCTGGGCATGGACAGAGGCAATTCTCGGTGTTAATGCTGATGTTATACATATATGCATGTCACCGAATGCAATACACATTGTTAAAATGCTTATAAAAATGTGTAATGACACATACAAAGATGTAAGACATAAAAGAAATTCAAAGCTTATACTTGAAAATCATGACTTCGCATTTCCGGATGATATACAGGACGGGGATGCTTTGGTCGCATTTTCACGGAAAAAAGTTCTTATGCTTGCAACAATGCTTAAGAAGAAGGGCTATAAGGTAAGTGTAATATATGGCTCGCTTCCGTATAGTGTAAGAAAAGCAGAGGTTGCCAGATTCTTAAAGGGTGAGAGCAGGATTGTTGTATGTACTGATGCAATTGGTATGGGAGTGAATCTTCCAATAAGAAGAGTTGTGTTCACTGAATCAAAAAAATTTGACGGCAAATGCAAACGAAAGCTCAATATGAGCGAGGTCAAGCAGATTGCCGGAAGAGCCGGAAGAAAGGGCATGTACGACCAGGGCTATGTTAATTCTATAGAGGACAGGGAGGAGATAGGTGAGCTTCTCTATGGAAGATATGAACAGATAACAAGCTGTGTTATACAGCCGCCAAGAAAAGTGCTTGATATGCCGTACAGCCTATCGGAGATATTCAGGATATGGTTAAAGACTATCGAGAAGAAATGCTTTTCTGTCGCAGACTTAAAGAGCCGCATTAAGCTTGCTGAATATATTGAGAAAAAGCATGGCGAAAAGATTAATAAGGATCTAGAATATAGTCTTATCAACATACCATTTGACGAATCTAGCGAGAAGCTGAAAGATTTGTGGAAGGATCTTGTTGATATGACAGCATATGGTGAACCTGTCAGCAGAATGTGGTATTATGTAGATACAGATTCTGAGAATATAGAAACCATGAAGCTTGATGATCTTGAGCAGTTGTATAAGAAGATGGATCTACTTAACTCATACTGTAATGCGCTTAACATATCTGAATACAATGAGCGTATAAGATTGCTTAAGGAAGAGATATCGGAGCGTATAGTAAGTGAGCTTACAAATGGCGAATTCTTTAATAAATGTAAACGGTGCGGGAAGAGGCTTGAGTGGAATCACAGGTTTGGGGTGTGTGAAAATTGTTATGAGATAATCAAGCTGGAGAGAAACCATTACAAAACAGATATATGGAGATAGATATATGAATATACAGGGGCAGATATGTGGGTTGATTGTTGTAGTTGTCATACTGTTATTTTTTCTTAAGCAGAGAAAGGTGGGGCTTCATACAGAATACATATTTTTTATTATATTAATGGCAACTCTGTTAAGCATTATACTGGATATTGCTTCGGTGGCGGCAATTGCTTATAAGGACGCGCTGCCGCATTTGCTTGTAACAGCCTTATGCAAAATATATCTTGTGTCACTTGTTATAGTCGCAACATGCACTCTTGTATATGTACTGGCAGGTGTGTATGTTGAGCGCAGGTATTATGACAGGATAAATGCATATGTTATAGTTACAGCAGTTATGTCTGTTATCATACTTGTGCTTCCGATTGGTGTGGTTAATGAGAATGAAAAAATATATTCTTATGGTCCAAGTGTTACAATGACATATGTTTTTGTGCTGTTTTATCTGCTGGATTCAATATATCAGACAATAAAGCATGGCAGGCATATGAATAAAAGACGCAGGGATGCAGCGCTTATATGGATAATATTCTGGATAGCAAGTGCGATAGTACAGGCTGTAAGCAATCATCTGCTCTTAGTCGGATTTGCCTGTGCAGTTGGTGTTATGACTCTTTTCTGCGTACTTGAGAATCCACAGTCAATGATTGACAGGCAGCTAGGCTGTTTTAATGCACATGCATTTATGGAATACATGAGGCAGAGATATGAAAGAAATGATTCGTTCTGTGTAATCCTGCTGTCATTCGTCGATTACAAGAGAGGTGGAATTGATGAATACCAGATTGGACATATACTCAAGGAAGCTGAAAGATATCTTGAAAAATTCGGGAAAAGCAAGATTTATAAAAATGTCGATGCTGAGCTTATTCTTACCTTTAAGAACGAAGCTTATATGAGACATTGCATGAATGAAATCAGGGAAAGAATAAAACAGCCATGGACTAAGGATTTAGCTGAGCCGGTTGTGTACAGACCGCTTATGGTAGTTATGGACGACAGCTCAATAGCGGGAAGTGCTGATGAAGCATTTTCACTTATACAGAGCTACAAGAATGATGAGAGTGCAGCATTCAATGATGTATATATGATTGATGAGAAGGCTGTTGCCGGATTAAGAGACAAGGAAGCTGTCAAGGAAATGCTTGTCGATGCTATTGAGAATGACAGGATTGTGCCATATTTCCAGCCAATCTATTCTGTTAAGGAAAAAAGGATTATGTCGGCTGAGGCGCTGGCAAGAATAATTGACAAGGATGGAAAGGTTATTACGCCGGGAGTGTTTATTCCGGCTGCGGAGGAGTGCGGCCTTATCAACCAGATTGGTGGTATAGTATTTGAAAAAACCTGCAGGTTCATTAAGGAGAAGTCGCTTCCTGAATCAGGGATTAAATATGTTGAGGTTAATCTGTCGGTGCTCCAGTGTGATAAAACTTCCTTGAGCCAGCAATACATTGATATTATGGATAAATATGAGATTAATCCTTCATGTATCAATCTTGAAATCACAGAAACCGGCTCGATTCTTACAAGAAAGATTCTGCTGAATAATATGAAGCAGCTAAGAGAGCAGGGCGTGTCATTTTCACTGGATGATTTTGGCAATGGCGAATCAAATCTTAATTATATAATAGACATGCCTGTGGATATTATTAAGCTGGATATGAATATGTCGAGAGCATATTTTAGCAGCGACAAGGCAAAAATGGTAGTTGAGGCTACATTGGCCATGGTGCATGGAATGGGTCTTAAGATGGTTGCTGAGGGTATAGAGAACGAATATATGCTTGATACATTTGAAAAGCTGGGCGTTGACTATATCCAGGGCTATTATTTCTCCAAGCCGTTGTCAGGTGATGAATTCATGGAATATATTAACAGTCGCAAATGATGGCAGATAGTCTACATTTTGCTTTTTTATGCGAACATGAGTGATTCAGACTGACAATATATGGGGGATATGTTATATTTTAAGCACCAAATATATGTTTTTATAAAATGTAGACATTTTTGGAGTAAATTGATTGAAAGAGGGAAATGCTATGAGCGAGAGTGTAAAAGGCAGAATTCATCAGGTGGAAAGCTTTGGTTCAGTTGACGGACCTGGCGTAAGATATATCGTATTTCTTAAGGGATGTCATATGAGGTGCAGGTACTGCCATAATCCTGAGACCTGGAAGGAAGAGGGCGGAACCTTAGAGACAGCACAGGAGGTATTTGATAAGGCCTACCGTTATAAGAATTACTGGAAGAATGGCGGAGGAATTACTGTAAGTGGTGGCGAGGCGCTGCTTCAGATGAAGTTCGTGACGGAGCTTTTTGAGATTGCAAAGAAGAATGGTGTACACACAACTCTTGATACCTCAGGTAATCCGTTTCAGATGGAGCCTGAATATCTTGAGAAGTTCGACAGGCTGATGGCTGTTACAGACCTCTTTCTTCTTGATATTAAAGAGATTAACGACGAGAAGCACAAGGATTTAACAGGCTGGACTAATAAGAATATTCTTGAGCTTGCAAAGTATCTGTCTGACCATGACAAGGATATGTGGATAAGACATGTGCTTGTGCCGGGTGTTACAGATGCTAAAGAAGACCTTGAGCAGTTAAGAGATTTCGTTGCCAGCTTAAAGACGGTTAAGAGATTCGAGGTTCTTCCAAATCATACGCTTGGTGTATTTAAGTGGGAGGAGCTGGGAATTCCTTATACACTATCAGATGTCATGCCGCCTGATAAGGAGCAGATTGCAAGAGCTAACGAGATATTAAGAACAGAAGAATATAACGGATATCTTGAAAAATAGGATGCCAAAACAAAAGCCCCCGGACATAATACTTCATCCGGGGGCTTAAGCTGTTATGTGGGCAATATTAAGAGCCATGCAAAGTCTGTGTTCTGCAAATGCCTGTATTCATGCGGATAAGCAGTTTTATACGGCAGAGGGGTTCTTAATAGTTGTTGTTGTAAAATTTCATCATCTGGCTCTTAAGCCATCATTAAGTCCTTCAATGTATGAGAGG
>CAVKBP010000116.1:0-4514 GCA_963654395.1 Ruminococcus sp. CAG:382
AAAGATAATAGTGTTACTGCCGTATCTGACAGAATAATATAAAGATATGATTTATAGAAAAAAGAAAAGACAGGAGCCCCGAAGACCCGCTGTCTTTCCTATTATATTCATTGAATAATCAAGTAAATTACTTAAGAGTAACCTTAGCTCCAACTTCTTCAAGCTTCTTCTTGATGTCCTCAGCCTCTTCCTTAGAAGCCTGCTCCTTAACAACCTTAGGTGCGCCATCAACAACGTCCTTAGCTTCCTTTAATCCAAGACCTGTGATTTCACGAACAACCTTGATAACCTTAACCTTCTGATCTCCAGCTTCTGTAAGCTCTACATCAAATTCTGTCTTTTCCTCAGCTGCTGCTGCGCCAGCACCTGCTGCTGCAACTACAACGCCTGCTGCTGCAGATACGCCGAACTCTTCTTCACAAGCCTTAACTAAATCGTTAAGCTCTAATACTGATAAACCCTTAATAACTTCAATGATTTCCTGTGTTGTCATTATTATAATCTCCTTTTTAATATTATTCTGAAATTGAAAGAGCAGTTATGCTGCTTTCATAGTTAATCCAGTGTTAAACTGATTAAGCAACTTCCTCGTTCTTCTCAGCAATCTGCTTAATAACACGAGCAAAGTTTGTAATAGGTGACTGCATACTTCCAAGTAACTTTGAAAGAAGCTCCTCTCTTGAAGGGATAGTAGCGATAGTAGCAATTCCTGCTGCATCGTAGAATGTTCCTTCAACAACGCCGCACTTTAACTCAAGAGCTTCGGCTGTCTTAGCGAAGTTAGCTAAGATTCTTGCTGGTGCTGTAGCATCTGTCTTACAGAATGCGAAAGCATTAGTTCCTTCAAGAGTATCAGCGATTGACTCAAACTCTGTTCCAGCAACAACTCTCTTTACTAAAGTGTTCTTATAAACCTTATAAACTACACCAGCTTCTCTTAACTGCTTACGAAGCTGTGTATCCTGCTCTACTGTAAGACCGCTGTAATTAACAACAACAACGCCCTGCGCGCCATCAAAGTTATCTTTGATTTCATCGATAGTAGATGTCTTAAGGCCTACATTCTTTAAAATAGCCATGAATAATTACCTCCTGTTAGATTCCTGCTTCATATAGAAGCGATTTTGCCTAAGTGAAGATTATCCGTCTATAGTTCTCCTACAAACAAAACCCTCTCTGCCTGAGACAGAGAGGGAATAATTAATCAAATCCTTAAATCCTCGGTAGGCGTGTTACCTTTAACCATCCTCAGCCAAGCTGAATCCGGACCTGCTGTCTACGGCAAAATATTATGTTAACAGCAAATGCTGCTCACAAGCTGATAGTATACTATCAAAATATATCAATGTCAACCGTTTTTAACCAAAAATCTGATTAACCCACATACTTGGCTGTGCTTAACTTAACGCCAGGACCCATAGTAGAAGTAAGAACTATGCTTCTAAGATAAGCTCCCTTAAGTGAAGATGGCTTAGCCTTAACGATTGCATCCATAATAGCCTGGAAGTTGTCTGATAACTGCTCCTCTGAGAAAGAAGCCTTACCAATTGGCACGTGAATGATATTAGTCTTGTCAAGTCTGTACTCAATTTTACCAGCCTTGATATCATTAACAGCTTTTGTTACATCCATAGTAACTGTACCAGCCTTAGGGTTTGGCATTAATCCCTTAGGACCAAGTACACGACCAAGACGACCAACAACACCCATCATATCTGGAGTTGCAACAACAACATCGAACTCAAACCAGTTATCGTTCTGGATCTTAGGAATAAGCTCCTCGCCACCAACGAAATCTGCTCCAGCTGCAAGAGCCTCATCAGCCTTAGCGCCCTTAGCGAATACTAAAACGCGTACAGTCTTACCTGTTCCGTGTGGAAGAACAACAGCTCCTCTGATCTGCTGCTCAGCGTGACGTCCGTCACAGCCTGTTCTGATGTGTGCTTCGATTGTCTCGTCGAATTTAGCAGTAGCGTTCTTCTTTACTAATGAGATAGCGTCTGCTGCTTCATATAATGTCTGGCGGTCAATATTCTTGGCTGCCTCAACGTATTTCTTTCCTCTTTTCATTATAAACCTCCTAGTGGTAATATCGGAAGGATTCTATCTTTCCTCCCACAATAATCATGAATCAAATGTAGATTAGTCCTCTACAACGATACCCATACTCTTAGCTGTTCCTTCAATCATAGAAGTAGCTGCTTCGATAGATGCAGCATTAAGATCTGGCATCTTAAGCTCAGCAATCTTCTGAACCTCTGCTCTCTTAATAGTAGCAACCTTAGTCTTGTTAGGTACGCCTGATCCTGACTTAATATTGCAAGCCTTCTTAAGAAGTACTGCTGCAGGTGGAGTCTTTGTAATAAAGCTGAAGCTTCTATCAGCATAAACTGTGATAACTACAGGTATGATAAGATCTCCCTGATCTGCTGTCTTAGCGTTGAACTGCTTTGTGAATTCAACGATGTTAACACCGTGCTGACCAAGTGCTGGACCAACTGGTGGAGCTGGTGTAGCCTTGCCGGCAGGAATCTGTAATTTAATATATCCTGTTACTTTCTTTGCCATTTTGGCACCTCCTAAAAATAAATGTGGTAATTGGCGGCCATCATAATGTTACCCGCTATCCATCTCCCAAGAATCACCTTTAGGTGATTCTTGCAAATGAATTAGCGAAGCTAATTCATTTTGGTCTCCCACGTCCCAAGGATCGGGACTGCTTCTTACAATAACTTCACATCTGTGAAATCAATCTCGACCGGTGTTTCACGGCCGAACATCTCAACACTAATAGTAAGGCACTGCTTGCCTTCATTAATATTGGTTATTTCACCAACTGTATCTTCCCATGCACCTGAAAGAATCATAACCTTATCGCCGACCTTGCCAGCGAACTGGATAACAGGCTTAGCCTCCTGTTCTTCTTCCAGACTGATACCAAGATTCTTAATCTCTGTTGGTGTAAGTGGTACTGGCTTTGATCCAGGACCAACAAACCCTGTAACACCCCTTGTATTTCTGACAACATACCAACTATCGTCGTTCATCACCATCTTTACAAGAACATATCCAGGAAACATCTTCTTCTGGGCAGCTTTCTTAGAGCCATCTTTAATCTCCACTACAGTTTCAAGTGGAACGATAACTTCTAGAATCTGATCATGAAGATTTCTGTTTTCAACTGTCTTCTCAATGTTAGCCTTCACCTTATTCTCATAGCCTGAATAAGTGTGGACTACATACCATTTTGCGTCATCCATACAATCACCTATTCCTTACTTTACAATGAACTCAATTCCAAAGCGGACAACTAAATCCACAACTGCAATGATTACACCTAATAATACGGACACAGCCAATACAGCTCCGGTTTCCTTAGTAAGTGACTGACGGTCTGGCCAGATAATCTTTGAAAATTCAGCCTTCAAACCTTTGAACCAGTTCTTTTTCTGCTTCTTAGCTTTTACAGTATCACCCATGAAATACTCCTCACTGTACTAATTACTTTGTTTCCTTGTGTAATGTGTGTGATTTACAGAACTTACAATACTTCTTAGTTTCCATTCTGTCTGGATGAGCTTTCTTTTCCTTAGTCATGTTGTAATTACGCTGCTTACACTCAGTACATGCCAATGTTATCTTTACTCGCACAACTTCCACCTCCAATTATTATTTTTGTAGGTGTTAAAACACCAATTGGTTTCTTTGCCTGCCAGCTCAATGTTGGGTTGTTGAATTTCAGGCACGCAAAAAAGACCGCTTCCATAGCCGTTATAATATAGCACAGCACAATCCAACTCGTCAACATTTTTTTAAAGAAAATATAGTGACAAAAAATGAACTTCATATTATAATGTTTGTACATAGACATACAATATATAATCATCCGTAGTTCAACTTTAAGTTCTGCGAATGCCTGCATTCCGGCAGATAATCAGTTTTCTATGGTGAAATAATCACATAAGCATACTTGTACAGCGAAAATCAAAGCTTTTTCACACACAGTATTTGTGCTTGCAGATAAATCTGGATGCCTTGAAATGCATGCAGGAATTGATTATTATTATGAATTATGAATATTATGAATAATGTTATTAAGGAAATGGATTTCCTTACATTTTTCTATCGATTATTACAGACAAGGAGGCGACTGTTATGATCAGCAGCGTGTACAGCTATTATCTTTCCCAGTATGGGCATAAGATTAACTCAAAGTACGATACGCATACGCGTACACAATTAAAGAACACATATGGCAGGGTTCTGAAATCTAACAGTCAGACTCCTACATATAAGACAGATATGTCAGAGGCCGCGCAGAAGTATGCAATCGACCTTAAAGAGAACGCAAGGGAATTAAGCAACATTGCCAATGAGCTTTCCGGTGATAATGGTAATGGCATGGTATTCAGGAAATCTGCAGTGTCAGACAATCCCTCGGCTGTGTCAGCAGAATATATAGGCGACAGCTCTGCTGCCGATACTACAGGCTTTGACATAGAGGTCCGCCAGCT
>CAVKBP010000116.1:4524-7983 GCA_963654395.1 Ruminococcus sp. CAG:382
AGCTTGCAGCAAGCCAGATTAACACAGGACACTACCTGCAGCCTAACAGCCGCTCCGTAAAGCCGGGAGATTATTCATTTGACTTAAGCATCAATAACCTGACATACGAATTCCAGTTCAGCGTGGATGAGGAAGAGAGCAATTCAGATATCCAGAACAAGCTTGCCAGACTTATCAACCGTTCCAACATAGGACTGAGTGCATCCGTCAGCGAAGACAGTCTCGGAAATACCGCTCTTAGCATCGAGTCAGACATAACAGGTACAAGCGTTATCAAGCCGACAACCTTCAGCATACGACCTAATAACGATATCCAGACTAATAATCCTGACTTCGTCGAGGGCTTTGATGAACCGACAATGAAGAATAACACTGATTTTATAGATACATATGGGCTTGACCGCATAACACAGTATCCGCGCAATGCAGTATTTCTTATTGATGGAGAAGAACAATCCTCTACATCCAATGACATTACAATTAACAAAGCATTTGCACTAAGCTTCAACAGTACCACTGAGGAGCCAGTACATATAAGTCTTAAGGAGGATGCAGATTCCATAACAGAAAGTATCGGTGAGCTGGTTTCCGGATATAATAAGCTTTTTTCAATTGCCGCCAACACCGAGAACGATAAGTTTGAGGGCAACGCCAGGTTGAAGAAGGAATTTGTGAGAATAATGAAAGCATACCAGCCACAGCTTGAAAAGAACGGACTCTCCGTTGACTCTGACGGAATAATAGAAGTTGACAAGGCTTCCATCCAGCAGGCTGCCAGCAACGGTACACTTGAAGATGTGTTCAGCACTCTTGACTCATTCAAGAAATCAATCCAGAAGAAAGCGGACGATATATCCATCAATCCTATGAATTATGTCAATAACAAGATTGTTGCATATAAGAATCCTGCAAGACCTGTTAATGATCCTTACAACCTTTCAGCTTATTCAGGTATGATGTTCAATGGATATGTCTGATGCTATATAAAAGAAAATATATAAAAGAAAATATATAAAAGAAAATATAAAAAATAAAAGCATCTTCCGGCTGATTCAACAGCTCTGGCAGATGCTTTTATTTTTATTTATGTTCTCTTTTATGCATTAATCAATTCGCTTCCCGCGTCGTGTAACTGCTTAACAAATGCTCCAAGTCTTACAAGTGCCTTTGAAACAGCCACATCATCATTATCACTTACTGCCTTTGAAAGCTCTTTCACTCCTTCATTAGCCTCTTTCTCATCAACAGCGCCCTCTGAAAGAATATCCTTAGTTCCATTATATACTTCAAAAAGCCAGTTAAGACCTTCTATAATAACATTGACCGCATCATGCGTCTCAGGAAGAGGAACTCCTGCAAGCTCTTCTGATACCTTTTCAATTGCTCCTTCTAATTTCTCGCTGTAAGGAACCGCCTCCTTAAGCGCATCTAACTGCTGCTGTCTGTAATCCTCCATGATATCCTCCATTCCTGCTCGTTTTTAAGAGCATCTCAGGTTTGTGCGCAGGCACAAATCCTGCATGTGAAAAATCCTTGATTTTCACACTAACCCTCAATTCTTGCCTGCTTTTCAAAGCATCTCAGGTTCATGCGCAGGCACAAATCCTGCGTGTGAAAAATCCTTGATTTTTCACACATGTCACCTTCCTGATAAAAACTTTCTGAATATATATCGGCATTCCGGTTGGGAACTTAACCCCATGCGATTATGTGTGTCACTTATTCATCACATTTTTCAATAAATTCGCACACTGCCTCCTCATCGACCGCGCCGTCAGCCTTTCTTGGCAAAGGCTCTTTACTTAACACAATACTCTGAATCTCCCAGCGGTATCCCTTCTTCTCGTTATACTTGTCAATGCGGCGTCTGAACAGATCCTTTGAGGCGTTCTTGTCAATTGGCACAATCACCGCGGTAAGCCTGTTATTGTAAAATGTTATGAAACCTTCTGCCACTCCATTAATAGCGGTAATCTGTTCATTGGTTCTTACACGGCTTATCTTCTCACCGGTAGGCAGAAGAATAATATCAGGATTGCGCTGCAACAGAACAAGTCTTCCTGCGCTGTTAATTCTTCCGTAATCACCAGTATGGTACACGCCATCCTTTAATACATTGTCTGTGGCTGCTGAATCATTATAATATTCCTTCATGACACATGCGCCACCGACAAGAATCTCTCCATCATCAGCAATAGATACCGCATTGTTATCAAACAGAGTGTATGAGCCATCATAAAGCTCGTTAACACCTACACACCCTGAAGTCTCTGTCATTCCATATATGTTATAGACCTTTAAATCATTATCACTCAGATTCTCAAAGAGCCTGAATGGGCAGCTTGCTCCACCTATAATTACAGTACTAAGTTCGCTGTTAAATCCGCTTACAGCGCGCAGATAATCAACCATGGATGGATTGCCTATAAGAATAGTCGGATTGTAATAATAAGTATCCGCATCTATATGTCTTAACCCTCTTCCTATGCAGACCATTGCACCTGAGTATAACGGCCATATAAGGCTATATATAAGTCCGAACTCATTATGAAGTGGAATCTGCGCAAGCACGATATCATCAAATGTGCACTCAACCCTTCTGCCTACTTCCATAGCCGCATTGAGAATACTGTCAACAGACAGGACTACAGGCTTGTCACTTTCGTCAGCCGTAGCAGTAAACATGATAATATCACCCTCCTGCGTATTCTCATCATAGATAAGTCCGTCCACATCGTCCTTCTCCGCACTTGAAATTATAATAGAATTCTCGTCAGAGAGAATATACTGGTTAGTCGATGTAAGCGTGTAATTGACATCAGTTTTCTTAAGAAGTCTTACACGCGAATCATGTGGAAGAAAGAAATCAACAAGCACCAGATCCTTACCTGCCACTATCGTTCCGAACATATTAACAATCCAGCGGTACGAAGCCGGTCCGAATATCGCAATCCTCTTCCCATCGAATTTCTGAAAATGCAGTGCCTTCTTCGTCACATCCTCGAAAAGCTTCGCATAAGTAATCTTCATCGTATCATATACTACAGCCACAGCCTCCGGGCGGCTCTCAGCATTGCTCTTTAACATATTATAAAATGTATTCTTATCTGTCATGATTTTCTCCATTTCTACAAACAGTCATAAATCCTGCTCCAAACATAAAAATTATAACATCTAGTGTAGAAAATGCCAACACCCTTGACATATAGTATATCATTAATAACACTTTCCAATCACAAATCTTTCAAAATTATAACTGTTCTCCCATGACTTCTTCCCTGTTAGATTTAATCAGATAACAGCTCTCCAATCCAGCAGCAATACCAAGCATAAGCCCATGAAAAAACCCTTCCGTCTCCGTATCATAATAGCTGATAGTTCTTTTCAAATACTGTCTTATATTTTCTTTGAAAGACTCTATATCCTTGTTCATAAGGGCATTGTAAACATTATCCAGTA
>CAVKBP010000117.1:0-7951 GCA_963654395.1 Ruminococcus sp. CAG:382
GTATTCTTAAGAGCCTCACGCTTTTCTGGAGCAAGCTTATTCATAACAGTATTTTCAAGCTTTTCATTAAGCTCACCTTCTCTTGCGATTGAGAATGCAGTCTGTTTGTAAGTCTTGTTATCAGCTACGAAATTATACAATGTATTATATGTAAGATTGTCAAGCAAAGCCTTCATAGGCTTACATTCACTAATACAGTTATAGAAATCATCTTTCGTTGGAGCTATGTTGGATTTCTGCGAAAGAAGCATATTAGTATAGCTCTTATAGTCATAGGTATTCTCCAACTGATATTCTTTAAAGAGGATATTATTGGCAGTTAATTTTATTATCATGTCGGTAGCAATTTTCTTATCATTTCCACCTAAAGGAAGATTCATTTTATTTTCCGCCTTTATTTTTTCAAAATCAAAATATGGCTTATTATTGATATATTGAAAGTGTACATCATAGGTTTCACTGGCTATCTTTTCGCGTATAGGTGAATTAGTATAATCAATATCTTTATGTGTATCCTTTATCTTATCGTTAAATGCATCGCTAAACTGCTCATTGCTTACAACTGTATCGTTAATGACACCATTTAAGCCCATTGAGTTAGCTTTCTCTTTATTAACCTGTGCCTGAAACTTTACAGAATCATTCGATAACTGATCATAGGTAGACAAGGTATTGCGTGCCTTGGCAATAAGGTCAAGCTCTTTACGCTTGTCGTTTGCAAAATTTGATACAGTATCAGCGTATGTCATACGGTCTTGTTCAAGCGGGCTTGGTTCCTTATTAATATCGGTATTGAGGCTCTTGTATACCTGATAAGAACTACAGGCAAGCTTTAACTCTTCAAGTGCAGTTATGTATTCATTGAAGTCTGAATCAGGTGTGAGCGGACCAAGCTTTTTTAAGTTCTCGAATTTCTCAGAGATACTGTCAAATGGTGACTTCTTATCCTTGCTCCTGAAAAAATTGAAAAAGGAAGCCAAGTTGGAATCAGCTTTCTTGTGAAGTGCGCTGATTTTATTATTCGCAGCCTCCAGTGAGTGGTTGAACAGATCCTCCGGCTGTCTCCGTGTTATATTGCCGTCTCCGTCCCTGCTCATAATAACTACACGGCCATTAAGGTTGACTGATGTAGGTTCATCCTTTGCAAGAGAAGCCTCAATAGTTTCGCTAATAGCAGTATATCCTTTTTGTTCAGTTCCATTAACGATTACGGTATCCTTTTCCATGTCAATTTCATAATCTTCAAGGATGAATCTATACTGATGTTCAGCAGAGAATCCCATGTTTTCATCAAGGTATTCGTTCATAATTTTCTACTCCTTTGCGTTTTTTTATTGATTATACATGATAAGTGCGACAAAAGTAAGACAAACTATAAAGTTACTATTATTTATACATTTGTCTTACTTTTGTCGCACATGCCGAGTATAATAACTGATATAACAGATAAAAGAAAGCGGATACGCGGGGAGGTAACAGATAATATGTCAATATTGAATAAAGAGTACATGGAAATATATCAGGATATTAAGAAGCGGGAGGAAGAGTTGAATGTCACTCTTACAGATGAACAGAGACAGCAGATGTTCAGATATATAGTAGAAGAGGTATACAAGCCAGCTTATACACCTGAGGAGATTGTTAGCAGAATAGAAAAGGCATGCCCTGAGGATGTAAGAAAATACGGCTCGCCGCTTGTGAAGAATCCGGAGAGAAGAAAGCTTCAGAAGAAACAGTCAGAACAGTTGAGAAGCAAGTATCTGGAATATAGTATATTTATGTCAGAAAGAGGCAAATACAGGATCCCAGATGGTAATATGGAAAGATCCTTCAATATATTGATGAAGCCTCTCCAGTTAGGAAATACACCACAGGAAAAGCAGCAGATAGAAAATGAAAATCATGAAATAGGAAAATTATTTGTCCTGCATAATACTGAGAACCGTCACCAGTTTGATGATCTGGTTAATAAAGAAGCGCAGGACAAAGGAATCAGTGTAGAAGAAGCTAAGACGGAGCTTAGGAGAAGCCGTACAGAAATGCTTAGGAAGCGTCTTAAGGAAACTAAGGAAATGATGGATAATCTTGATGAAATGATGGTTCCACAGGCAGACTTTGATACAATGAACAAGAATTTCTGGAAGCTTGTATGGGGCTTAGACCTTATTTCAGAGCTTAATAGCATGATGAAGCATACAAAGAATAAGAATTTATTCGACCTGACGGAAGAAGATATGAAGCTTGCTGACGGGATGGCCGACCAGCTCAACAAGGCAAGCTTTGCAGCCAATACAATTGCAGCTATGTCAAATGCTTCATATGAATATATAAATATTGATAAGCTCCAGCATTTTGACGGTGACTTTACTGATCTTTCGGGCACTGCATCCAATCAATACTCTGACATGATAATTACTGAGGGCAGAACCGAAAGAAAACATGATAAGCTGATGAAGAATCCTGATGTTAAAGGTAAAGCAGCATTTATGATGGATGGGAAAAAAGATATTGTCCTGCAGGTAAAGAATGCAGATAAAGAGCATAAAGATGTTACTATGAGAGATTTCTTTAAAGCATATAATAAAGAAATGCATATTTGTGATAACTTTGTAGTATTCAGCCGGGATTATGGATTTGCCATTGATAACAGAAATAGATATATCATGGAGCAGTATGTGGAAATAAATAAAAAATTCGGCAATGACAAACCACAGCCTATTAAAGATGCTAATGTTCCATTTGCAATAGAAAAGGATGGAAATACATTTGTACTAAGTGCTGATAATGGCAAATATACTATTGACAGACCAGAGGCATTGTACAACTATTCTTTAAGAGATGATGCCGGCAAGATTATGGAAGAGATGAAGAAGGCAAAGGATTTCTGGGCAGATGCCAAGCTTGATACGGTATTAAGTAATTCGCCTTTTAATAAAATCAGAACACAGATTAAGGCGATTTACGAGCTTGGAAAGCTTAAGCCGGGAGCGCGCTGTGCGCGTCATATGGCTGCACTGGAAAATCTGGAAATTGCATGTGTGGAATATAAGTCTTTCAAGGAAGAAGAAAGAAGAAAGCATCCGGAGAGAAAGATAAGCAGCGCACAGATGAAGCGTGAGCAGTTTGCTGACAAAATGCTGGAATTTGCAAAGCGCAAGGTTGAGGAGCTGTATAAGGTAGAGAATGCCCGCAGCGCAGTCGCAAAGAGCAGCAAGGAATTCATGGATAAGCTTGCTGACGCTGTGTGTGATAAGGAAGCTAAGGAATATGCAGGAGGCGGCATGGCTGCTATGCGTGGGATTCTGGGAGACGATGTGTTTAAGAAAGATATCAGTAGCTGCAAGGAGTTTAAAGACAGCAGGATTGATATAGCAGCAGGAAAGATTGATATTAAGGCACTTGCTGCAAAGATTGCAACAAGTAATGGATTTCATGATGCACTGAATGTCAGTCTTGGAGAGAAGGACTATACTGTTAGTAATGCGCCGGCAGAAAGAAAGCCACATGGCAATGCAGAGGCTAAAAATCAGAATAATGTTAAAAAATCTAAAATAGCTGTGAAAAAATAATGCAGACGGGGTTATTTGTCTTACTTTTGTCGCAGTCAGTGTGTATAATGATATACATAGCAGGGAAACAAGAAGTAATTTAAATAATTAATTAATAGAAAAGGAGAACAATTATGTCAGGAATACAACCAAGATATAAAACAATTATTAAAAAGATGGCAGCGTTAGAGGCTGCAAAAGGAGTACATCTTACAGATGAGCAGCGTGAAAAGATAGCACGCTTTATGATTGATGAGGTAGGAAAGGCTTATATAACGCCTAAGCAGATGGTAGAAAAGATTGAAGCAAAGGAAGATAACATTAGTCAGGAGTCTAATGCAGAGATTGAAAAGAAATATGGAGCATTTTACATTAAGGATAAAGCCAAGAGAGCTAAGCGTAAGCAGGCTTATATGATAATGAAGAAGCTTCTGTTAGATGATGAATTACAAGACCAGAGAAAGACAGAGAAGTATTTTGAAGGTAATGACACTGATAGAAAGGTTCTTGTATATTTTAAGCCTACTGAAAACTGTGAGGAAGCTGAAAGAATTGAAAATGAGAGGTATAACAGGGATCTGAGTATATATTTTGCGCCAGATAAAAATACAGCTCTACGCAGATATAAGAGTGCATATCAGGACGGATTATCAGATGAAGCTATACTCGAAAGGATAAAAGAAAACCATTCAGCTCTTCTTATGCAGACTTATAAAGATAATGAAGAGCAGATGATGAAATTTGGAGAGACGCTTCATATCAGTACTGATCCGGAAGTATTTATTAATAATTTCAAGACCGTGAATTTCCTTACAGCTCTCACTGCTGAAGCGGAAAATATTCTGTCGCATAAGGCTCAATATAATTTAGGTGAGGGTGATAAATTATTACTTGAAAAGTATAAGCGTTATTCAAATGTGTTCGCAGTAGCCCAGAAAACTATGGAGTGTATGGCAGGACCGGAATACGAATATATTGATCTGAATACTATTGCTCATTGTAAAGAACATCTTTTTGATGAAACATTCAGAGATGATCCGGATGTTGCTGATGAAATATGCGCTATGCATGATGCAGCATATAATAATCTATGTGATCATCCGGACAAAACATTTCTTATGAATGGAAGAAATGATATTATGTTACATTCTGATAAAGCGGGAATGGGCGATATTAAGATGAAAGACTTTGTGCGTGAGCTTGGTGTAAGGGTATCAACCAACGATTATAGTACTTATGATACACTCGGAGATTTTCACGAAAATCTTGAAATTCTTATCAATAATAAGAATAATGATTGCAATTTCAGATATCTGGATGATCTTGTGAGATTCGGATTCAAGGCAAAGGGTGAGGTTGGAGAAGCAGACCACAGGGAAGAATGGAACGAACCAGTAGTACATGAAGCTAACGGCAGAACAGTGGTATTCTGTTCAGTGAATAATTCGTATACCTATAAGGCACCAGAGATGTTATACAATGATTCATTAAAAAGCATGGGAAAGGAACTGGTCGATAAATTAAATAAAGCAGAATCAATGCTGGCTGATATCAACGATTCATTCTGGAAAAAGAACGAATTTAAAGAAATCAAGAGAGATTTAAATAATGTATATAAGCTTGGCTATTTAAAGAAGGGAGCAGATGCTACAGAATATGTGGAGGCGCTTTCTAAACTGAGTGCTTCATGTAAAAAATACCTCACTCGTAAGGCGGGAGAGCATGTAGATACTCCAAGCCAGAGACGCCAGAACCGTGTAGATTTCGTACAGCTTGTATCAGCATTTGCTGAGACAAAGATGAATGAGCTTAACACTGTATTAAGGGCAAGAGATACACTGGTAGAATTAAGAAAGGAAACTGAAAATGTATTACTTACAGCTATCTTAAATAATCTTAAGGCTGATAGAAAAGTATACGGAGAGCCTATTAATTTTAACGGTGAAACAGTTGAAAGAGAGCTTGGTGCAGATGTAATAAAGGATTGTATAAGAGAGGGCGCAGCCGTTAAGGAAGTGTTTGCTAAGCTTAAGGATGATGATGAAATTATATACCGCAGTAAGGATGTGAATTTTGTCAGGAGGCTGTCATATAGTTTATTCGACATGGACAGAGGATTTGCAGAAGCCTATAAGACAGCACTTAGAAATAAGGCTGCTGAAAGGGCAGTAAATAATCCGGAAGCTGGCGACAATGCAGCAGCCAACAATGCTGTGGCAGGCAATAATGCGGCAGTCAACAATGTGGCAGCCAATAATGAAGCAGTCAACAATGTGGCAGCCAATAATGTGGAAGCTCCTGCAGCCAACAATGCGGCAGTTAACAATGCTGTAGCAGGTAATAATGTGGCAGCCAATAATAATGTAGCCAACAATGTAGCAGCCAATAATCCTGCAGCCAATGAGAATAGACAAAATTTTAAACCTGAAGTAAACAGGTTCAAGGCAGACAGAGTTCCGGGCTTTAAGTTAAGGGCAAAGTAAAAGTGAAGTAAGAGCGAAGTAAAAATAGAAGAATTAAATTATTAAAACACCCCTGTCAGATGAGTTATACATCTGACAGGGGTGTCTTTTATGCTGTGTTGTCGTCAAGTGTTGTAGTCCGCTACGCCACTTTATTCTGTCTTGTATATGAGAAAATCATCCTGCGCCAATATAGCAGATAACTAATTGGTGATGTACTAATATAGCAATTTTGGATAACTGCCATATTGACTTGTCTGATTTTTCATATGCTGTGTTGTCGTCAAGTGCCGTAGTCCGCTACGCCACTTTATTCTGTCTTGTATATGAGAAAATCATCCTGCGCCAATATAGCAGATAACTAATTGGTGATGTACTAATATAGCAATTTTGGATAACTGCCATATTGACTTGTCTGATTTTTCATATGCTGTGTTGTCGTCAAGTGCCGTAGTCCGCTACGCCACTTTATTCTGTCTTGTATATGAGAAAATCATCCTGCGCCAATATAGTAGATATTTAATTTTCGTTGTACTAAATTGCCACATATGCGAGAAAAGCGTATATCACAATCAATGCCACAATCATAATAATCTGGTTTCTCCTGTATCCTGTAAGCAGACCGACAAATTCACGAACGAGCGCATTAGGCCAGAAATACCATTTTGTTCTTGCGCCGATTCCGGCGGCTCTCATATTTACCTGACGCGCAAGCATTCCGCTTCTGAACACATGGTAATTAGTAGTGGAAAATACAACCTTTGCATCAGGGTTGCGCTCATCAATCTTAGCCTTTGAAAACTTCATATTCTCATATGTGCTTGTAGACTGGTTTTCCTCAAGGATATTGCTTTCCGGTATCCCAGCACCGACAAGATACCGCTTCATGCATTCGCTCTCCGATATAACCTCATCACTGCCCTGTCCGCCGGAGGTGATGAATACCGGCTGTTTACCTGTCTTTTCGACCTGCTCATTTCTGAAAGCAACCGCCCTGTCAATTCTTCCCTTAAGAAGCGGTGTAGGCGTTCCGTCTTTTTTTATGGCACAGCCGAGAATAATAATATAATCTATATCCGCATTTGGCTTATATGTCGCAATAAGCAGGTTTGTAAGCATTACCCCGAGCACCATGCACTCGAAGTACAGATATATTGCTGCAAATGTATTCATAAAAAGTTCGCGGTGCATTATATACTCTGCACTGCCGGATATATCAACATCTCCGAATATAAGAAAAGCTTCTCCTCCGACTAAAAGAAACGACAGAATAATTCCCAGCACATTTGCAAAGCCGAAGCCCTCATGCCTTATAAGTGCAAGATTGGATATGCACAGTGAAACAGACACCACGACTATAAGCGGGCAGGACAGATACATATATACTCTCGCCGAGTCACTAAGACCGGTTATAATCTGCCTGAAATCCTGTCCTGTCAGGAAATGTCCTGCCGCTAACCTGAATGTCAGAATCAAAGTCGTTATTAATACAGACACAACGAATAACGCAAAGCCTATATAATAAATGGTATTGTAGGAATACGGATTATATTTGGACTGCTCAAGAACTGCACGCACCAGCAGGACGATAACTCCAATGTAGAATATGTCGAATACTATAGCTATATGCAGCGCATGCTTTTCAGCGCCAAGAATAATGAATACTGCCACTAAAACCGCCGCCACTATAGACAGAATGGCAATGTTCCATATGTAGGGCTTCTTATCCCTCGTATCAAATCTCATCTAAACTATCCTCCTTCATCTGTGTATATAGATATACAATAATATGTTATGTTAGTCAACAAAGCGTGCCGCTTTCAAAAAATGAAAAAATTAAACTCTTGAAAGCGGGTGGATATATGAAAACCATTACAAGAGAAGAGCAATTTTGGCACTAATATAAAAAAGTGCCGAAATTGTATTGACAAAAAAGAATAT
>CAVKBP010000118.1:0-7855 GCA_963654395.1 Ruminococcus sp. CAG:382
CAGGGCACGGCGGAAGCGACTACGGTGCAACATATAATGGCAGAGCTGAAAAGGACGATAACCTGAAGCTGGCTCTCGCAGTTGGTGATATATTAGAAAAGAATGGTATTGATGTAGTATATACCCGCACTACCGACGAATACGAGACACCTTTTAAAAAGGCCTCTGATGCCAATAATGCAAATGCTGATTATTTTGTTTCAATCCACAGGAATTCATCACCTGCGCCTAACAAATACACCGGCGTAGAGACTCTGGTTTACAATAATTCAGGTATTAAAGCACAGATGGCTGACAACATTAATTCTGAACTTGAAAAAGCAGGCTTTAAGAATCTTGGAATTACCGAGCGCCCTAATCTCGTTGTTCTTAAGCGCACGAAAATGCCTGCAGTTTTAGTAGAAGCCGGATTTATCAATAATGATAAGGACAATGAAACCTTTGACAAGAACTTCGACCAGACTGCCAATGGCATAGCTGATGGTATTCTTAAGACTCTTGGCATAACACCCAAGACAGACAATAATACAACACAGGCTGCTTCGTATAAAGCTTCATCTGTGAAATCAGATTCTGCCAAATCCATTGAAATCACACCGGCAGCACTTAATCAAAAGACTGTTTCCCCAGACAGGTCTTTATGTGACTGCAATGATAGTCATATTCCAGAGCCACTTTACCGTGTCCAGGTCGGCGCTTACCGCAATAAGGATAACGCAGACCGTATGCTTAATTCCTTACTTATTGAGGGTTTTCCAGCATTTATACTATATGAGGATGACTATTACAAGGTTCAGGCAGGTGCTTTCAGGCAGCTTTCCAATGCTGTCAAGCTGGAACAGAAGCTGCGCAAATTCCGCTACAGCACCTATATCGTATATTCATAAATATTGCTTCATAGATGCAAAACAATCCCACTAGATTACATGTCTTCATAATCTGGTGGGACTGATATTAATATGTCATTCTACAGTATTTTTTGAATTCATAGCACAAGTTAAAATATGTATGCTCCTCACTCATCTGTGTAACTCTCCATTCCGGCAGCTTATCAAGATTCGGAAAATGCGCGTCTGCATCATACTTATAATCAACACTCGTTATATGCGCCACATCACAATATGGCAGGAACTGCTTAAATACTGACTCTCCACCGATTACATACACATCCTCTGATTTGTACGCCGCAGCCTTTTCCAGTGCCTCTTCAACAGAATGTACAACTACAATTCCCTCCTTCTTATATGAGGTGTCATGGGTAAGTACAATATTAAACCTATCCATAAGTGTCATCCGGTCTGGTATCTGTTCATATGTCTTTCTTCCCATAATCGCAGCCTTTCCGGCTGTCTCCATTCTGAAAAGCTTAATATCCTCCGGAATATTGACAAGCGGCTGTCCCTGTTTTCCAATTGCCCAGTTCTTATCTATTGTCGCTATCAGATTCATAATTACAATTTCCCTTCTATCTGTTTAGGCACATAAGCTGATACCTTAATTCCAGCTTCCGTATATTCCTCGCTTTCAAGCTGTCCGAACTGCCTTATAAGCTGTATCTTACCTGCCTCACTATAAGGAAATACGCGCTCAATCTTTATTCTGCTCTTAAGGATAATCTCCTGCAGGCACTCTTTAAATGCTTCTATGCCGCTGCCTCTTACAGCAGATATATTATAGGTGTAATCTGCATGTAAATCCTTTGCCGCCGGAGCTTCCGGTAAGACATCACATTTGTTGAATAATGTGACAACAGGCTTTTCCTCAACACCTAACTGCTTGAGTGTTGCATATACAGTTGACATCTGCTGTACGTAATCCGGATTAGACACATCAACCACATGGACTATGATATCCGCATATTTCGCTTCTTCAAGTGTACTCTTGAATGCCTCTATAAGATTATGTGGCAGCTTCCTTATGAATCCGACTGTATCAGTGAGAAGTATTTTCTCTCCATTAGGAAGCTCCATATTTCTGGTGGTCGGATCAAGTGTTGCAAAAAGCTTATCCTCGGACAGCACCCCGGCATCGGTCAGCTTATTAAGAAGCGTTGACTTTCCGGCATTGGTATATCCAACAATAGCTGCAACAGGTGTTGAGGTCTTAGCCCTTTTGCTTCTCTGGACATCCCTGTGCTCCTTCATATCCTTAAGGTCTGCGGAAAGCTTTGATATCCTGTCCCTTATAATTCGTCTGTCTGTCTCAATCTTTTTTTCTCCGGGACCTCTCGTTCCAATTCCGCCACCAAGCCTTGACATGGATGTACCAAAGCCTGCAAGTCTTATTGAGCGGTATTTAAGCTGTGCCATCTCAACCTGTATCTTGCCCTCGCTTGATGTTGCCCTTGCAGCAAATATATCAAGAATAACCATAGTTCTGTCCATAACCTTGATTCCAAGCTCGTCCTCAAGATTCTTAAACTGGGCAGGACTAAGCTCATCATCACATATGATTCCTGTTGCATCAAGCTCATCAAGCATAAGCCTTAATTCTTCAAGCTTTCCTTTTCCGATATATGTTGCCGGATGAAAGTTTTCTCTCGTCTGAATCATTCTTCCGACCGTTACTGCCCCTGCTGTCCTTGCAAGCTCCCCAAGCTCATCTAAGGAGCGCTCTGTATCATCATCTGTGTCAAATGCCACGCCAACCAGAATAACTCTCTCTACAATCTCATCTGTCTCATAAACTGCCATATATAATTCCTTTTACTTTATTTTCCTCTCTGATAAGTAATCACTAAGATAATCTGTTACTTCCTTTTCTGTAGCCATTGCCATGACCTTATCCGTAACAAGCCCTGCCTCCTTAAGGGTCCATCCGGCAATTGTCTTTCTCGTCTCTAATACCTTTCCTGTCGATACCGAGAATTCATCCAGCCCGAAGGATAAAAGCATCGGTGCCATCATTGCATTAGCTGCCGCCTCACCGCACATTCCGGCTTCAATTCCTGCATTGTGGGCGCATTCAATTATCTTTCTTATAAGCCTTAGCACTGCCGGATTAAATGCAGAATACAGATATGCCACATTTTCATTGCATCTGTCTACTGCAATAGTATATTGCGTGAGGTCGTTCGTTCCAATCGAGAAGAAATCAACCTCCTTTGCTATCACATCAGCCATGACAGCCGCCGCCGGAGTCTCAATCATAACACCAACCTGTATATCCCTGTCGTATTTAATTCCCTTCCGGTCAAGGTCAGTGCATATCTTCTTAATCATTTCCTTAACCTGTCTTACCTCGTTAACGGATGTAATCATAGGAATCATAATCCTTACCGTTCCATACGCGCTCGCACGAAGTATTGCGCGAAGCTGGCTTGTAAATATATCAACTCTGTCAAGGCAGAAGCGTATCGCGCGGTATCCTAAGAACGGATTATTTTCTCTAGTAAGTCCCATATACGGAATATCCTTGTCACCTCCGATATCCAGTGTTCTTATCGTAAGCGGCATTCCCTTAGTCAGCACTGCTGCCCTCTTATATTCCTCGAACTGCTCTTCCTCTGTCGGCAGTGCGTTCCTGTTAAGGAACAGAAATTCTGTCCTGAAAAGTCCTACTCCCTCGGCACCTGCCTTAACAGCCTTTGCAGCCTCATCAGCACCTCCGATATTGGCGGCAAGCATGACCTTCCTGCCGTCCGCCGTCTCTGTGCTCTTATTAATAAATGTCTTTAATTCCTCTATATGTTCTTCGT
Source organism: Ruminococcus sp. CAG:382 (assembly GCA_963654395.1). Classification (GTDB taxonomy): domain Bacteria; phylum Bacillota; class Clostridia; order Lachnospirales; family Lachnospiraceae; genus Lachnospira. The sequence goes on from CAVKBP010000118.1 coordinate 3,698, forward strand.
ATTTCTTTTTCTTCTTCTCATATATAGACAAAGTCCGCTGTGTCGGATTGATGAAAACCTCACCATACGCTCCGTCTATTATTATAGAATCTCCATCCTTTACCTTTTCAAGAATCCCCTTAACGCTAAGCACTGCCGGTATCTCCAGTGCTCTTGCAAGAATTGAAGCATGTGCCGTATCACCACCCTTTTCAGCGATAATTCCAGCCACATGTGCTATATCCATAGAAGCTGTCATGGATGGCTTAATCTCGTCAGCAACAATAACAGTATTGTCAGGAAGCTTAGTTAAGTCAAATGCTTTCGTTCCCTGCATTATCTGTATCATTCTTTCTCTCATGTCCTGGATATCAGTGACACGCTGCTGCATATCCGGATTGTCCATTGAAGAAAATAGCGCTGCCAGCTTATTGCACACATCATCAAATGCTGCCTCTGCACATATATGATTATTATCAATTGCAGCGACAACCTCATTTTCTGTTGTCATATCCTTAGCAAGATATATCTGGTTCTTAAGCACAAGTGCATCCTTGTCAGACTCACCGAGCTTTTTCTCAAGTCCGGAGAGCAGCTCTTCCGTCTGTTCTATAAATGTCTTTCTTGCCTCAAAGAATCTTTTCTTTTCTTCCTGTGAATCATAGTGAGTTTCCCGGTTCACAACCGCATTACTGTTACGGACAATAAGAACTTGTCCTATGCCTATTCCTCTTGAAGTTCCTATGCCTCTTTCCATACATACACCCCCATTCTACTGGTTAAACACATACCTTATCATGTTAATAATAGCTTCTGATGTATCTCTTGAATATATTGTTTCCCTTGCAAGCACCGGATTGTCAGTTATAATGCCATCTACGCCTTTATTAGTCAGGTTCTTGATTGCATCTTTATTATTGACTGTCCATGCATATACCTGCTTACCGGAATTATGGATTGCATCTATAGTTCTTTTTGATAAAAATGCAGCATTTACACTGAAAAAATCCACCTGCTCCATTCCATAGAAATCCCCATATGCAGCCGATAATATATAGCCCGCCTTAATATCCTGATTGCAGGACTTAACCTCCTGTAATACTGAATTACTAAAGGATGTTATGACACAGTCGTTAACCATATTGTATTTTTCTATAAGCCTCACTGTGCGTCTTGCAAGCTCTGCACCATTATCTGCCGGCTTAAGCTCAATATTAAGCTTAATCTTTCCCTGCGCAAGCTCCAGGACATCCTTTAACAATGGCACCTTTTCCCCGGCGTATTCCTCAGAAAACCACGAACCGGCATCAAGCTTCTTAATATCATTATAACTCATTTCAACTATATTGGCATCAACTCCGGTGGTTCTGTAAGCATTAGAATCATGCATTACAACAACCTCACCACTTTCAGTTAGCTGGACATCAAGCTCAATATAGTCTGCCATGTCATCAATTGCCTTCTGAAAGGCCGCCAGTGTATTCTCCGGTGCCTCTTTGGAGGCACCCCTGTGCGCCATAACCTTAGTTTCATGGAATATGGCAACATTTTCAAAGGGATTGTTATTAAATGTAACCAGCAGATAACATGAATCCGCTATGACCGCTGCTGCTATGATTACACTGTATATTATCCTACGGCGTCTTGCCGGTCCCTCCTGTATATCTATGAATTCAAATGTTATATCATCCATGTCCGTATATCTGTAATACATATGCGAAATAGCTGAATAAGACAAAGGAATTGCCACACATACAAGAATACATTTTATAATGAATCTTTCTGTCCTCAACGCTGACAGAAAAATCGCATTTCCAAGGTATGCCATATTAAGCAGCTTAACTCCTGCCACTAAAACAACAGAAATCAGGATATAAGTTACCGCGATGACAGCAACGATAAATAGATTGTATATAACAAGTGCTGAAAGTGTTCCTACCGGATGCTTTCTTACCATTTTCGCGCTTTTCTTATATGCCTGCCTGAATCCTGTTCCCTCCATGATGCATATATTCATTGCATATATTCCCGGGATCACACCTGCATATATTATAATGAATACCAATATAACGGCAGCTTTGACATACCAGTGGTTATTAATGACATAAGCCTTAATAAGATTCGTGTTGGTTTCACTATATAACACATTAAATCCTACCGTAATATTGGAAGCCACTATTGATATAAAATAGAATATACTTAAACCGACATGCCCCGGCTTGAAAACTCTTCCGAATATCTTATAGGAGTTATAGAATATATCAACTATAGACGCATTACAGGATCTTCTTTTCGTTTCAAAGCATACAGAAAGAAAGGTCATCTCGTAGGTGCAATAGAATACAAATGCGCTTATTGCCAGAAAGATTGCAATTATGACAATAGGATGTGTAGCTGCCCTCTGGATATATTCATTCGTCAGATAGCTCACCCCTGTAACCTTCATAAGCAGATTGACTGCCAGCAAGACAACCGGGAATATAACAGCAAAAGCAACAAGCTTGTATGCTGCTTCAAATGTCCATACATGCCTGCTGCTGTCAATTAAAAGACTAAAGTTGTTCCGTAACTTTTTAAAAAACATATAATTATCCCCGAATCAATTGTCTAATAAGATGCTGCTTATCTGTGAAACATCTTAATAAACTTTCTCATCTCTGCTTTAACATCCATATTCTGCAGATTAATGCTTTCTGAAAAGCTGTGCATAAAATCTGCAGTATATGAAAAGAGAAGAATAACTGCCATAACACTGGCAATTTTATAATCGATTGAGAATACAAAACGCTCCACAAATTTATTCAAAAATCCGAATATGAATACGGCAACAAAGCCCCAGCCAAGTGTTGACTGTAAGCATATGATGCCCTTGTAATTAAACTTAAGATGATCATAATTCCACCACACCTCACCAAACAGCTTTAACATAACCTGTGCTGTAAGATACTCGAATGCTGTGGCACACACACATCCAAATATGTAAAGTGCAATATAATTATGCTCAATCGGCTTGAAAATATTAAAAGCAATCAGCGTTCCGAATCCGTATATTACACAGAAGGGCAGCCTGGCAAAGCCTCTGTTTTCCCAGTATCCAAGCTGCTTTCTGATAACTACGCATTCCATGCACCAGCCAAGAAAGCTATATATGAAAAACCATATAACAAGCTGGCTTACATTCATGCTTCTAAATGATATACCCATTAAATGCGACATAACGCCCCTCCGGAATAATTGGAAAATCCGGACTTCTTTTAAAGAAGTCCTTCAAGAGTCTGTCTTATTGCACTGATGAAATCCTGTGTATTAAGAGTTACAGGATTCTCCATTGTTGTGATAAGAGCAAGATCCTTAGTCATCTTTCCATCTTCAATAGTTTTAATGCATGCACGCTCAAGAGTGTCAGCGAATTTTCCAAGCTCTGGAATATTATCTAACTCTCCTCTCTTTCTTAAAGCTCCAGTCCATGCGAATATAGTAGCAATAGGGTTAGTAGATGTCTCCTCACCCTTAAGATGCTTATAATAGTGTCTCTGGACTGTTCCATGTGCAGCCTCATATTCATAGTATCCGTTAGGTGATACAAGAACTGATGTCATCATTGAAAGTGAACCAAATGCTGTGGCAACCATATCACTCATGACATCACCGTCATAGTTCTTGCATGCCCAGATATATCCACCATCTGAACGGATAACTCTTGCAACTGCATCGTCGATAAGTGTGTAGAAGTATGTAATTCCTGCTTCTTCGAACTTATCCTTATATTCTGCATCGAATATCTCCTGGAAAATATCCTTAAATGTATGGTCATACTTCTTAGAGATTGTATCCTTAGTTGCAAACCAGAGATCCTGCTTTGTCTCAAGAGCAAAGTTAAAGCAGCTTCTTGCAAAGCTTTCAATAGAACCATTCAGGTTATGCATTCCCTGAAGCACACCTGCGCCCTTGAAATTATGGATAAGCTCTCTTGTCTCCTCACCAGCTTCATTAGTGAATACAAGCTCTGCCTTACCTGCCTCTGATACCTTCATCTCAGAAGCCTTATATACATCACCATATGCATGTCTTGCAATTGTGATTGGCTTCTTCCATGTCTTTACATATGGCTCAATGCCTTTAACAATAATTGGTGCCCTGAATACAGTACCATCAAGCATTGCCCTTATTGTTCCGTTA
>CAVKBP010000119.1:0-7827 GCA_963654395.1 Ruminococcus sp. CAG:382
GAAAGCTTCTTAATAGACTGGAATTCTGCATTTTCTATAGTTCCATTTTTCTGTATGATAGAAAGAATTGTTTTCTGGGCATCTTCGTCCAGTTTACCGAATTTATCAGCCTGATTTAAGTCAATTCCATTAGAATTGAGTAGTTCAGAAAGTTCAGGAATAAGCTTCTCGGCTGTTGTATATTTTCTAGCCTGTCTTTCTGAAATATTGAGCTGGTTAGCGATTTCCGCATGAATATTTTTAATTTCACCCTTTAATTTTTTAGCTTCATAAAGCTCTAATAAGCGGCTGACTTCCCATCTTTTCACTTCCATGCTTGATTCTCTTACATCATGATTGGCTGATATAAGCATAATCTCTTCATCGATTGCGTTAATATCGGATTTTTCAATCTTACATGGTATGCCCGCAGGAAAATTATCACGGTATTCCTTATCAGTCATATGACATATTGCATGGTATCTTCTTTCACCTGATATAAGCCTGTAGCGGTCGGTTTCAGCGTCATATAAGACTGACAGATTGTGACGCAGCCCATTGATAAGAATGCTTTCTTTAAGAGCTTCTATGCCATCCTGTGAATATTGCTCATTCTTAGGGTTGGGAATAATCTTTTCTTTAGGAATGTATTTAAAGTTATATTGGGCTTTAGCCTGTATTTCACGGAGCTTCTCTCCACCCTCGTTGTTAAGAACGCCAGACTTAGTTGCTCCAGCGCTGAATGATTTCTTTGCCATTGCTACTTCTCTCCTTTCAGATATTTAGCGAGCTTGCGGTAATGCTTTGTATCCATTAATCCAAGATAATTAACCAGCTCAACATAATCAAGTGCTGCAGGGCATTTTTTATCATATGTCAGCAAAGGTTCAAATGTTGTGTTAGATTCATTAACAGCTATACAATTCCTGATTGAAATTGGAAGGAATCTATCACCGAACATATTTTCATAGCTTTCATACATCTGACGGAAAAGAGTTGTCCGTCCGGCTACACGAGTCATAAAAATGCCGGCAAATTCTATACTTAAGGCATATTTATCATTAAGCTCTTCTATAGTATCAAAAAGAGACATAAGTCCGTCGTAAGAGAAATTATCAACGCATATAGGTGTGATGATTTTATCACTTGCACACATAGCGCATGAAGTAAGATAAGATTTAAATGGTGAATTATCAATTATTATGTAATCAAATTCATCTTTAATCAGATTAAGATTATATCTGAGATAAAGCTCTACATTAATCTCTTTCATCCTGTCATATATCTTATATATAAGAGTATTAAGCTCTCTGGAGGCTGCAAGAATTGATATGTTATTATAATCTGTAGCAGTTATGAAATTCATGACAGCTTCTTTGGTTTTTTGTTTAACACAAAACAAGTGTTCATAATCTGCATCGGGATTAGCTTCGGACTGACCAAACATTTTAGTTGTGTTCATCTGTGGATCAAGGTCAATCAACAAAACTTTGTATTCTGAAATGGCTAGAATCTGTGCAATAGTAATTGCTGATGTAGATTTACCTACTCCACCTTTTTCATTAATTAAACTAATTACTTCTGACATTGTATTTCCTTTCCTGTTTAGTATATGTTAATTATACATCATTTAGAATTCTTTTCAATTCATTTTTGGAAAAATCTTTGAACTCAGTTCATTAATTTTGCTATATATCTTATATATTTTGAACTGAGTTCACTTTTATAATTCTAAATTCTTGTCGAGAAAGTGAACTGGATTCAAGGTAGTAGTTCATTGCAATATATAGTTAATTAATATAGTCAATTTTGTCAAAAAAAGTGAACTGAGTTCAAAGTATTTAATCGAAAGCGGAAATTAAATTCAAAGAGAAAAGAAGAAGGAATATGTATGATATTAAATGTAGTTGATTATTACATATAACAAATTATGCTTTCAAAGGAGAATCCAGTTCAGAGCCTTTAATTTGATTAGTGAATTGATTACAATAAAAAGACGCTATGAAGAGTATACATAATATCATTCTGAACTTATTTTATTGTCAAATATTGTGAATTTCAGTTAAAAAAAGTGAACCAAGTTCAAAATCTTAAATTTAGGAAGTGTGGGCAGGAAGATGTGAAATAATAAGGAGAATATATGATAACAATCTGAACTTAGTTCAATGTTTTATGTTGTGATTTTTTATGTCGAGAAGAGAAATGAGCTCAGGATTTTAATTGAATTAATGAACTATGTTCAAGCTAAAAACATAGTGCAGGAAATATATAATATTTTTCAGAACTGATTTTATTGTTATGAATCGTAAGGTTATGTCGAAAAATGAACTGAGTTCAAAATTTAATTAGTAATATAGGCAGAGTGCATAATGAATATGTAAAAAAATAAATATATATTACTTTGAACTCAGTTCATTTTTAAACATTGTAATTTCATGTTATAAAATATCATAAAAAAGTGAATTAAGTTCATTCATTGAATAATGACCAGAATACTAAAATCAATTGACATTATATGTATGACTGGAGTGTTAAATCGAAAGCAAAGTTTAGCAATATTAAGTAATAAAATAAAGCATAGTTCAGTGTTTAATATATAACTAGTACAGCGATTTCTAAATAACTATCCAAATAACTTGTCTGCTTTTATGACTGCACATTCCCCAAAGCCTCACCGTAGCCAACTACGCCTGCGTTTTTGATATGCAAATTTAAAAAACATTCAGCGTTTTGGGATAGTTATTTATGAAACGCTGTAGTAGAGCAAAATCAAAGACTATTTTTAATATACATATCAAATACAATGGTGTTACTCATTACAGCGCGTCTTTAAATGCGTAATAAAATAAGCAGAGAATTTTTGATATGTATATTCAAAACGCTGGCACAGCAGGCTGCATGAATCTTATTGGCATATGTAGTTAGAAATACAAGTAAATAAATGGGATATTTATCCAGAAATTGTTATAGTAGTACTTAAATATAAAACAACTCAAATCAAGAATAGAACAATAGTTTGTGTTTCATGTGAAACATTCTTACAACATATTGTGTTTCGTTTGATTGGATATTACAATTCTTGATTGAAATCATACTACAATTCGAGATGAAAATAATAGTACAATTTTGAGTGGAAATAACAGTACAATTCCAGATTGAAATAATACAATTCTGGACTGAAATGCTTGAGTTATGTGCCGAGTGAATGTATAATTATTGAACGAAGTATTATGAGAAAGTTGTGAGGTTGTTATGGTATTTAATCACACTTATAGAATTGGGCTTGAAGATTGCGGAATGGGGAATATGGCTACTAATAAAGCACTTCTTGCTATTCTGGAGGATATCGCAGGGCTGCATTCAGCAACAGTGGGGCTTGGACTTAACGAAATCAATGAAACTGGCTGTGCATGGGTTGTTTTGAACTGGAAAATGCAGATTATTAAAAGACCTGTCTATAATGACGAGTTAAGTGTATATACATGGTCAACATCAGTGGATAAGCTCTTTGCAGAAAGGGATTTTAAAATTACTGATAAGAACGGTGAAGTTATTGTTATTGCCACATCTAGATGGATATATATGGACATTAACAGAAGAAGACCAGTAAGAATTACGCCGGAGGTTATGGACAGATATGAATCAGAGCCAGAAAGACGCATGTTTTCAGAAAAGATAGGCAAAGTGGAGCTTCCGGATACTGATTATATTGAGATTCCATATAAGATATTAAGAAGAGATGTGGATTGCCTCGGACACATGCATAATATAAGTTATCTGGATGCCGCTTACGAGGTAATGCCAGAGGAATATTATGATGGCGCACAATTCAATTATGTAAGCATTGAATACCGCAAAGAACTTCTGAAAGATGATAAAGTTAAAACACATTTTTACAAAATCGAAAATGGGTGTATAATATCATTAAATACGGACAAGATAAATTCAGTTATAATGCTGAAATATTAAAAATTATTATAAGGCAGTGCTGTTTTGTCAACAGCAGGGAAAGGAGCTTGGCTATGAGTCTGATTAACAAGGAAAAGTTTTTAAATGGGGTTGGAAAGGCAGTAGATGCTACTAATAACATGGCAGATAAGGCATCTACATTTGTTAAGGAAAAGGAAATCGACAAGAAAGCTGTTAAAGCTGCAAAAACCGCGGAAAAAGGTATTAAATTTGCAGGAAATAAGCTTGGAGAGATTGCTGGAGAAGTTGTAGCTGGTTATAAGAGCAAGACAGAAGGTAAGTCTTCTGCTTCTACTGACACATGTGAAAATGCTTCAGCCGACACAACAGATGCTGCTTCTGAGGTTGGTTCGGATACAGCCATAACAGATGGCACAACAGATAATAGTACAGATAGTACTACAGAAAGTGTCACAGATAGTGCAACAGACGATATTATTGTGGAAACTGAAGATGTTGCAGAGCATTCAGGTGATGAGGCATAGTAATGCAAAGTGATTTTTCACAGGGAAGAGTCTGGAAAAATGTTATTAATCAGGCTATTCCACTTATGGTCGCACAGCTTATACAGATTCTGTATAATGTTGTTGACCGTATATACATCGGGCATCTGCCTGTAATCGGAAGTAATGCTTTAACAGGAATCGGGCTGGTATTTCCTATCACCACACTGGTTGCAGCATTTACTAATCTGTTTTCAACAGGCGGTGTGCCACTTTTTTCTATGGCAAGAGGCGCAAAGGAAGAGGATAAGGCAGAGCTTATATTAGGACAGGTTGTTTCTTTACTTACGATTATTTCTCTGTTGCTTATGGTTTTGTGCTACATTTTTAAAAGACCGGTGCTTTACCTGTTCGGTGCCAGCGATGAAACCTATGTGTATGCTGACCAGTATCTTAAGATATACCTTCTGGGTACTGTGTTTTCGGTGCTTTCTACAGGGCTCAACGGATTCATTAATGCACAGGGATATCCGAAAAAAGGTATGCTGACGGTTATGCTTGGCGCAATTATTAACCTCATTCTTGATCCAATATTCATATATGGGTTACATATGGGAGTATATGGCGCGGCGGTAGCAACAGTAATAAGCCAAGGGGTTTCATTTGTATGGGTTGTAAGCTTTTTTGCCGGAAAGAAAACATTTTACCATATCAGAAAGAAAAATCTGATTCTTAAGGCAGGCATGGTCAGAAAGATTACATCTCTTGGAATAGCTGGATTTGTAATGCAGGGAACTAACTGTCTTGTGCAGGTTGTGTGCAACAAAATGCTGCACATGTACGGCGGAGATGTGTATGTTGGAATTATGACAGTTATTAATTCAGTAAGGGAAATTCTTTCAGTTCCGGGAAGTACACTGGGAGGCGGCGCGCAGCCGGTTCTGGGATATAATTATGGCGCAAAGCAGTATGATAGAGTCAGAAAAGCGATAAGATTTACTGCAGCAATAGGCTTTATGTATATGCTTGTAGCGTGGCTGGCTGTAATTACATTTCCTAAAGAGATTCTGTCATTATTCACAAATGATAAAGAATTGATTCGTCTGGGAGAGCATGCATTAAAAATGTATTTCTTTGGATTTTTCTTCATGTCATTCCAGTTCGTGGGACAGTCAACATTTACAGCACTGGGATGTGCTAAGAGAGCCGTATTTTTCTCACTTTTCAGGAAGGTTATAATCGTTGTGCCGCTGACAATAATACTTCCGATGGTGGGATTTGGCGTCGAGGGAGTATTTATTGCTGAGCCAATATCTAATGCAATAGGTGGTCTGGCAAGTTTTACGACAATGCATTTAACAGTTTACAAAAAACTGCCAGAATAGTATTCTAAAGATAAAGATAGCAAAGGTGCCATCGCTTCTATATAGGGAGCGGTGGCATTTTTTGACAAATGCTTTGTAAATATGGAAAGAGGAATAATTATGGATATATTTGACATAATAGGACCGGTAATGGTCGGTCCATCGAGCTCGCACACAGCCGGAGCGGTCAGGATTGGATATATTGCTGGAAAGCTTATGGGAGAGCAGATTTCAAGAGCAGAAATTCTTCTATATGGTTCGTTTCTGGCGACAGGAAAAGGGCATGGTACAAGAAAGGCGCTTGTTGCCGGACTTCTTGGCATGAAGCCTGATGATATGAGAATTCCAGACAGTATTGAGATAGCAGGGAAACAGGGGATAGAAGTTGTATTTGGAGAATCGACATTAAGGGAGGCGCACCCTAATACTGCACAACTGCTGCTTACTTCGGTAACAGGCAAGAAGTTAGAGGTTGTTGGTGAGTCGCTTGGAGGCTCGAGAATTAATATTGCGCAGATTGATGGGATTTCAACCAATTTTTCAGGAGATTACCCGACACTTGTTGTCCACAACATGGATCAGCCTGGACATGTTGCAGAGGTTACTTCTATGCTTGCACATAAATCTGTCAATATAGCGACTATGCAGCTTTACAGGGCTGTCAGAGGCGGTAATTCGGTTATGGTGCTTGAGTGCGACCAGGAAGTGCCTGAGGAGGGAATTAAGTGGCTGAGACACGCAGAGGGTGTCATAAAGGTGACTTATCTTGGCATGGAGTAATAGGGCATTTAATTTAAAATGAAAATGTTCAGGATTTGAACAAATAAAAAAGTGGAAACAGGAGGATTTATGGCAGAGTATCATTCAATCAGCGACCTTGTTAAGCTAAGCGCAGACAACGGACAGGAAATGTGGCAGGTCGTTCTTACAGGGCAGGCGCATGATAAGCTTATGTCTGAGCGGGATGTATTTGCACAGATGAAACAGATGTATGAGGCAATGAAGAATGCAGACGCGCTCTACGAAAAACAACTGAAGTCACCGAGCAGGATGGCAGGCGGTGACGGGGATAAAATGCACATTTATAATGAGGCAGGAAAAAATATATGTGGCGGCTTCATAGGTCTGGTGATGGAGAAGGCACTGAAGATGGGCGAGTCAAATGCATGTATGAAACGAATCGTTGCTGCGCCGACAGCCGGATCATGCGGCGTTATTCCGGCAGTATTTCTGTCATATGAAAAATGCTTTGGAATACCGGAGGACGAATGTGTGAAGGCGTTATTGATTGCAGCCGGAATTGGAGCGGTGATTGCTGAAAATGCGTCAATAGCAGGAGCAGCAGGCGGCTGTCAGGCAGAAATCGGCTCAGCAAGCGCAATGGCGGCAGCGGGACTGGCTTACATGCAGGGCGCAGACAGCGCAGGCTGTGCCAATGCTCTGGCTCTTGCGTTAAAGAGCATGCTTGGTCTTACATGTGATCCGGTGTGTGGACTTGTCGAGGTTCCATGTATTAAAAGAAATGTTGCAGGAGCTGTCAATGCAATTACGGCGGCACAGATGACAATGGCAGGAATAAAAAGCGTAATTCCCGCTGACGAGGTTATAGATTCAATGAGAAGAATCGGCAATGACATGCCGGCATGTCTCAAGGAAACAGGAGAGGGCGGACTGGCAATAACACATACCGCAATGCTATATAAAGAGAAATTAAATAATCTTGACAGCTAATGTCACAAAAAATGACAGAAATTCGACAAAAAATACTGATTTTCTTTAAAAAATTGCAAAAAATCTGTTGATTGACGGAAATAATGTGCTATAATATACTCAATTGCAAGAGAAATTGAATTTGTTTGATTGAGTTTGAACGCTTTTGCAAGTTACATTACACAAAGATATAAGGATAACTCCATAAATCCTTATATTTGACTATATTTCTATCCCCTCTACTCATCCCCGGTTCCCCCAGAACCGGGGAAGTTTTTTATGTGCGAGAATGAAGTTCTGGAGCATAAGCTACGAGCGCAGGCAACGGGTGCTGGTTTGGAGCGCAAGCAGCAGTCATATTA